>JBBIPT010000048.1:0-19366 GCA_037442705.1 Anaeromyxobacter sp.
GCGCTCGCGCTCGCGCTCGCCTTCCTCGCCCTCTTCGCCGTGCAGCGCCGCCGGCGCGCCGCGGGGAGGTGAGCGATGCACGTCCCCGACGGCTTCCTCTCTCCCCAGGTCACGATCCCCGCCTGGGCCGCGGCGGTCCCGCTCTGGATCGCCGCGGCCCGGCGCCACTTCGGCGCCCGGGCGGTCGACGCGCTCCCGCTCATGGGCTCGCTCACCGCGCTCGCCTTCGTCCTCCAGACGATCCGGATCCCCGTGCCCGGAGGGACGTCGGCCCACGTCGCCGGCGCGGCGCTCCTCGCGATCCTCTTCCACCCGCTCGCCGCCTTCGTCTGCGAGAGCCTCGTCCTCGTGGTCCAGGCCCTCTTCTTCGGCGCGGGAGGGGTGACGACGCTCGCGGTGAACGCCCTGGCGATGGGGCTCCTCGGGCCCGGGGCGGCCTGGCTCGTCCACCGGGCGGCGCGGCGGATCGGCGGCGCGCCCGCGGCCTTCGCGGCGGGATGGGTGGGGACGCAGGTCGCCGCCCTCGCGGTCGCGGGCGTCCTCGGCCTCCAGCACGCGCTCTCGGCGGAGGTCTTCCCGGTGCCGTTCCCGGTCGTGCTCGGGGCGACGATGCTCCCGAGCCTCGCCCTCACCGGGGTCGTCGAGGGGGCCTACACGGCGGCGGCGCTCGCGCTCCTCCGCAGGGCGAGGCTCGATGCGGCTCCGTGATCCCGGCCCCTCCCGCGCCCTGCTCGCGGGCTGGCTCGTCGCCGCCTTCGCCCTCTCCGCCGCGACCGACGTCCGCCTGCTCGGGGCGGCGGCGGTCCTCGCGATCGCCGTCTTCCACGGAGGGGCCGGGGCCCGCCTCGTCCGCGTCGCGGTCTGGGTGCTCCCCCTCACCCTCGGCGCGACGCTCGCCACCGCCGCGTTCGAGCGGGTCCTCGGTCTGCCCGAGGTGGGCTGGGAGCCGCTCCTCGCCCTGAACCTCCGCGCCGCGCTCCTCGCCTTCCTCGCCCTCTCCGTCCTCGCGCGGGCGAGCCTCCTCCGGGCGCTCGAGCCGTGGCCGTGGGCGAGCCGGGTCCTCGTCGTCGTCCTCGCGCAGATCCACGCCCTCCGGCTCCTCGCCACGGAGTCCCGGCTCGGCCTGCGGAGCCGGCTCCCGCGGCGGCCCGGGGCGAGGGAGGTCGTGCGCGGGGCCGGGGGGATCACCGGGGCGCTCCTCGTCCTCTCCAGCCGGAACGCCCGCGACGCCGCGGACGCGCTCCGCTCCCGGGGGTTCTAGTGCCGCGACCCACCCAAAGAGATCCGATTCGCCGATCCCCGACACCGCTCGTGGTTCGACAGGCTCACCACGAGCGGATGGCGGAGTCCGCTCGCCCTGAGCCTGTCGAAGGGCGAGCGGGGACGCGGGGCAACATGCCTGGGGCGAGGCACTAGCGATGCCGTTCACCCTCGACCGCGTCACCGTCCGTTCCCGCCGCGGGCCCGTGCTCGACGAGGTGAGCCTCGCCGTCCGTCCCGGGGAGCGGATCGTCGTGCTCGGCGTGAACGGGGCGGGGAAGACGACGCTCCTCCGGCTCCTCGACGGCCTCGCCTACCCGGACGGCGGCGAGGTCCGCTACGCGGGGACGAAGCTCGAGCCGGTCGCGCTCGACGAGCCCGGCTTCCGGCGGAAGTTCCGCGGCGAGGTCGCGCTCCTCTTCCAGAACCCGGACGCGATGCTCTTCCACCCCACCGTGGAGGACGAGATCGCCTTCGGCCCGCGCCAGCTCGGCCTCGACGACGTGCCGGGGCGGGTCGCGCGCTGGGCGGAGGCCTTCGACGTCCACGAGCTCCTCGACCGGGCCCCCTTCGAGCTCTCCGGCGGGGAGAAGAAGCGGGTCGCCCTCGCCGCGCTCCTCGCGGTGGAGCCGAAGGTCCTCCTCCTCGACGAGGCGACGGCCGGCCTCGACCCCGCCTCTGCGGGCCGGCTCGTGGACGTCCTCGGGGGGATCTCCGGGCTCACCGTGATCGCCGCGACCCACAGCGTCTCGGTGGCCGAGGAGCTCGGGGAGCGGGCGGTCCTCCTCGCGCCGGGGAAGAAGGGCGTCCTCTACGACGGCCCCGCCCACGACCTCCTCCACGACGAGTGGCGGCTCATCGCGAGCGGGCTCGCCCACCGGCACGTCCACAGGCACGGGGCGCACGCCCACGCGCACTACCACGTGCACGACGGGGAGTGACGGCCGTGATCACTCCCATCGCGCCTCGGCGTTCGCCCTTCGACCCTTCGACAGGCTCAGGGTCAGGGCGAACGGATCCCCTGCCGTCGGCTCGTGGTGAGCCTGTCGAAGGGCGAGCGGAAGCGGGCGGCCGCTCCGCCTCCTCCGGGACGAGACCGCCTCCTCACCCGCAGAAGCGCTCGATCGCCCGCTGGAGGATCGCCGCGGCCCGCTCGAGCTCGGCGATCTCGACGAACTCGCCGGTCCGGTGGGCGACCCGGATGTCCCCGGGGCCGAAGACGCAGGCCTCCGCCCCCATCCCGATCACCTCGGGGAGCTCCGTGCCGAACGGGACGGTGGCCGGACGGTTCCCCGACTCCGCCTCGAGGAACCGGACGATCTCCGCCTCCGGGGGCGTCACCGCCGCGGCGTCCGTCCGCAGGGGATCGACCTCGACCGAGATCTTGCCGCCGCTCGCCTCCACGAACCGCGCGCAGGCCTCCTCGAGGAGCCGGAGCGGCCGGCGGGGATCCTGCCCCGGGAGCGGCCGCCACTCGTAGGTGAACCGGCACTCGCCGGCGATGATGTTCCGGGCCTTGCCGCCGCGGACGACGCCGACGTTCCAGGTCGCGTGGGGCGGCGAGAAGGAGCCGTCCGTCTCCGCGCGGAGCCCCTCGCCGATCCGCTCGATCTCCGGCCAGAACCGCCCGAGGGCGTGGATCGCCGAGGCGCCGGTGTCCGGGTGGGCGCTGTGCCCCTCGATCCCCCGGATCGTGATCTCGACCGCGCAGTAGCCCTTGTGCGCGCGGATGGGGACGAGGCTCGTCGGCTCGCCGACGATGGCGTGGCGCGGGTGGACCCGCCCCTCCGCGAGGAGCCGCTTCGCCCCGAGGCAGCCCACCTCCTCGTCCGCGGTGAAGACGAGGGCGAGGGGCGCCTTCCCCGGCCTCGTCCGGGAGGCGGCGACGAGGGCGCAGGCGAGGAATCCCTTCGTGTCCGCTGCGCCGCGGCCGTAGACGCGGCCGCCCCGCTCCGCCCCGAGCGCCTCCTCCCACTCCGGGTCGAACGGGACGCAGTCGGAGTGGCCCACGAGGGCGAGCGCCGCGGGGGAGCCCCCGCCGCGCCGGCAGACGAGGTTTCCCTTCTCCACGTCCTCCGCGTCCCTCCAGGTCTCCCGCCGCGTGTCGAAGCCGAGCCCGCGCGCCACCTCCTCGAGCCGGTCGAGGACGGGAAGGTTCGAGCGCGAGGACGTCGAGTCGATCGCGACGAGGGAGCGGAGGAGGGGGACGAGATCCATGGGGGGAGCCTAGCCTACCTCCTCCAGACCCGCTCCATCGCCGCCCGGAACTCCCGCAGGATCCGCTCCTCCGGGACGCGCCCGGAGGCGGCCCGCCCGTCCTCGATCACGGGCTCGCCGGCGACGAAGGTCCCGCGGACGGCGTCCGCCCCCGCGCCGAAGACGGCGGACGCCGCGAGCGTCTCCGCGGTGGCCCCGGCGAGCGAGGGAGCGTCGAGGTCGAGGAGGAGGAAGTCGGCCGGCTCCCCCGGGGCGAGCCGCCCGCCGGCGAGGCCGAGCGAGGCCATCCCGCCGGCGGTGGCCGCGTCGAGGAGCCGGGAGGCGAGGGCGCCGGGCGGATCGTCGAGCACGCCCCGCTCGCCGCGCACGAGCCGGAGGTCGAGCTCCACCGCCCTCGCCTCCTCGAGGAGGTCCGCCCGCGCGTGGGAGTCCACGCCGAGGGCGAGGCGCGCCCCGGCGGCGAGGAGGCGGTCGGCGGGGACGATCCCGTCGGCGAGGTCCCGCTCCGTCGTGGGGCAGGCGCAGACCGTGGCGCGGGCCTCGCCGATCGCGCGGACGTCCGCCGCGTCCACGTGGATCGCGTGGACGAGCGTGGTCCGCTCCCCGAGGGCCTCCTCCCGCGCGAGGAGGCCGGCCGGCGAGAGGCCGTGCTCCAGGCGGCAGGCGTCCACCTCGGCCGGCTGCTCGGCCGCGTGGACGTGGAGGGGGAGCCCGCGGCGGCGCGCCTCCGCGGCGAGCTCCCGGATCCAGTGCGCAGGGCAGGCGCGGACGCTGTGGGGGGCGACGCCGGTGGAGACGAGCGGATCCCCGCGGACGAGGGAGAGGAGGGCGTCGAGCCCGGCGAGGTAGGCCTCCGGCGAGGGCTCGACGAAGCGGCGCTGCCCCGCCTCGGCCGGCGCGCCGTGGCCCGCGCGGGCGTAGGCGGCCCGGAGGAGGACGACCCGCAGGCCCACGTCGCGCGCGGCGCGGACGACGCGCAGGGCGAGCTCGGACGGGTTCGCGTAGGGGCGGCCGTCCGGATCGAGGTGGAGGTAGTGGAACTCGCCCGCGCAGGTGATCCCGGCGCGCGCGAGCTCGAGGAAGGCGAGCCGGGCGATCGCCTCGAGCTCCTCCGGCCCGGCCCGGTTCGCGAGCTCGTACATCGCGTCGCGCCAGCCCCAGAAGCTCCGCGTGGCGCTCGCCCCTTGCGCCCGGCAGCGGAGCGCCCGCTGGAAGGAGTGGCCGTGGGCGGAGACGAGGCCGGGGAGGAGCGCCCGCCCGCGGAGGCGCACGGGCTCGAAGCCGGGGAGCGGCTCGCCCGCGGCCACGACGAGGCCGTCCTTCACCGAGAGCGCCGCCCCCTCGCGCACGGCGCCGCCCGCGAGGAGGAGATCGGGGAGGTAGGCGCGGGGGGGGATCACGGGAGGGAGCCTAAGCCCACACCGCGCTCCCACGCCAGCGCGCCGCGCGGGTAGCATGGGGCCGATGATCCCCTGGCAGACCGTCGATCGCGCCGCGACGCCGGACGGCGGCGAGCTCGTCCTCGCCCGCCGCGGGGAGGAGTGGGCCGTCCGGGCGGGCGGCGGCGGCGTCCTCATGTCCTCCCGCCAGCACGGCTCCGAGGAGGCCCTCGCCGAGCACGCCCTCGGGCGCGCCGCGAGGCGCGGGAAGGTGCTCGCCGGCGGGCTCGGGCTCGGGTACACGCTCCGCGCCGTGCTCGACCGCGTCCCGCCGGACGCGCGTGTCGTCGTCGTGGAGCTCGTCCCCGCCCTGGTCGCGTGGAGCCGGGCCCACGTCGGCCACCTCGCGGGCCGGCCGCTCGACGATCCGCGGGTGCGGCTCCAGCAGGGGGACGTCCTCGAGCGGATCGCCGAGGCGAAGGGGGCGTACGACGCGATCCTCCTCGACGTGGACAACGGTCCCACGCCCCTCGTCCGGACGGCGAACGAGGGGCTCTACTCTTCGCGCGGGATCGCCGCCTGCCGGGACGCGCTCCGGAAGGGCGGCGCGCTCGGCGTCTGGTCGGCCGGGCCCGACGAGGCCTACCGGGCGCGCCTCGCGCGCGCGGGGCTCGAGGTGGAGGTCCGGGAGGTCCCGGCGCGCGGCGAGGCCGGGCGGGGCGCGCGGCACGTCCTCTTCCTCGCGCGGCGCGCCGGGCGCTAGTGCCGCGACCCACCCGAGAAGATCCGATTCGCCGATCCCCGATGGCGCTCGTGGTTCCCCCGAGCCTGTCGAGGGGTCACCACGAGCGGAGGGCAGAGTCCGCTCGCCCTGCCTGTCGAAGGGCGAGCGCGGACATGGCGCACCATGCCTGGGTCGAGGGACGGAAGCCTCCTGCGCCCTGCGGGCGCCGGGAGGCCTCTGGTGCGAGCGCGTGGGGTTCGGCGAACCCTGGGTCGGGCGCCGTCGCGCAGAAGCTGCGGTCGTCACGCGGGAGTGGGCCGGATTACCGCTGGCTTGGGCGATGGTGCCCGTCCGGCTCGCTGGACCGCCCGATGCATCCGGGCGTCCCCGCCCGCGCGCAGGGGCGCGCGGCCGTCACCCCACCTACGGAGAACCAATGCGCAAGCTCGCAACCATCGCCATCGCCGGACTCCTCGCCCACGCCTCCGCGGCCGTGGCCGCCGACGAATACGCCACCACGAAGGACGCGGAGATGCTCGTCCGCAGCGCCGCCGCCTTCGTGAAGAAGGAGGGGAGGGTCAAGGCCCTCGCCGCGTTCAACGATCCCAAGGGGGCGTTCGTCTACCGCGATCTCTACGTCTTCGCGTACGACCTCGAGGGGACCTGCCTCGCGCACCCCCACAAGCCCGAGCGCGTCGGGAAGAACAACATGGCGGACAAGGACGCCGACGGGAAGGAGTTCGTGCGGGAGCGGATCGAGATCGCTCGCAAGCACGGGAAGGGCTGGCAGGACTACAAGTGGCCGAACCCCGTCACGAAGAAGGTGGAGCAGAAGGTCGCCTACTTCGAGCTCGCCGACGGGATCCTCGTCGTCGCGGGCGCCTACAAGAAGTAGAGGCCGACAGGGGGGGCCGGCGGAGGCTCCTCCCCTGCACCCCGCGGTGGGTCAGGAAGACAGGCTCAGGGCGAACGGACTTCGGCAAGCCCGCGGAGAGCCCCGGAGGGCACGGCCCTCACCCCTCCTGGGCCGCCTCGCCTCCGCGCCGGGCCGCCGGCTTCCAGAACTGGCGCGGCAGGTAGGCGAGGCCGATGAAGGCCATCTGCGAGGCGCAGAAGCCGGCGAGCGCGAAGAAGGCCTTGTCCATGAAGCCGTAGGAGTGGAGCCCGACGCCGAGCATGTTCACGCCGAACCAGGAGAGGGAGGTGATCACGCTGCCGAAGATGGCCATCGCCATGATGCCGCGCGTCCTCGCGTAGCCGCCCCAGCGGGCGTGGAGGATGATCGCGCACCAGAGGACGATGAGGAGCGCGCCGTTCTCCTTCGGGTCCCATCCCCAGAAGCGCCCCCAGGACTGGTCGGCCCAGATCCCGCCGAGGACCGTCCCGAGGAAGGAGAAGAAGAGGGCGAAGGCGAGGACGCCGTAGACCATGGACGAGAGGATCTTCGTCGTGGCCGGATCGAGGCGGGGGGCGACGTGCTCGCGGATCACCCAGACGATGGCGATGGCGCCGGCGAGGAACATCCCGCTGTAGCCGATCGTGATCGTGACGACGTGGGTCGCGAGCCAGAAGTTCGAGTCGAGGACGGCCCGCATCATCTCCATCGTGTCGCCGTCGCCGGTGAGGTGGTGGGCGACGAGGAGCGAGGCGAAGCCGGTGGCGGCCGCCACCGCGGTGCCGAACCCCCTGCGGTAGCGCCTCTCGAGGAAGGCGCCGAGGAGCACCGCCCCCCAGCCGACGAAGACCGCGGAGGAGTAGAGGTTCGTCACCGGCGGGCGATCCTGCAGGACCATCCGCGACAGGAGGCCGAGGGAGTGGACGAGGACCCCGGCGAGGAGGAGGCCGTAGGCCGCCGGCCGGAGGACGTCGAGCCAGCCGCGCCCCTCGCTCGCGGCTGCCTTCCGGGAGTCCGCGAGCCAGGAGCCGAAGAGGACGAGGAGCGCGAGGACGTAGATCACCATCCCCAGGTAGAACGGCTGCGCCCGGTTGAAGGCGAGCTCGTGCCGCGTCTGTCCGATCGCCTCGACGCGGTGGGCCTGCGCGTCCGCGATCGCCTGGATCTCCGCGGCGGCGCGGCCGAAGCTCGCCGGGTCCTGCGCCGCCCACGACACGCCGAGCCGGCCCCAGGCCGCGAGCCCCGGGTCCACCTCTCCCGCGGCGGCGGCGCGCAGCGCCTCGCCCACGTTCCGCCAGGCGTCGGCTCCGCGGCCCTCGGGGGGGGGCAGCGGGCGGAAGTGCGCGAGGGAGGCGAGCATGGAGTGGCGCTGCGAGGCGCCCGGCGCTCCGGCCGAGGCGGACTCCACGAGGAGCCCCGGGCTGCCCGCCACCTGGAGGGTGTTCTGGAGGCGGTAGTAGATCCAGGCGCGGTCGTAGAGGTTCACGATCGCCGCCTGGAAGCGGTTCCGCTGCTTCGCGTCGATGGGCTCCGCGATCTCCGCCTGCCGCTGGATCTCCGCGAGGTGGGGGGCGAGCGTGTTCCAGGAGAAGTAGCGGTTCGAGGTCTGGGGGAGGCCGATGAGCCCGAGCACCTCGGTGTCGTCGATCCGGAAGACGGGCTGCCCGTTCGCGAGCTCCGGACGGAAGAGGACGTCGAGGAGCCACTCGTCCGCGCCCACGGTGCGCTTCGCCCCGGTGGATGGGTCCTCGAAGCGGAACGACTGGGTGCCGCGGATGAGGAGGAGCGAGTTCCGGGCGAGTGAGTCGATCGGCTTCACCCGCCCTCCCTCGAGGACGGGGAGGAGGCCGAACGCCTCGAGATCGAAGCCGCGGACGGGCTGGCGGGGCGCGGCCGCCACGAGGGCGCCCACGAGGGCGAGCGCCCCGGCGATCCAGGGAAGGAGCCTCTTCGCGTTCATGTCAGCTCTCCTGCGGTACCGCGCGGCGCGCGCCGCGCCGGAAGACGATGGCGAAGTGGACGAGCAGCCCCAGCGTGACGAGGACGGTGGAGACGTAGGGGAGGAGCCAGCCGGGGTTCTCGACGACCTGGAGGATCGAGAGCGTGTCGTCCTTCCCGAAGCTCGCCTGGAAGAAGGCCTTCCCGTCGTAGCGGAGCGGCTGGTTCATGTAGATGAGGACCTCGCGGTCCTCGCCCGTCTTCCGGTTCTCGAGCCGGACGAGGCTCGAGAAGTTCTTCGGGATCCGGGTCCCCGGGTAGACGTCGTGGGTGAAGTCCTTCAGCGTGAGCGAGTAGGGGAGGTACTCGCGCCGCGGGCGGAGGGCGAGGGACCAGCTCCTCCCCTCGTGCTCGAAGGTCTGGGGCGCCTCGATCGCGTTCGAGGCGAGCCAGGTGCCGAGGCCCTGGCCGCCGGCGAGCACCTCGACGACCGCGGCGGAGCGGTCCATGAAGTCGTCCGAGGTCACGGGGGCGAGGGGCCGGATCGCCACGCCCACGCCGGCGCCGCGGTCCACCCCCGCCGGCGGGTCGATGGGGCTCGAGCGGAGGAACTGCGCGTTCCGGTGGAACTGCTTCACGCGCACGGAGAGCGGGGTGCCCGGGATCGGCACGGTCCCGCCCCTCGCGAGGGCCGTCTCGGAGACGCCGTGGACGTCGTCGAAGGCGGGGTCGGTGCCGTCCACGAGCGCGAGCTCCACCTCGCGGTCGATCTGGATCCAGTCCACCGTCTCCCCTTCCTCGAAGGCGAGCCGGGCGTCCACCTGCCAGCCGCCGGTGACGAACTCGCCGACGAAGAGGACGACGAGCCCGACGTGGACCGTCCAGATGCCCGCCTTCTTCCAGGAGAGCTCGATCCGGCGGAGCTGGGCCGCGACGAGGTTCACGAGGAGGACGAGCCCGACGAGGGCTCCGCCCGGGAAGATCGGGACGCGGAACGCGCCGAGGTCCATCCAGAAGAACCAGGAGCGCATGTAGACGTTCACCGCCCCGAGGAGGCCGAGCCGCACCTGGGCGAGCGTGCAGGCCACGACGAGCACCATGAGGACGGCGAGGCAGGCGATGGTGAGCCAAAGGGAGGTGATGGCCTCCCAGGCCTTCTGGCTAGCGTGATTCATCGAACCGGAGGCTCCCGATGATCTGCATGAAGTCGTCCCGGGCGGCCGCGACCGCCGCGGCGTCGCCCGTGAGCTTGACGAACCAGGCGTCCCCCTGCCCGAGGAGGAGCCCCGCGACGACGCGGTTCCCCCCGTCGCCGCCGCTCGAGAAGTCGTAGACGGAGACCGGCCCGGCCTTCGTCGTCACCGCCCGGCGGGCCCTCCCGAGCTCGGCGCCGTCGATCGGAGGGAGGCCGATCTGGTTCCGCCAGCGGTTCACGTTCGCGAGCTCGCCGCCCGCGTCCCCGGAGAGGACGACGACCGAGGCGTCCACCTTGCCGGGCACCGGCGGCGTGAGCGTGGCGAACCGCATCTGCCCGCCCATGGACTCGCCCCATCCCTTCGGCAAGGTCCAGCGGAGGGCTCCCCCCTTTCCCGGCGAGGGCGGGGCGGGGACGTCGCCCGCCATCGAGGCGGGGGCGACGGCCCCCGGTGCCGGCGCGGTCCGCTTCGGGACACGGAAATGGGTCACGTCGCCGCCCCGGTCGCAGGACACCGACCCGGCCACCGCAAGCCAAGAAGCCACGATCACGGATGTTTTCGCTGGATGGGACGCCACGGCTCTCCTCTGCCCGGGTGCCGCTCCGCCGCTGCCTCCGACGAGGGCCCTGCTCCTGATGGGAGTCAAACGTGTGCCCCGGCAATCTATTCGGTCCCGGTCGCGTCCGCTCCCGAATCGGCCGCCGCCCGCGGGGGCGGAGAGGGGAGGGCGGGAGCGCGCCGGGTCCTCCGCCGGGGGACCCGATCTCCGGCACGCGCTATGATGCGCCGCGCGTGGCGCTTCGTTTCTGGAAATACCAGGGGCTCGGGAACGACTTCGTGCTCCTCGAGGGGCCCGTCGTGGACCCCGACCGGGCCCGGCGGATCTGCGACCGGCGACGGGGGATCGGCGCCGACGGCGTCGTCACGATCCTTCCGCCGCGGAACCCCGGCTCCGCCGCCGCGATGCACGTCTACAACCCCGACGGCTCGGTCGCGGAGATGTGCGGCAACGCGATCCGCTGCCTCGCCCGTCACCTCGCCGAGGCGCGCGGGCTCGGCGGGACGGTCCGGATCGACACGGACGCCGGGACGAAGGAGTGCACGCTCCGGCGGGGCGCCTCGGGCGGAATCGAGTCGGTCTCGGTGGAGATGGGGCCGGCGCTCCTCGAGGGGGAGGAGGAGTTCCGGCTCGAGGCCGGGACGGTCCGCGCGGACCGCGTCTCCCTGGGGAATCCCCACGCGGTCCTCTTCGACGAGCCGAGCCGGGTGCGCGCGGCGGAGGTGGGGCCGCGGATCGAGCGGGCGGTGGCGGGAGGCGTGAACGTCGGCTTCGCGCGCGCGGGGCCGGACGGGATCGACCTCGTCGTCTGGGAGCGCGGGGCCGGCCTCACCGAGGCCTGCGGGACCGGCGCCTGCGCGGCGGCGGTCGCCGCGGTCCGCCGGGGCGCCGTCCGCGCCGGGGCGCCCGTGGAGGTCCGGCTGCCCGGCGGGGCGCTCGAGATCACCGTCGCGCCGGACCTCGAGCGGGTGACGATGCGGGGGCCCGCCGAGCGGGTCTTCCAGGGAGAGGCGGATCTATAGTGTCGCGCCCCACCCGAGAGGATCCGATTCGCCAGGCCCCGATACCGCTGGTGGTTCCCCCGAGCCTGTCGAGGGGTCACCACGAGCGGATGGTAGAGTCCGTTCGCCCTGAGCCTGTCGATGGGCGAGCGGGGACACGGCGCAGCACGCCAGGGGGGCAGCACTAGGTCATGGCGACCGGGCGCATCCTCGTCGTGGACGACGAGCGGTTCTTCCAGGAGCTCTTCCGCGAGGTCCTCGGCGCGGCGGGGATGCCGGTGCGCACCGCGGCGTCCGCCGAGGAGGCCCTCGAGCTCCTCGGGGAGGAGCACTTCGACCTCCTCGTCACCGACGTCGTGATGCCGGGGCTCGACGGCATCGGCCTCGTGCGGGAGCTGAAGAAGCGGGACCCGGAGATCGAGGCGATCGCCGTGACGGGCCACGAGGACGTGCGGCTCGCGGTGCAGGCGATGAAGGCCGGCTGCGCCGACTTCCTCACGAAGCCGGTGGATCGCGAGGAGCTCGTCCAGGTGGCCGACCGGGCCCTCGCGCGGGTGCGGCTCCGCCGGGAGCACTCCCAGCTCCTCGTGGAGAACATCGAGTTCGCGAAGGCCCAGGCGCTCTACCGCCAGGGGCTCGCCATCCTCGCCACCCTGGACGGCGAGCGGATCCACGACCTCTCCCTCTCCGTCCTCGCGCGGGTGACCGACGCCCAGGCCGCCGCGCTCTGGACCGTGGACGACCGGGGCGTCCTCCAGCTCCGCGGCTACCGGGGGCTCGTGGACCGCGCCGCGATCCCGGCGCGGATCGATCCGAAGGAGCCGGGCTGGCTCGGGCCGCTCTCGGGCGGCGCCCCGTTCCCGGCGCCGGGGCAGGCGGTGGGCGAGGCCTTCATGGTCCCGCTCGCCGCGGACCAGGAGACCGTGGGGCTCGCGCTCCTCGCCGACCGCGCGAGCGGGCCGTTCGGGCGGGACGAGCAGGCCGCGGCGCTCACCGTCGCGGACTTCGCCGCGATCGCCTTCCGGAACGCCCGGCGGTTCCAGGCCCTCGAGCGGATCGGGCTCCGCGACAAGGACACCGGCGCCTACAACCTCGCCTACTTCGTCGACTACGCCGGCAAGGAGTTCTACAAGTCGCGCCGCTACGGCCGCTCCTTCGCGCTCGTCGTCCTCTCCATCGACAACGCGGAGCAGATGCGGAAGGAGGGCGGGCGCGACCTCTACCGCCGCGCCACCCGCGACCTCGTCGCCGCCGTCTCCCGCGTGGTCCGCGACGCGGACATCCTCGCGAGGGTCTCCGACGGCGAGTACTACGTGCTCCTCCCGGAGACCGACTACTTCGGCGCGCTCATGTTCGTCCGCCGCGCGACGCAGGAGCTCCGCAAGGCGGGGTCGATCCAGGAGCTCGAGCGGAAGTGCCCCGTGCTCGTCTCCATGGGCGCCTCGACCTTCCCCAAGGACGGGGAGGACTTCGACGAGCTCCTCCACTGGGCGCGCGCCCGGGTGGAGGAGCAGCGCGGCTCGCTCCTCCGCCGGCTCCACCTCGGCGACGTGGATCCCACCGCCTTCTGGGAGCTCGCGGACCTCCTCCTCTCCGATCGCGCCCGCATCCCGGAGAGCTCGCCCTCCACCCGGATCGACGCGGACGCCGACTTCGTCGCGGCGGCCCAGCGGGAGGCGGCGCGGGAGATCGCCCGGGACCCGCGGGCCCGCGGCGTCCTCTACGTGGGGCTGCGGGACCGCGCCGCCGCCGCGCACGTGCGCGAGGCGCTCCCCGCCGGGGAGGTCTCCTCACGCGCCGGCGATCCGGCGATCCACGTGACCCTCCTGGGGCCGCGCGGCGCGGGCGGCGAGGCGCCTCCGCACCCGCTCGTCACCGACGTCTACCTCGAGGGGGAGAAGCGCTTCGCGGCGCACGAGTTCCTCCTCCTCCTCTCCGAGCACTGCGCCTACGGCCTCCTCGCCGGCCCCGACGGCCGGGCCTTCCACACCTCCGACGCCCCCCTCGTGGACTCCCTCGTCTCGAAGGTCCAGGCGCTCTACGACCTGCAGCCCATCTGACGGAGCCCCTCCCCGGCATGCCTCCCGCGCGGAAGATCCTCTTCGCCGACCCCGACCAGGCCGCCGTGCGCGCCCTCGCGCCCGAGCTCCGAAAGCGCGGCTGGCAGGTCCACGCCGCGCGGGACGGCTCCCGCGCGCTCCAGATCGCGATCCTCCGCTTCCCGGACCTCATCCTCTTCGACGAGCGATGCCCGCTCCTCGACGCCCGCACCTTCGTCCGAATCCTCCGGACGAACCCGCGCACCGAGGGGATCCCGGTCGTGCTCACCGGCGAGTCGGCGGACGAGGAGCGCAGCCGCCTCGGCGCCTACCTCCGGAAGCCGTTCCGTGAGGACGAGGTGGTCGCCCGGATCGAGCAGATCTTCCGCAAGCTCGAGGCGGCGAAGGCCGTCTCCGTGGAGAGCCGGGAGATCGAGGGAAACCTCGCCCAGATCCCGCTCGTGGACCTCCTGCAGATCCTCTCCGTGAACCGGAAGAGCGGGCGGCTCTCGGTGGAGCGCGAGGGGGAGCGGGCCGAGGTCGCGCTGGAGCAGGGCCGGATCGTGGACGCCGCGATGGGTGCGGCGGCCGGGGAGAAGGCGCTCTACCGGCTCCTCACGCGGAGGGAGGGGCAGTTCGCCTTCGTGCCCGGCC
Organism: Anaeromyxobacter sp.; assembly: GCA_037442705.1. Classification (GTDB taxonomy): domain Bacteria; phylum Myxococcota; class Myxococcia; order Myxococcales; family Anaeromyxobacteraceae; genus Anaeromyxobacter. The sequence continues at coordinate 13,863 of JBBIPT010000048.1, forward strand.
CTCCCGGCGGGGAGGCGCGGATCGACCGCCGCCTGGAGGAGCTCGTCCTCGAGGGGCTCCGGCAGGCCGACGAGATGGCGCGGATCTCCCCGGCGCTCCCGCGGGCGGACGAGCGGATCGAGCTCGCCGTGGACCCCTCGGAGATCCCGGCGGGCCTCCACCCGGTCACCGAGGAGATCGTGGCGCTCCTCGCGGAGCCGCGCCCCTTCGACCCGCTCGTGGACCTGTGCCGGGCCTCCGACCTCGAGGCGGCCCGCGCGGTGCTCGCGCTCGTGGAGCGGGGGTTCGCGCGGCGGATCCGCGGGCCGGCGCGGCTCCGGGCGGAGGCCTCCCTCCTCGCCCCCCACGAGCTCCACGCCCTGCGGGCCCGGATCGCGCGCGGCCGGGCCTCCGGCCCGCAGGCCGCGGGCAAGGTCGTGATCGCCGGGGGCGGGCCCCTCGCCCGCCGCGCGGCGCTCGCGCGGTTCCAGACGGTCCCGGGGTTCGTGGAGCAGCCCGGCGCGGCCGGGTTCGGGACCGTCGGCCGGATCGCGCTCGGCGAGGGCGTGAGGGTCGACCTCGTGGAGCTCCCCGGCGACCGCGACCACCTTCCGCTCTGGCGGCCGTTCGCCTCGGGGGCGATCGGAGCGCTCGTCCTCCTCCCGGTGGACGGGGTGGAGCCCCTCCTCGCGGAGCTCGCGAGGACGATGCGGCTCCCCGTGGTCGTCTGCGGCCCTACCGAGGACGCGGCCCCCCGCCTGCTCCGGGAGGCACCGGGCGGCTTCGCCTTCGAGGGGGCGGACGCGGCCGAGGCGCTCCGGGCGCTCCTCGCCGGGGCGGGCGCGCGGCGCGGCCTCTCCGCCCTATAGCAGCGCCCCAGACAGCACCGCCGCCGCGATCCCGAAGTAGATCACGACCCCCGCCACGTCCACGAGCGTCGCGACGAACGGGGCGGAGGCGCTCGCGGGGTCGAGCCCCACGCGCCGGAGGAGGAACGGCAGGAGCGAGCCGGCGAGCGTGCCGAGGAGGACGACGCCGACGAGGCTCACCGAGATGACGACGGCGACGAGGAGCCAGTGGTCGCCGTAGGCGCCCGACGCCCTCTGCCAGATCGTGATCCGCGCGAAGCCGATCCCGGCGAGGAGGAGGCCGAGCGAGAGGCCGATGGCGAGCTCCCGCCAGAGGACGCGCCACCAGTCGCGGAGCTTCAGCTCGTCGAGGGCCATCGCCCGGATCACGAGCGTGGAGGCCTGGGAGCCGGAGTTCCCGCCCGAGGAGATGATGAGCGGGAGGAAGACGGCGAGGACGACCGCGCGGGCGATCTCCTCCTCGAAGAAGGCCATCGCGGTCGCGGTGAGCGTCTGGCCCACGAAGAGGACCGCGAGCCAGACGCCGCGCTTCCGGAGCATGCCGGCGAAGCCGAGCTCGAGGTAGGGGACCTTGAGGGCGGCGACGCCGCCGAACTTCTGGATGTCCTCGGTCGCCTCCTCCTCGACCACGTCGACGATGTCGTCCACCGTGACGATGCCCTTCATCCGCCCCCCGGAGTCGACGACCGGGATCGCGGAGAGGTCGTGGTCCGCGAAGAGGCGGGAGACCGCCTCCTGGTCCATGTCCTCGGAGACCGAGACGACGTCGGTGCGCATGATCTCGCGCACGGAGCGGTCGGGCGGGGCGGCGAAGAGGTCGCGGAAGCTCGCCACGCCGAGGAGGCGCTGCTCCTCGTCGAGGGCGTAGGCGTAGTAGATCGTCTCGGCCCGCTCCCGCGCCTGCCGCCGGAGATAGCGGATCGCCTCGTCCGCGGTCATGTCCGGCCGGACCCGGGCGAAGCGCGGGTTCATGAGCCCGCCCGCCTCGTCCTCGGCGTAGGCGAGGAGGACCGTCACCTCCTTGCGGGTCGCGTCGTCGAGGAGGGCGAGGAGCGCCTCCCGCGCCTCGGGCGGCGCGGCCTGCACGAGATCCGCCGCGTCGTCGGGGGGGAGGAGCCGGAGCCAGGAGCGGCGCTCCTCGGCGGGGAGCGCGAGGAGGACCTCCTCCTGGTCCCGCGCGGACAGGGCGAGGAAGACGTCCTCCGCCTCGGAGCGGGAGAGGTCCCGGAAGCCGAGGAGCCGGTCCTCCGGGGAGAGGACGATCCAGGCCTCCCGGAGGTCGTCCGCGGAGAGGCGCTCCTGGGTCGAGAGGTCGAGCCCGGTCAAGGTCCCCCCGTCACCGCTCGCCGCGGAGCCAGGCGCCGAGGCGGCGGTCCGTCCGGTAGATGTGCTCCCGCAGCCACTCGGTCACCCGGTTCCCCACGCGGATCGCGAAGAGGCTCGAGGGCCCCTCGGTCGCGAGCTCGCGCCGGAGGACCTCCAGCTCCTTCACGAACTGGCGGTGCTCGGCCTCGTGCGCGTCACGGAGCGGGTAGCTCGAACGCTCCATCGCGCGGGACTCGGTGGCGAAGTGCTCGACGACGTACTCGCCGAGGAACTCGAGGGTCCGGAGGACGGCCTCCTGGCTCTTCCTGGCCCGCGAGGCGTCGAGGAGGGCGCCGATGCGGACGAAGAGCTCGCGGTGCTGCCGGTCGATCTCGTCCACCCCGGTGAGGAGGATCGGGTCGAAGTCGATCATGCCCCGAGGGCCTCCACGGCGCCGCCGACCGCGGCCCGCACGGCCGGGTCGGCGCAGAGGAGCCGGAGCTCCCCGGCGGAGAGGAAGGCGGTGCGGGAGCCGAGCCGGTTGCGGAGCTCGAGCCGGAAGCGCCCCTCGTCCCGGGAGACCCTCGCGGCGGAGCCCCCCCGGACGTCCCGCTCGAGGGACCGGAGGTGGCGGTGGATCCGGAGGGCACGCCGCCCCTCCGGGGAGGAGAGGGCGAGGGTGTGGCGGTTCCTGCTGAAGCCCGGATCCTCCCGGAGACGCTGCACGACCCGCGCGACGAAGTCCGCCATGACCGGTCGAGGTTAACACCGGGAGGGGCGTGCGGCCACGGAGCGTGCGCCGGCCGGCGCGGAGCGCGCACGAGGGCTCTTCGCGGCGCGGGGCGCCGCCGGGCGGGTTCGCCGGAGGGCCGGGGGGGCCGGTGGGCTCCGCGCCGAGGCGCCGGTAGCCCCCGGGACCGGGGGGAAGCGCTACACCGCCACGGCTTCCGCCACTTCCGCGACGCGCGCGTGGGCGGGGAGCTTCGTGCGGAGGTACTCGCGGATCTGCGCGCGATCGGCGAAACGGGCGCCGCAGGAGAGGCAGATCCGGAGGGTGAGGGAGTAGGCGACGTGGTTCGGAGCCAGGAGCGGGAAGGTCTCCGAGTAACTGGGACCGGCCTCGTGCAGGCGGGGCCGGCTGTTGCAGTCCACGCAGCGTTCGGGCAACGCGCACCTCCTGATCGTGTGGGACTACGGCCCACAGCATACAGGACCGATCCGAGGTGGGAAGGGGGGAGGTGGGGGGCGACGCGACGCGGCGCCTAGAACACCGAACAGGTTGAAAGAGATCTCATCACGCCACCTTGCGCTGGATGGCTTCCAGGTTCTGGATGGCCGAGGCGCGCCGCAGGTCGAAGAGGTTCTTGCGCACGCCGCGGTAGCGGGCTCGGCGGCCCTGGCGACGGACGAGGTGGGCGAGCTTGTGTTCGACACCGACGCGCTCGCGTAGCCGCGCTCGCCCGCGCGGAGTCGCGATGAGCTTGCGCAGGCGCTGCTGCAGCGGCTCGTCCGGGGCGATCCTCACGGTGCGCCCGGAGCCGGCAACGGCTGCGGTGCACTTCGGACGGAGCATGCACTGGTCGCACACCTCGGGGTCGAACTCGGTGACCGTGCCGAACACGATGCGCTCGGTCTCGCCCGCCGGGCAGGTGACGGTGAGGTCGCGCACGTTGATCTTGAAGGCCGTCTTCGAGAAGACGCCCTTGCCGCTCGCGACCCACGGTCTGCACACGATCTCGCCGCCGCGACCGAGGATCTCGTCGATGAGCGGTGCCTTCACGTAGCCGCGGTCGATGAAGAGTTGTTCAATCTCGAGACCCTGGCGCGCGATGTCCTCGGCGAGACCGGGCGCCGCCTCCTCCTCCGGCCGGTTCGCCGGGGTGATCGCGCCGGAGAGGATGAGGCCCGAGTCGAGGTCGGTCGCGATGTGCCGCTTGTAGCCGTTGAAGCGCTTGGTCTTGCTCTTCCGGCCGTGGCGCATCTCCGGGTCCTCGACCGAGACGCGCCGGTCTTCCGCTACGCCCTCGCGGATCTTCATCCCGCCGCCATCGGGATCGGGCTCGAGGTCCTGGTCCATCAGCTGCTTCAGCGTCGAGACCTCCCCGGCGAGAGGCGGCTTCTTCAGTTCTTCCGGGAGCTTCGTGGCGAGCCAGTCCTTCAGGTTCTCGAGCTCCACGACGAGGATCTTCACCGCCGCCGCCTTCTGGGCCGGGTCGCTCCAGTCGCGGTCGAGCGCTGCCTTGATGCTCGGCGCGAGGAGCAACGGGACGCGGGCTTCCCGACACACGCGCTCGGGCGCCCAGTGCAGGAGATCGGCAGCGCAGTCGACCACCTTGCGGGCCGCGTGCGCGAGCAGGTTGAGCGTGTCCTCCACCCGGCCCGCGCCCTCGAGGGGAGCCGAGTCGATGGCCACGCGCAACGTCTTCGGCAGCTTCTTCCAGTCGAACTCCTTCGTCCCCCGGGCCAGCTCGACCGTGCGCTCGAGCAGCCGACGATCCAGGTCGTGCGCGATGAGCCGCTCGCGGAAGCCCTGCAAGGCGCCCTGCGAGAACGGCGGCTCGGTTGCGCCCAGGCAGCCGAGGACCATCTGCCAGCGCAGATCGACGACGGCGAGCTCGACCGCCTCCGCGTCCGAGGTCCCGAGGTAGCTCTGCAGGAGCACCACCATCGCCAACAGTGCAGGAGGAACGGGATCCCCGCCGGCGCCGGTGTTGCGGTACATCGACTCCAGTTCCTTCTGGAACGAATCGTCAAACAGCTCGTGCCGATGGCGGCGGAGGAAACCGAACAGCTTCCTCGTGCGTTGCAGCCGCTTGAGAAGGAACTCCTCCTGCCGCGTGGTCTCTCGCTTCGGGCTCCACCGCTCCATCCCCATCGCCACCTCCACCGCGAGCGAGGGCTCGCGCGGAGCCCAAGAGATCACGGCCGCATGGGGCCTGTCGATCCTCGGCGGGTAAGCGATGGGAATCATGGGACTTTCGACCCGATCGGCGCTCTAGGGGCCCGTAGGGCGTAGAAGGCTTCCTGCCGTCCTCGCTTCGCTGCGGGCGGCCGGAAGCGGTCGCGGTCGCCGCTGCGGTTCCGGATGCGCGTGCGGGTGCGGGTGCGGGTGCGGGTGCGGAAGCCGCTGCCGCCTGCGGATGCGCCTGCGGCAGCGGCCCGGGGACTCAGTGGGTGAGGCGCCAGAGCATGGCGAGGACCCGGTCGCACAGCGCGAGGGCGGGCGCGACGGAGGCGGCATCGACGTGGCCCCACGCCTGCGCGACGCGGAGGCTGGCGACGACCTCGTCGGCGCTGCCGGCGGCGACGCGCCAGAGGTGGAGGCGGTCGCGACCGAGGCGCCGGCGGCCC
>JBBIPT010000049.1:0-19322 GCA_037442705.1 Anaeromyxobacter sp.
GGCGAGCGGCGCGAGCGCGTAGAGCCGGAGCGCGGCCGCGACCCCGAACGCCGCGCCGGCCGCCCACAGGGACGCGACGCTCTCTCGGGAGCGCGCGCGGACGGCGAGGAGGACGGCGGCGACCAGGAAGAACGCCGCGGGGACGTCCTCGAACGTGGTGCGGGAGAACGCGACGTGGAGCGGGTCGAGCGCCAGCAGCGCCGCCGCCGCGATCCCCACCGCCAGCGACCCGGCCAGTGCCTCCGCCAGCAGGAAGACGAGCACCACGGTGCCCGCGCCGGTCACGACGTTCCTGAGCCGCCACCCGGCCGGGCCGTCGCCCGCGAGGGCGATCCCGGCCCGCGTCAGGAGGTGCTTGAGCGGAGGGTGATACCAGTTGTCCGCGCCGAGGTGGCCCGACCCGGCGTAGGCGAAGGCGGCGGGGACGTGCATCGCCTCGTCGCCGGTGTACGCCGGCAAGCGCGCCAGCGCCGCGAACCGCAGCGCTAACGCGACGGCGAACAGGGCGGCGGCGGCGAGGACCCGGCGCTTCATCCCGTTCGCCCCCTCACGGCCCGACGAGAACCAGGTCGGCTCCGTCGCAGCCGCTCGTCGCGGCGTCCACCAGCGCGTCGCCGAAGAGCGCCCGCGACGCGCCCGAGAGGTAGACCAGCGGCCGCTCGCCGGCGGCGGCCGCGCGATCGCGCGCGGCGACCGAAACCAGCGGCACGCCGTCGAGCATCTGGACGAAGCCCCGGCCCGCCGGCCGCAGCTCGGGGCGCCCGCGCGCGGCCGCGGCGTATGCCTCCCAGCGGTCGTCCGGGACGACGTAGATCACCCGGCGGGCGATCCCGGACCTCAGCGCGAGCTGGAGGAACGAGCCCTCGACGCCGCCGGGAGGGAGCGCCCCGCGCTCCGCGAACGCGCGCGCGTCGCCCTCCGCCACGGGCTCGACCGGGAGCGTCCGGTCGAGCCACACGAGGACGCGGCCGCGGACGCCGTGCCCGCGCCAGCGCGCCAGCGCCTCGGCGCCGCTCGCCACCCGCTCCACCCGGCAGCCGGGCAGCTGCCGCTGGCTCGATCGGCCGGTCGCCTCGAGCGCGAGCGCCGTCGACGCCAGCAGCAGGAGCGCCACGGCGAGCCGGATCGCGGGCCCGGTCGGCGCCGTCGGATGCCCGAGCACCCGATCATGGTAGACGGCAGCCGCCCGGCAGTAAACGTCGCCCCGCCGCCCGCGGCCGGCTGCGGCGCTCCGGCGTCCGCGAGGAGGTACCCTCGCGGCTCTCCCCACCGCTACCCCGACGAGATGACTGGCATGCCCCCGCCGACGCCCCCGCTCCGCTCGGCCCGCGCGGCGTCGCGGGTAGGACTTCCAACCCTCCCCAGAACGCTCATGGTAGACGGTACGGTCGAACGTCTCGCCGACAGGGTTGCAGTCGATCCACGCACCACCATCAGCGCCCCCGGCCCAGGTAGCCGATTTCGGGACCGTGCTTGGTCTCACCCGGTTGCCATGGCCCGCCTTCTCGGAGACGGCCGCCAGAAGCTTCGCCAGCGAATCGGCGGTCGGCCGCTCGTCCTTCCTCATCACGACGTCCGGGACCTGGGCGCGGCGAACGAGGTCTCGAGACCGTTGCAGAGGTTGCCGTCGGTGGTCAGGCACGGCGACGGGACGGCAAAGCTCGAGATGGAGCTCCGCCCCGAGCTCGCGAACAGCTGGGGCGTCGCCCACGGCGGGGTCGTGATGACGCTCGCCGACGTGGCCCTCGCCGTCGCGGCGCTCGGGCTCGACCCGAAGGCGCACGGCGCGATGACGATCGAGCTCGAGGTGAGCTTCCTCGGCCCCGCGAGGGGGAAGCTCGTCGCGGAGGGGCGGTGCCTCAAGCTCGGCTCCTCGCTCGCCTTCTGCGAGGGCGAGGTCATGGACGAGGGCGGTGCCCTCGTCGCGAAGGCGCTCGGGACGTTCCGGCTGCGGCGGGGCGACGGCTCGCCGGGGGACGCGATCGAGCCGGGGCCAGCCCCGGTCAAGCGGTGAGCCTCCCGTCCCGGAGCACCGGCACCGTCTCGTAGCGCCCCTTCCGCGCGGCGTAGGCGACCTCCGCCTCGAGCCCGCGCTCGCGCATCATCCGGCCGACCCGTCCGGCGGAGAGGCACTCGAGCGCGTCGGTCCGGTCGTGGAGGAGCCTCGCCGCGAGCGCGGCGTCGGTGGGGGCGTAGGCGCCCGTCCGGACGAGGAGCGAGACGAGGTGGCCCGCCGCGTAGAAGTCCTCGAGGTTGAAGCCGCCGCCGGAGCCCGCGCAGACGACGAGGACCGTCTCTCCGCGGGACGTCTCGACGAGGCGGCGGGCGAGGGCCTCGCCGTTGAGGAGCGCCCCCGCGTAGACGGCCTCCGCCCCGCGCGACCGCGCGAGCGCCACGGTCCCGTTCGTCGTGGAGTAGACGAGGGTCTTCCCGGCGAGCCCGCGCTCCAGGAGCGAGAGCGGGGTGGGGTGGGCGAAGCCGGGGAGGGTCACCGCGTCGAGCTCCCCGGCGAGCACGTAGGACCCGGCCGGCCGGCCGGCCGCGGCGGCGAGCGCCGCCTCCCCGTCGAGCGTGGGGATCACCTCCGTCGCGCCGTGGGCGAGGGCGGTGACGATGCTCGACGTGGCGAAGAGGACGTCCACGACGACGACCGCCTTCCCGGCGAGCCGTTCCTCGAGGAGGTCCTCCTTCCTCGCGAGCACGTGGAGCTTCGCCATCGCCTCCGCCTGCCGGGGCTCAGCCGAGCCCGTGGATGCGGCCCCGCTCGAGAGCGAGCCCGGCCTGCGCGCCCACGGTCCGGACCCAGTGGATGAGCGCGCCGAAGCGCTCGTCCTTCGTGTGCCCCTCCACGTAGCGCTTGTAGATCTGCTGCACGATCCCGGCGATCTTGAGGAGCGCGAAGACGTAGTAGAAGAGCGGCGAGGGAACCGCCCGGCCGCTCCTCGCCTCGTAACGCTCCACGACCTCGCGGCGCGTGAGGCTGCCGGGGAGGTGGGTGGGGCCGTTCGGGCGGGCGCGCAGGGCGGCGGGGTCGTCCGCGTCCACCCAGTAGCCGAGCGTCGTGCCGAGGTCCATGAGCGGGTCGCCCACGGTGGCCATCTCCCAGTCGAGCACCGCCACGATGCGGGTGGGATCGGCCGGATCGAGCACGACGTTGTCGTACTTGTAGTCGTTGTGGACGAGCGAGACGCCGCTCTCCCCGGGCACGTTCGCCGCGAGCCAGCGCGCGGCCGCCTCCACGCCCGGGACCTCCTCGGTGCGCGCGGCGAGGTAGCGATCGATCCAGCCCTTCACCTGCCGGCCCACGTACCCCTCGGGCTTCCCGAAGGCGGCGAGGGCGGTCCCCGCCACGGGCACGGCGTGGAGGGCCGCGAGGTTGTCCACGAGGGCGGTGGAGGTGGCCCGGAGGAGGCCGGGCTCGAGGGGCAGCCCGGAGGAGGAGCCGTCGCCGCGGACCACGACGCCGTGGACCCGCTCCATGAGGTAGAAGCGCGCGCCGAGGAGCGACTCGTCCTCGCAGAAGGCGATGGGGCGCGGCGCGGGCGGGTAGACGCCCTGGAGCGCGGAGAGGATGTCGAACTCGCGCCGCATGTCGTGGGCGCTCTTCACCTTGGACCCGAAGGGCGCGCGCCGGAGCACCGCCTCCCTTCCGCCGACCCGGACGAGGTAGGTGAGGTTGGAGTGGCCCTTGCGGAACTGGAGGACCGTGACGGGTCCCTCCTCGCCCGGGAAGGCCCGCGCGAGGAACGGGCGGAGCCGCTCGAGGTCGAGGGCCTCCCCCGCGCGGATCTCGTCGGCGCCGTCGAGGACCGGCCTGGGCTCCGGGCTCATCGCCCCCCCTTCGCGCGGGCGGCGTACCGCTTCAGGATCCGCTTCGCCACGTTCGTCACGTGGACCTCGTCGGCGCCGTCGTAGATGCGGCCGGCGCGCTCGTGCCCCCACCAGAAGGCGAGGGGCGTGTCGTCCGTCATCCCGAGCGCCCCGAGCGCCTGGATGGCCCGGTCGAGGACGCGCTGGAGGGTCCGCGCGACGGTGAACTTGATGAGGGAGATCTCCTCGCGGGCGGCCGGCGCCCCCTCGCGCTCGATCTTCCAGGCGGCGTGGAGGACCATGAGCCGGGCCGCGTCGATCTCCGCCCGGCTCGTCGCCACCCACTCCTGGACGAGCTGGCGCGTGGCGAGGGGATCGCCGGGGGCGAGCTCGCGGGCGACCGCGTGCTCGCACATGAGGTCGAAGGCCCGCTCGCAGATCCCGATCCAGCGCATGCAGTGGTGGATGCGCCCGGGGCCGAGCCGGTGCTGGGCGAGGACGAACCCGTGCCCCTCGGGGCCGAGGAGGTTCGAGAGGGGCACGCGGGCGCCGTGGTAGGCCACCTCGCCGTGGCTCGCCCAGCCTCCGCCGCGGTGGCCCATGACGGAGATGTTCCCGACGAGCTCGAAGCCCGGGGTGCCGGTGGGGACGAGGATCATCGAGGCGCGGCGGTACCTGTCCTCCGCCTCCGGGTTCGTCACGGCCATGCAGACCGCGAAGGCGGCGCCGTCCGCCGCCGAGGCGAACCACTTGTGGCCGCGGATCACCCACTCGCCCCCGTCCTTCTTCGCGGTCGTCCCCATCCAGACGGGGTTCGAGCCGGCGAACTCGGGCTCGGTCATCGTGAAGCAGCTCCGGATCTCGCCGCGGGCGAGCGGGCGGAGCCACTTCTCCTTCTGCTCGTCGCTCCCGTGCTCGAGGAGGAGCTCCATGTTCCCGATGTCGGGGGCCTGGACGTTGAAGCAGTAATGGCCGAGCGGGCTCCGCCCGAGCTCCTCGGAGAGGTGGGCGAACTCGGTGAGGGGGAGCCCCATCCCGCCCCAGTCGGGCGGCATGTGGGCGGCGAAGAGGCCGGTCTCCTTCGCCTTCTCGCGGACGAGGGCGAGCTGCGCCGCCACGGCCGGGAAGCCCTTCGTCCGGAAGACCGGCTCGAGGGGGTGGATCTCCTTCTTCATGAACTCGCGGACGAGCCCGCGGAAGGCCTTCACGCGCTCGGGCTGGGAGAAGTCCATCGGTTCCTCCTGTGTCTGGCACTCATGGCGGTTTCCACCCCCGACCGTCAAAGCCGTTCGCCTGAGCCTGTCGAAGGGCGAACGCCGCGGCTCGATCGCGGCCTCAGGTGATGCAGGCGCCGCCGTCCACGGCGAGGTACTGCCCGGTGACGTGGCGCGACGCCTCCGAGGCGAGGAAGAGGACGACGCCCTTCAGATCCTCGTCCCCCCCGAGCCGGCGGAGCGGCGTCCGCGCGACGACCGCGCCCTCGATCTTGTCGAGGATGCCCTTCGACATCTTCGACGGGAAGAAGCCGGGGCAGATCGCGTTCACGCGGATCCCGTGGGGCCCCCACTCCGCGGCGAGCGCGCGGGTGAAGTTCACGAGCGCCCCCTTGCTCGTGTTGTACGCGATCGTCGTCATGCCGGAGGGGTTCCCGGAGAGGCCCGCCACCGAGGAGACGTTCACGACCGCGCCGGAGCGCCGGGGGATCATGCAGCGCTTCCCCACCGCCTGGGTGAGGAGGAACGCCGCGTGGACGTTCAGGTTCATCACCTTGTGCCAGGCCTCCGCCGGGTGGTCCTCCGCCGGCGCGCCCCAGGTCGTCCCGGCGTTGTTCACGAGGACGTCCACCGTGCCGAAGCGGGCGACGACGCGATCCACGAGGGCGGGGATCCCGTCGAGCTTGCCGAGGTCGCAGGCGAAGGCCGCCGCCTCGACTCCGGCCTTCGAGAGCCGGGCGATGGCCTGGTCGAGCTCCTCCTGCTTCCGCGCGGTGATCGCGACCTTCGCGCCCGCCTCGCCGAGCGCCTCGGCCATCTGCAGGCCGAGCCCGCGCGAGCCGCCCGTGACGAGGGCCACCTTCCCGGAGAGATCGAACAGCTTCATCACGCTCATCTTTCCTCCACGCTCGTAGGTGGGATCGGCCGCATCGAGCCTCGACGGTCGCCCTTCGACCCTTCGACAGGCTCAGGGCTCAGGGCGAACGGAATTCGAGAAGACCGGGCAAACACCGCCGTCATCCCGCCGCGGGCACCCCGAGGATCGCCTTCACCTCGAGGAACTCGCGGAGCCCGTGGCCGCCCCACTCGCGGCCGTTGCCCGACTGCTTGAACCCGCCGAAGGGCGCCCCGAAGTCGGGCGGCGCGCCGTTCAGGGTGATCGCCCCGGCCCGGATCCGCCCGGCGACGCGGGCGGCGCGGGCGACGTCGCCGGACCAGACGTAGGCGGCGAGGCCGTAGGGGGTGTCGTTCGCGATCCGGATGGCGTCCTCCTCGTCGCGGTAGGGGAGGACGCAGAGGACGGGCCCGAAGATCTCCTCGCGGGCGATCGCCATGTCGTTCCGGACGCCGGAGAAGATCGTCGGGCGGACGAACCAGCCCCGCTCGATCCCCGGCGGCCGCCCGGGGCCGCCCGTGACGAGCTTCGCCCCCTCCGCGATCCCCTTCTCCACGTAGCCCTGGACGCGGTCCCACTGGGCCTTCGAGACGACCGGCCCCATCGTCGTCCTCTCGGAGCGAGGGTCGCCGACGACGAAGCCCTCGGCGACGCCCTTCGCGATCGCCTCGACCTCGGCGAGCCGTCCCTCGGGGACGAGCATCCGGGTGGGGGCGTTGCAGGACTGCCCGCTGTTCTGGAAGGCGTGCTGGACGCCGATCTTCACGGCGCGCGGGAAGTCCGCGTCGTCGAGGAGCACGTTGGGCGACTTCCCGCCGAGCTCCTGGTGGACCCGCTTCACCGAGGGGGCGGCCGCCCGGGCGACCTCGACCCCGGCCCGCGTGGAGCCGGTGAAGGAGACCATGTCGAGGTCCGGGTGGGCGGCGAGGGCGGCGCCCACGACGGGCCCGAGGCCGTGGACGAGGTTCACGACCCCGGGCGGGACGCCCGCGTCGTGGAGGATCTGCGCGAAGAGCGCGGCGCTGAGAGGGGAGAGCTCGGAGGGCTTCAGCACCACCGTGCAGCCGGCGGCGAGGGCGGGGACCACCTTCGCCGCCACCTGGTTCATCGGCCAGTTCCAGGGGGTGACGAGGCCGCAGGCGCCGATCGGCTCCAGGACGACCCGCGTCGTGCCGGCCTGCTCCTCGAAGCGGAAGCGCCGGAGGACCTCGATCATCGCGGCGAGGTGACCGGCGCCGGCCCCGGCCTGGGCCTTCGTGGCGAGGCCGATGGGCGCCCCCATCTCGGTGGAGATGGCCGCGCCGAGGTCGGCGAGCCGCGCCTTGTACGCGCCGAGGACCCGCTCGAGGAGGACGCGCCGGTCGTCGGGCGAGAGGGCGGAGAAGGCGGGGAAGGCGCGGCGGGCCGCGGCGACCGCCCGGTCCACGTCCTTCGGGCCGCCGAGGGCGAGGAGGCCGACGGTCTCCTCGGTGGCGGGGTTCACGACGGGGTGATCGGAGGGCTCGATGGGGTCCACCCACCGGCCGTCCACCCAATGGCGGCGAAGCTCGGGGCTCACGCGCGGCTCCCCTCTCCGAAGACGACGAGGCCGCGGGCGTTCGCGCCCGAGGTCATGTCGGCGAAGGCATCGACGGAGTCGGAGTGGCAGACGGCGGCTTTCATCGCGGCTCCTGGTCGAGTGGATCGGGGCCTCTCATGTGAGCGACCGGCCGGATCGATCCACGCCCGTTCGTGGTTCCCCCGAGCCTGTCGAGGGGTCACCACGAACGGCATTGCCTGCACGCGAGCGGCCGTGCACGCAGCCGGTCGCCCTGAGCCTGTCGAAGGGCGGCCGGGATTGGATCGATCGAAGGGCGAGCATGGCCATCAGAGCCACGAGGGCTTCGCCTCGAGGCAGGTGGGGTCGAGCGTCTCGACGAGCGAGAGCGAGTGGTGGGCCTTCGGGAGCTCCCACCGGAAGAAGAAGCGGCAGGCCGCGAGCTTCCCCTCGTAGAAGTCCACGTCCGGGCCGCGGGCGGAGGGGAGGGCGCGGAGGGCGGCCATCGCCTGCCGGAGCCAGGTCCAGGCGACGACGACGTGGCCGAAGCCCTCGAGGAACGGGGTCGCGTTCGCGAGGGCGCGCTCCGGGTCCGTGGGGAGCGCCGCGCCCACCTTCATGGCCGCGGCGCCGGCGCGCTTCCACGCCTCGAGGAGGGACGCGGCGTGCTCCCGGAACCGCTCGTGCGCGGAGGCCTCCTCGGCGTCCCTGGCGATCCGCTTTCCGAGGAGGCGGAGGGACTCGCCGCCCCGGGCCATCGCCTTCCGGCCGAGGAGGTCGAGCGCCTGGATGCCGTTCGTCCCCTCGTGGATCGCGTTCAGCCGGTTGTCCCGGTAGAGCTGCTCCACCGGGTACTCGCGGGTGTAGCCGTAGCCGCCGAGGACCTGGATGGCGAGGCTCGAGGCCTCCACGGCGTACTGCGAGGGCCAGGCCTTCACCACCGGGGTGAGGAGGTCGAGGAGGGCGGTGGCCTCGGCGCGGGACTCCGGGGTCTCGCCCTGCTCCTCCTCGTCGAGGAGGCGCGCCGCCTGGAGGCAGAGGCCGAGGGCCCCCTCCGTGTAGGCCTTGCTCTGGAGGAGCATCCGCCGGACGTCCGCGTGCTCGACGATCGGGATCTGCGGGGAGAGCGGGTCCTTCGCCGCGAGCGGCCGCCCCTGGGGGCGCTCCTTCGCGTAGTCCACCGCGTGGAGGTGGCTCCGGGCGCCGAGCATCGTCGCGGCGAGCCCCACCCCGATCCGCGCGGAGTTCATCATGTGGAACATGTAGGCGAGGCCGCGGTGCGGCTCCCCGACGAGCTCGCCCACGCAGGCCCCGTTCTCGCCGAAGGCGAGCTGGGTGGAGGTCGTGCCGCGCCAGCCCATCTTGTGGAAGAGCCCGGCGAGGGCGACGTCGTTCGGCTCGCCGATGGAGCCGTCCTCGTTCACCCGGAGCTTCGGGACGATGAAGAGGGAGATCCCCTTCACGCCGGGAGGGGCGCCGTCGATCCGCGCGAGGACGAGGTGGACGATGTTCTCGGCGAGGTCGTGGTCGCCCGCGCTGATGAAGGTCTTCGTGCCGGAGACGAGCCAGGTCCCGTCCCCCCGGGGCGTGGCGGTCGTCCGCACGTCGGCGAGGGAGGAGCCGGCCTGCGGCTCGGTGAGCGCCATCGTGCCGAAGAAGCGGCCGGAGAGGAGCGGCTCCACCCAGCGGCGCTGCTGCTCCGGCGAGCCGTGGGCCTCGAGGAGGTGGGCGTTCGCCACCGTGAGCGTGAGGTAGGAGGAGGCGGCGACGTTCGCCGCCTCGAAGACGGCGTGGCAGGCGCGCGTGAGGGTGGAGGGGAGCTGCATCCCCCCCGCCTCGGCGTCGGAGGAGGCCTTGAGGAAGCCGGCCTCGACGAAGGCGGCGACGCCCTCCTTCATCTCGGGGACGAGCCGCGGGCGGCCGCCCTCGAGGACCGGCTCCTCCTCGTCCGCCTTCCGGTAGTGGTTCGCGAACTTCGCCGCCGCGACGGCGACGGCGGTGTCGAGCGCCGCCTGGAAGGTCTCGCGCGAGTGCTCCCGGAAGCGGGGGCGCGCGGTGAGGGCCTCGACGTCGAGCACCTCGAAGAGCTGGAACTCGAGATCCCGCTTGTTCACGAACCGGTTCGTCATCTCGGATTCGGTCCTTCCGTCCGGAGGGGGGCCGCCCTACACTCCCACGCATTCTGCACGCTCTCCCGCACGGCGAGGCGATCCTCGGGAGAGGGGACCGGGGAGGGGCCTCGGCGGGGGTGAGGACGGAGATGCTCGCATCCCGGGGCGCGGGGAGTCAAACACTCGTATCGCAATCATGGCAGTTCGTTCGCTTTATCGAGCCTATGATTCCGCATAGCAAAACCATGCGCGCCCCCTCGACGAGCCTTGCGCGGCCCTGCGAACGCGTGCTAATCGGTGGCGTCCGGCTTCGCAGAACGACACCAGATTCCGCATAGCGAAACCAAGGGAGCGGGCCCATGAACCTGCGCTTCACCCCCGAGGAGCTGGCCTTCCGCGACGAGGTCCGCGCCTTCCTCGCCGAGAAGCTCCCACCGGACATCCGCGAGAAGGTGCTCGCGGGGCTCCACGTCTCCCCGGAGGACACCGTCCGCTGGCAGCGGACCCTCTTCGAGCGCGGCTGGGGCGGCCCGAACTGGCCGAAGGAGTTCGGCGGGACGGGCTGGGATCCCGTGCGCCAGTACGTCTTCGAGGAGGAGTGCGCCGCGGCGGGCGCGCCGCGCCTCCTCCCCTTCGGCCTCAAGATGGTGGGCCCGGTGATCATGCGCTTCGGGAGCGCGGAGCAGCAGCAGCGCTTCCTCCCCCGCATCCTCACCGGCGAGGACTGGTGGTGCCAGGGCTACTCCGAGCCGGGCGCCGGCTCCGACCTCGCCTCCTTGAAGATGCGCGCCGAGCGGCAGGGCGACCACTACCTCGTGAACGGGCAGAAGACCTGGATCACGCTCGCCCAGCACGCGGCCTGGATCTTCTGCCTCGTCCGGACCGACCCCGCCGCGAAGCCGCAGGCGGGCATCTCCTTCCTCCTCGTGGACATGAGGAGCCCGGGCGTCACCGTCCGGCCCATCACGCTCCTCGACGGCACGGTGGAGGTGAACGAGGTCTTCATGGAGGACGTGAAGGTCCCCCTGGAGAACCTCGTGGGGAAGGAGAACGAGGGCTGGACCTACGCGAAGTTCCTCCTCGGTCACGAGCGGACGAACATCGCCGGCATCGGCGCGTCGAAGCGGGAGCTCGCGCGGCTGAAGCGGATCGCCGCCAGCGAGCGGAAGAACGGGCGGCCGATCCTCGAGGACCCGGCCTTCGCCTTCCGGCTCGCCCAGGTCGAGATCGACCTCATGGCGCTCGAGATCACGAACCTCCGCGTCCTCTCCGCCGAGGCGGAGCGCCGGGCGCCCGGCCCCGAGGCCTCCATCCTCAAGATCAAGGGGACGGAGATCCAGCAGGCGCTCACCGAGCTCATGGTCCAGGCGGTGGGGCCCTACGCCCTCCCGTTCCGGCGCGAGGCCCTCGACGGTGCCTTCGAGGGGCCCGCGATCGGGCCCACCTGGGCGGCGCCGCTCGCCGCGACCTACTGCAACTACCGGAAGACCTCGATCTACGGCGGCTCGAACGAGATCCAGAAGAACATCATCACGGCCATGATCCTGGGCCTCTAGGGAGCTCGCGATGCACTTCAGCCTCACTGCGGAGCAGCAGCTCCTCGCGGACACGGTCCGGCGCTTCCTCTCGAAGGAGTACGGCTTCGAGGCGCGGCTCCGGATCCTCCGCTCGGAGGAGGGGTGGAGCCGGGACGTCTGGAGCCAGCTGGCGGAGATGGGGCTCCTCGCCCTCCAGGTCCCCGAGGAGCACGGCGGGATGGGCCCGGCCCCGGTGGAGACCCTCCTCACCCTCTCCGCGCTCGGCGGGGCCCTCGTCGTCGAGCCCTACCTCGCCTGCGCGGTCCTCGGCGCGGCCCTCGTCCGCGACCTCGGGTCGAAGGCCCAGCGGGAGGCGCTCCTCCCGGCCATCGCCGCGGGGGAGAAGATCGTCGTCCCGGCCCACGGCGAGGCGGGGGCGCGCTACGCCCTCGCCCACGTCGCCACCGCCGCCTCGCGCTCGGAGAAGGGCTGGGTGCTCCGGGGCGGGAAGGCGGTCGTGCTCCACGCGCCCGCGGCCGACGTGCTCCTCGTCACCGCCCGGACGTCGGGAGCGCCCTCCGACCCGCGCGGCCTCTCCCTCTTCGCCGTCCCCCGCGACGCGAAGGGGCTCGGGCTCGTCCCCTACGCGACGATCGACGGCCGCCGGGCCGCCGACCTCGTCCTCGACGGCGTGGCCGTGCCGGCGGATGCGCTCCTCGGCGAGGAGGGCGGGGCGCTCCCCGTCCTCGAGGCCGTGATGGACCTCGGCGTCGCGGGGCTCTGCGCGGAGGCGTCGGGCGTCCTCCAGGCCACCCTCGACGGCACGATCGAGTACACGAAGACCCGCCGGCAGTTCGGCGTCCCGATCGCGAAGTTCCAGGCGCTGCAGCACCGCATGGCCGACATGCTCATCCACGTGGAGCAGGCGAGGTCGATGGCCACCCTCGCCCTCCTCCGCGCCGACGATCGGGACGCCCGGGAGCGGCGGCGCGCGGTCTCCGCCGCGAAGGTGGTCGCGGGCCAGGCCGGGCGCTTCGTGGGACAGCAGGCGGTGCAGCTCCACGGCGGCATGGGCGTCTCGGACGAGGTGCCCGTGGCCCACCAGTTCAAGCGGCTGCTCGCGATCGAGCAGACGCTCGGCGACACGGATCACCACCTGGAGCGGTTCATCGCGGCCGGCGCGGCGTGAACGCATGACCCGGGAACGGCCGCATCGCCGGAACCAGCGTGCCCCGCTCGCCCTGAGCCCTGAGCCTGTCGAAGGGTCGAAGGGCGAGGGGCATCCAGCGCGGCAAGAGGGACCATCGGAGGAGACATGAGCACGGCGCACTACGAGACCCGAGGCGCGGTGGCGATCGTCACCCTGGAGAACCCCCCCGTGAACGGCCTCGGCCACGAGCTCCGGACGGGGCTCGTCGCCGGGATCGACCGGGCGAACGCCGACCCGGCCGTGAAGGCGATCGTCGTCGCCGGGGCGGGGAAGGTCTTCTCCGGCGGCGCGGACATCAAGGAGTTCAACACGCCCCGGATGTCCGCCGAGCCGAACCTGCACAGCGTGATCGAGGCGGCCGAGAGCAGCGGGAAGCCGGTCGTCGCCGCCATCCACGGCGTGGCGATGGGCGGCGGCCTGGAGCTCGCCCTCGGCTGCCACTACCGGGTGGCCGCGAAGGGCGCGCAGGTGGCCCTCCCCGAGGTGAAGCTCGGGCTCCTGCCGGGCGCGGGCGGGACGCAGCGCCTCCCCCGGATGGTCGGGCTCGAGACCGCGG
The DNA here is from genome assembly GCA_037442705.1 of Anaeromyxobacter sp. Classification (GTDB taxonomy): domain Bacteria; phylum Myxococcota; class Myxococcia; order Myxococcales; family Anaeromyxobacteraceae; genus Anaeromyxobacter. Next base: position 12,851 of record JBBIPT010000049.1, read on the forward strand.
TGAACATGATCGTGTCCGGGGAGCAGGTGCCGGTGGAGATGCTCGCCAAGACCGCCCTCTTCGACGAGATCGTGGAGGGGGACCTCGTCGCGGGCGCCGTCGCCTTCGCCGCCCGGATCGCGGACCGCCGCCCCCTGCCGCTCGTCCGCGACCGCGCCGTGGAGCATCCGAACCCGGAGGCCTTCCTCGCCTTCTCGCGGAACACGGTGAACGCGGTCGCGAAGGGGTTCCCGGCGCCGGCGAAGTGCCTCGCGGCGATCGAGGCGGCGGTGGAGAAGCCGTTCGCGGAGGGGCTCGCCTTCGAGCGCGACCTCTTCGTCCAGCTCCTCATGACGCCGGAGTCCAAGGCGCTCCGCCACGCCTTCTTCGCCGAGCGGGCCGCCTCGAAGATCCCCGACGTCCCGGAGGACACCCCCACCCGCGCCGTGAAGAAGGCGGCCATCGTGGGCGCGGGGACGATGGGCGGCGGCATCGCGATGTGCTTCGCGAACGCCGGCATCCCGGTCACCGTCCTCGAGGTGACGCAGGAGGCGCTCGACAAGGGGATCGGGACGGTCCGGAAGAACTGGGAGGCGAGCGCGAAGAAGGGGAAGCTCACCGCGGCGCAGGTGGAGGAGCGCGCCGGGCTCGTGCGGGGGACCCTCGACTACGCGGCGCTCGGGGACGCGGACATCGTGATCGAGGCGGTGTTCGAGGACATGCCGGTGAAGGAGAAGGTGTTCAAGGAGCTCGACCGGGTGATGAAGGAGGGGGCGATCCTCGCCACGAACACCTCCACCCTCGACGTGGACCGGATCGCCGCCTTCACGCGCCGCCCGCAGGACGTGATCGGGACCCACTTCTTCAGCCCCGCGAACGTGATGAAGCTCCTCGAGATCGTCCGCGGCGCGAAGACCGCGAAGGACGTCCTCGCCACGGTCATGGGGCTCTCGAAGAAGCTCCGGAAGATCGGCGTCGTCTCCGGCGTGTGCGACGGCTTCATCGGGAACCGGATGGTGGAGCAGTACCTTCGCCAGTGCCTCTTCCTCGTGGAGGAGGGGGCCTCCCCCCGCGAGGTGGACGTGGCCCTCGAGGCGTTCGGGATGGTCATGGGACCGTTCCGGATGTCCGACCTCGCCGGCAACGACGTCGGCTGGTACATCCGCAAGCGCCGCTACGTGGAGCGGCCCGACGTGAAGTACTCGCGGATCGCCGACCGGATCTGCGAGCAGGGGCGCTTCGGCCAGAAGACGGGCGCGGGCTGGTACCGCTACGAGGCGGGGAAGCGCGACGCCCTCCCCGACCCGGTGGTGGACGGGATCGTCGCCGCCTACCGGAAGGAGCAGGGGCTCACCCCCCGGAAGATCTCCGCGGAGGAGATCGTGGAGCGGACGGTCTACGCCCTCGTGAACGAGGGGGCGAAGATCGTGGAGGAGGGGATCGCGCTCCGCGCCTCGGACGTGGACATGGTCTACCTCACCGGGTACGGCTTCCCGCTCTTCCGCGGCGGGCCGATGAACCACGCGGACACGGTTGGGCTCTACGGCGTCGTGCGCGCGATGCGCCGCTTCGCCGCGAGCCCCCACGGCGACCCGTCCTTCTGGACGCCCGCCCCCCTCCTCGCGCGGCTCGCCGAAGAGGGGAAGACCTTCACCCCCTGAGAGGGAGACCGCCATGCCCGACGCAGTGATCGTCTCGACGGCCCGCACCGGCCTCGCCAGGTCCTGGCGCGGGGCCCTGAACATGACCCACGGCGCCACCCTCGGCGGCCACGTCGTGAAGGCGGCGGTGGAGCGCGCGAAGATCGACCCGGCCGAGGTGGAGGACGTGATCTTCGGCTGCGCCCTCCCCGAGGGGACGACGGGCGGCAACCTCGCCCGGAAGATCGCGCTCGCCGCCGGCCTCCCGGTGACGACGAGCGGCGTCACGGTGAACCGCTTCTGCTCCTCCGGCCTCCAGACCATCGCGATGGCGGCGCAGCGGGTGATCGTGGACCGCGTGCCGGTGATGGTCGCCGGCGGGATCGAGCAGATCTCCTGCGTCCAGCAGGAGCTGAACCTCCACATGTTCGAGGACCCGGCCCTCGTCGCGAGGAAGCCGGAGATCTACATGAGCATGCTGGAGACCGCGGAGGTCGTGGCGAAGCGCTACGGGATCCCGCGGGAGAAGCAGGACGAGTACGGCGCCCGGAGCCAGCAGCGCGCCGCCGCGGCCCAGGCCGCCGGGAAGTTCAAGGACGAGATCGTCCCGTTCAAGACGGTCATGGGCGCCGGCGACAAGGAGTCGGGACGCCTCTTCTCCCGCGAGGTCACGCTCGAGGCGGACGAGGGGATCCGGGCCGACACGACCACCGAGGCGATCGCGAAGATCAAGCCGGCCCTGCCCGGCGGGACCGTCGCCGCGGGCAACGCGAGCCAGTTCTCCGACGGCGCCTCCGCCTGCGTCGTGATGGACGCGAAGCTCGCGGAGCAGCGGGGGCTCCGGCCCCTCGGGATCTTCCGCGGCTTCGCCGTGGCGGGCTGCGAGCCGGACGAGATGGGGATCGGCCCGGTCTTCGCGGTGCCGCGCCTCCTCGAGCGGACCGGCGTGAAGAGGGAGGACGTCGGGCTCTGGGAGCTCAACGAGGCCTTCGCCGTGCAGGTCCTCTACTGCCGCGACCGGCTCGGGATCCCGGACGACCGGCTCAACGTGAACGGCGGGGCGATCGCCGTCGGTCACCCCTACGGGATGTCCGGCGCGCGCCTCGTCGGCCACGCCCTCATCGAGGGGAAGCGCCGGGGCGTCAGGCACGTCGTCGTCACGATGTGCATCGGCGGAGGGATGGGCGCCGCCGGCCTCTTCGAGGTCGCCTGATCGCCGTGGACGCCTACCTCTACGACGGCCTCCGCTCGCCGTTCGGCCGGCACGCCGGCGCCCTCTCCGGGGTCCGTCCGGACGACCTCTTCGCCGAGGTCATGCGGGCCCTCGTCGCCCGCTCCCCCTGGGAGCCCGGCGACGTGGACGACGTCCTCGTGGGCTGCACGAACCAGGCGGGCGAGGACTCCCGGAACGTCGCCCGGCACGCGGTCCTCGCGGCCGGCTTCCCGGTGACGACCCCCGCCCAGACGGTGAACCGGCTCTGCGCGAGCGGCCTCGCCGCGGTGATCGACGCGGCCCGGGCGATCACGGTGGGGGAGGGGGAGCTCTACGTCGCGGGCGGCGTGGAGAGCATGAGCCGGGCCCCCTTCGCGATGGCGAAGGCGGAGAGCCCGTACGCGCGGGAGCTCCGGGTCTTCGACACGACGCTCGGGGCCCGCTTCCCGAATCCCCGGATCGTGAAGGCGCACGGCTCGGACTCGATGCCGGAGACGGGCGACAACGTCGCGCGCGAGCACGGGATCTCGCGCGAGGACTCGGACGCCTTCGCGGCCCGCTCCCAGGCGCGCTACGAGAAGGCGCGCCAGGAGGGCTTCTTCGCCGGGGAGCTCCACCCGATCGAGGTGCCGACCGGGAAGAAGGGGCCGCCCGTGGTGGTGAAGGAGGACGAGCACCCGCGCCCCGGGACGACCCTCGACGGCCTCGCGAAGCTCCGGCCGCTCTTCGAGGGGGGCGTCGTCACCGCCGGGAACGCCTCCGGGATCAACGACGGCGCCGCGGCGCTCCTCGTGGGATCCCGGCGCGCCGGGGAGCGGGCCGGGAAGAAGCCGCTCGCGCGGATCGTCGCCTCCGGCGTCGCGGGCGTGGAGCCGAGGGTCATGGGGCTCGGGCCGGTCCACGCGATCCCGAAGGCGCTCGCCCGGGCCGGGCTCGGGCTCGGCCAGATGGACGTCGTCGAGGTGAACGAGGCCTTCGCGAGCCAGGTGCTCGGGTGCCTGAAGCTCCTCGGGATCCCGTTCGACGACGCGCGGGTGAACCCGAACGGCGGGGCGATCGCGGTGGGCCACCCCCTCGGCGCGTCGGGCGCGCGGCTCGCCCTCACCGCCGCGCGGGAACTCGAGCGCCGGGGCGGGCGCTACGCGATCGTGAGCCTCTGCATCGGCGTGGGGCAGGGGCTCGCGATGGTCCTCGAGCGCGGGCGGCGATGACGGCGGGACGAAGGCTCCTCTCCTTCGAGTTCGTGGGCGTCTGCGCCGTCGCCTTCCTCGCCCTCTGCAACGTCACCGTCTTCTACGATCTCTTCGGTCACCTCGCCTCCCTGGGGATCCCCGCGGAGCTCCGCGGGCTCCTCGTCGGCGTCGCCTCGGGGACGGCGATGGTCCTCTACGCCCTCGCGAGCCCGTTCGTCACGGCGAAGCGGGCGCCGGCGGCGATGCTCGCGGGGATGGCCGTCCTCGCCGCGAGCGGCTGGGGCTACCTCGCGGTGGAGTCCTTCCCCGCCCTCCTCGCCCTCCGGATCGCGAACGGCGCGGGCGGCTTCCTCCTCGGCGCGGGGGCCTCCGCGCTCCTCGTGGCGGTGATCCCGCCGGAGCGGAGCGGACAGGCCTTCGGCCTCTACTCCGTCGCCATCCTCGTCGCCTTCGGGCTCGTCCCGGCGGTGATGGACGCCCTCGCGCCCTCGCTGCCCGGGCGGGCCCACGGCTACGCGGCGGCGACGCTCGTCCTCCTCCCTGCCGCGCTCCTCGTCCTCGCGATCCGGCGGCGGCTCGGGCGCGCCGGGATCGGCGGTGCCCCGGAGCGGCGGCTCGTCTGGCCGGAGATCCGGGACAACCTCCGGACCCCGTCCGTCGGCGTCCTCCTCGCGCTGAACACCCTCTACTTCGCGAACTGGAGCGCCCTCTTCTACCTCTTCGAGGGATTCGCGCGGCAGGAGGGGATCGGGAACGTCGGGGCGTTCTTCTCGGTGCTCACCGCGATCATGATCGTGTTCCGCCTCCTCGCCGGTCGGCTCTTCGACCGCGCGGACAAGGTCCGCCTCGTCGGGGCGTCCTTCGCCGTCGTCGCGCTCGCGCACCTCGCGTTGGGCCAGGCGCCGGCGGGCGCGATCCCGCTCCTCGGCGCGTTCTTCGGCCTCGGGCTCGGGGCGGGCTACCCCGCCATCAACGGCCTCATGTTCGACCGGACGCCGCCGCGCCTGCGGGCCCTGAACGCGAACATCATGCTCTTCGCGGTGCAGGGCGGCTCCTTCCTCGGGCCGTCCGTGGGCGGGGCGCTCGTGGCGGGGTTCGGGTATCGCGGCTGGTTCCTCGCCTCGAGCCTCATGGCCGCGTCGGCGGCGCTGCTGAGCCGCGCCCTCGTCCGCCGGGGAACGGTGGCGGCCGGGGCGCCGGCCCCCTGAACGGCCGCTCGCGATTCGTGATCGGCCCCTGGCCTCGGGCCTCGGACCTCAGGCCTCGGGAACGGCGGCAGCGATGCATGTCCCAGAGGCCTGAAGCCTTGGGTGTTTCCGAATCGGCCTCTGGCGTTTAGACTCCCCGACGCCCCGCAGCCCCGGAGGAACGCCCATGTCCCGTCACGTCGTCGTCGAGATCGCCCGAGGGATCGGCCGGATCGAGCTCGCCCGCCCCGAGAGGCGGAACGCCCTCACCGGCGAGATGTACGTCGCCCTGGCCGGCGCGCTCGAGCGGATGGAGGAGGAGGCGGAGGTCCGGGCCGTCCTCCTCCACGGGACCCCCGACTGCTTCACCGCCGGGAACGACCTCGAGGACTTCCTCCGGTACGACCGCTCGGCGGGCGAGTTCCCCGCCTTCCGGTTCCTCCGGACGATCTCCGGGGCGAGGAAGCCCATCGTCGCCGCGGTGGCCGGGGCGGCCGTGGGCGTCGGGACGACGATGCTCCTCCACTGTGACCTCGTCTACGCCGCCCCCTCCGCCCGCTTCCGGATGCCGTTCGTCTCGCTCGGGATCGTGCCGGAGGCGGCGTCGAGCCTGATTGTCCCCATGCGCGCCGGCCACGCCCGCGCGGCGGAGCTCCTCCTCCTCGCTCGCCCGTTCGACGTGGAGAAGGCGGCCGCGGCCGGGCTCCTCACCGCCGTCGTGCCCGAGGGGGAGCTCCTCGCCACCGCCCGCGCCGCCGCGGAGGAGCTCGCGGCGCTCCCGCCCGCCTCGGTGCGCATCACGAAGGAGCTCATGCGAAAGCCGCTCGCGCGCGCGGTCGCCGAGCAGATGGAGGAGGAGGGGCGGATCGTGGAGGAGCGGCTCGGCTCGCCCGAGACGAAGGAGGCGATCACCGCCTTCTTCGAGAAGCGGAGGCCGGACTTCTCCAGGTTCTTCTGACGGGCGTTCGCTTCACCCGTCACTCACGGTGGACCGCTGATCCCCCTCCCGTTGGAGAGGCGGAGCGCGTGCCGGCTCTCGGGGCTCCGCGACTCCCGGCGCTCCGCGCGCCAGAGCCGATGATCGGCCGTTCGCCCTGAGCCTGTCGAAGGGCTGCAAAAGCCGTGCGGGCCACCGCGCGGGGGCTTCAGGAGGTTCCGGGAGCGCGGTGTCCCGCCCTTTGCAGTGCGGGCCGTGGGGGAGGCGTCTGCAGAAGACGCGCAGTCGCGCCGGTCGCTGCGGAGCCCCGAAGCCGGCGCGTT
>JBBIPT010000050.1:0-18908 GCA_037442705.1 Anaeromyxobacter sp.
GGGCGCCTCCCGCGGGTGCTCGCGCGCCGGCTCGCCGCGTGCGAACCGGGCGCGCGCTGGACGGCACTGCGGCCCGAGGAGCTCGCGAGCGAGGCGGCCCCCACGGCGGACGCGCTCGTCGCCCTCTCCCGCCATACCGGCGAGGTCCTCCGCGCGGAGGGAGCGGCCACCCTGCCCCAGCCGTTCGGCTCGACGCTGAAGCCCTTCGTCGTCGCCGGCTTCCCCGGCGCGCCGCCGGCGCTCCCGCCGGACCCCAGGACCCCGGGCTGGCGCTGCGGCGACCCCCTCCCTCCGCGGATGGACGCCGCGACGGCCCTCCTCCGCTCGTGCAACGGGTGGTTCCTCGACTGGGCCCGGAGCGATCCCCGCGCCGCAGGCTTCGGGAGCTGGACGCCCGCCCTCTCGGCCCTCGGCCTCTCAGCGCCTCCGGAGGACGCGAGCGAGGCGATCGGCATTCGGCCGTCCCTCCGGATCTCCGCCCTGGGGATCGCGCAGGCGTACCGGCTCCTCGCCGAGGCCCGGCCCGACCTCCTCGACGTCCTCTCCCGGAGCGCGAGGGAGGGGACGCTCTCCGGCCTGGCCGCGTCGCCATCCCTCCGGGGCGTCGCGGCGAAGACCGGGACCGTCCTCGACGCGGCGGCCGCTCCCCGCCTCGGCTGGATCGCGGCGGTGGACCGGGACCTCGTCGTCGTGATGGCCCGCGACGGCCGCACGCCCCGGACGTTCGCGCGCGACCTCGCGTCCGCCCTCGCCGGCGAGCGGGCGCCCTCCCGCGAGGCGGCGCGCGTCCAGGTCTTCGGGCTCGTGGACGCCGGGGAGGTCACCGGCCGGTGCTCCGGGATCGGCTTCCGCGTCGCCGGGGGGACGGCAGCGCCCCTCCCCCCGGAGGAGCTCCCGCTCCTCCCGGAGGCACAGGCGGGGCCGCTCGTCTGCTCCGGGGGGCTCTTCGCGATCCGCCTCCCGGGGGCACGGGAACCGCGTCCGTACGCCGGAATCTTCACCTTCGACCCAGCCCCCGGGGGCGCGGCGCCGCCCTCCGCGACCGCCCGGGAGCGGCGGGCGCGGCGCGGCTCGGACCTCGTCTTCCGGACGGCCCGGCTCGCCTACGCCGCCGGAGTGGTCGAGGCCGAGGACGCCGCCTCTCGGGGCGAGGCCCGGGTCGCGCTCGGGAGGGTGGCGGACTCGAACGCCGCCCACTCCCGGCATCCCGGGCGACCGGTCTGCGACACCACCCACTGCCAGGTGTTCCAGGGATCGGCCGCACCCCGCCGCGAGGAGCGGAAGGCGCTCGCCGCCCCCCTCGCGGCCGGCCGCTGGCTCCCCTTCGCGCGGGGCGGGACCGAGCGCTGGACGGAGGCGCGCTCCACCGAGGCCGTCCGGTCGGCGCTCGGGGCGGGCGCGCGCGCCCTCACCTTCGGAGAGGGGCGCGTCCGCTTCCTCGCGAGCGCGACGGACGGCCGGGAGCGGTGGGAGGAGCGGCGGGACCTGCCCTGCGAGGCGCTGCGCGGACCGCTGAAGCTCCCCTCCTGCCCCGAGCGCGCCGTCCCCGCAGAGGACGGGCTCGTCTTCGAGGGGCGGGGCGAGGGGCACGGGGAGGGGCTCGACGTGGAGTGGGCGAAGCGCTCCGGGCTCGGCGCCGAGGAGATCCTCTCCCGCGCCTACCCGATCCTCCGCCGCCCCTGAACGGCCGCTCGCGATTCGTGCTCGGCCCCTGGCCTCAGGCCTCGGACCTCAGGCCTCGGGAACGGCGGCAGAGATGCATTTCCTGAGGCCTGAAGCCTTGGGTGTTTCCGAATCGTCAGGACGACAGCCGCTCGAGCTCGCCGAGGACCGCCCGGTCCGCCTCGAGGAAGTCGTAGCGCGAGAGCGTGCCCGCCTCCGCCCAGGCGAGCTCCGCGACCCCGAGCGGCTCCGGCGCGCGGCCCGGCTCGAGCTCGCAGGCGTAGAAGGCGAGGTCCACCTCGAACTCGGGGTAGCGGTGGGCGTGGCGCAGGAGGAGGCGGCCCACCCGGGCCTCGCAGCCGAGCTCCTCCCGGAGCTCCCGGCGGAGCGCGGAGCGCTCGTCCTCCTCCCCTTCCACCTTCCCCCCGGGGAACTCCCACTGCCCGGGACGCCCGGGCCGGTCCTCGCGGCGGGTGATCAGGATCTCCCGGCCCCTCCGGAAGACCGCGGCGACGACGCGGAGGCGCCGCACGGCTCGCTCAGAGCAGGTCGAGGGCGAAGAGGTCGCCGCCGTTGGAGAGGACGTAGACGCGGGAGCCGCTCGCGGCGGGCGTCCCCGAGACGCCGGTCCCCGGGTCGAAGACCCGCAGCGTCCGGCCGCTGGCCGCCTCGATCCACCGGAGCCCGCCCTCTCCCGCCGGCACGAGGAGCCACTTCCCGGCGAGGACGGGCGGGGCGGTGGGCGCCCCGCCGAGCGGCGCCGTCCAGAGCGCTGCGCCGTCCGCCGGGGAGAGCCCGATCACGCTCGACGGCGTGACCACCACGACGAGCCCGCCCGCGAATGCGACCTGCGACGCGCCCTTCGCCTCGAACGTCCAGCGGACCTCGCCGCCCTTCGGGTCGAGGGCGACGACGGCGCCGGAGTAGGCGGCGGCGTAGAGCCGGCCGTCGCCGAGCGCGAGGGCGTCCACGTCGAGGTGGCTCCCCGCCGGCGCCGCCTGCCGCTCCCAGCGGCGGGAGCCGGTCTTCGCGTCGTAGGCGACGACCGTCCCGTCGGAGAACGCGGCGTGGACGAGGCCGCCCGGCCCGAGCACCGCCGGCGCCGAGCCGAAGATCGAGAACCCCGACGACGTGCGGCCGTCCCGCCGCTGGTGCCACTTCCACGCGCCCGTCCGGAGGTCGAGGGCGAAGAGCGTGTCCTGGCGGCTCGCGACGTGGACGAGCTCCGCGCCGACGGCCGGCTTCGTGCTCACGTCCTCGCCGGCGGACCACCGCCACCGCACCTTCCCGTCCGGGAGGGAGACCGCGAGCAGCGTCCCGCCGGTGGACCCCACGTAGACCGAGTCCCCGTCGATGGCCGGCGGCCCGAGCGCCCCGTCCGACTTCACCTCCCAGGCGAGGCTCCCGTCCTTCCGCACGGCGTGGAGCCAGCCGTCCCGGGTGCCGAAGACCGCGAGCCCGGTCGTGGGATCGTGGGCGACGCCGCCGCGCTCGTTCGGCTTCCAGTCGAAGAGCGGCGCGGAGACGAACGACCGCTTCCACGCGACCTGGAAGAGCTTCACCGGCGCGGGCGGGAGCTCCGCGCCGAGCCCCTGGCCGCCGCCGGCGGCGAGGGCGAGGGCGGCGATCGCGAGGGCGGTCATCCTACTTTCCGCCCAGGCGCGCGAGGCGCTCGTTCGCCACCGGACCGAGGAGCGACTCTGCGTGCTTCACCCCGAAGCCCGAGAGGATCTCCTTCGCCTCCGCGGTCTTCCCCGCGGCCGCGAGGACGCGCGCCCGGGCGAGGTCCGCCTGATCGGCGAAGCGCGGGGCCTCGCGGCCGAGCCGCTCGTAGGCCCTGGCGGCCCCGTCGAGGTCCCCCTTCTCCTCGGCCGCGATCGCGAGCCCCTCGAGGGCCCCGAACCGGAGGGTGTCCTCCTTCGGCGCGATCTCGAGGAACTTCTCGTAGGCCTTCCGGGCCTCGTCCCACTCGCCGAGGCGGACGTGCGCGTCCCCCTTGGCCAGCGCCGCGAGCACGGCCGCGCCGGTGCCGGAGAACTGCCCGAGGACCGCGTCCGCGGCGGAGACGATCGCCTTCTGGCGGGCCTCCTCGCTCGCGTAGAACGGCCCCGGGAAGCCGGGCAGCGGGACCGGGGAGATCTCCCCGCCCATCGCCTGGAGGAGGTCGGCCGCGGCTGCCCCGGCCTCGCGCTCCTTGCGCTGCTCGGCGGCCGCGAGGACGGCCGCGACGACGGCGGCGAGGACCACCATCGCGCCGGCGGCGGCGACCAGCCGGCGTCGAGTGGAGATCCACGCGGCCGCCCCGGCGGCGGCGCGCTGGAACGAATCCGGCTCCTTCATGTCCTTGCGGGTGATTCCGTCCTTCGACATTGCGCCTCTCGCGGGGAGTACGGGGAAAATCCCGAGGAAAATCCGCGTCAATCTAGGCGGGGCTCACCCGCCCGTCAAGCCGGTTCGTCCGCGATCCCGGCGCGGGAGGGGACCTCCGTCCCGCCGCTCAGCTCTGGGGGCGCGGCGGCCGGCGGCGCCGCTTCCGCTCCTTGAACACGAGCCGCATCGGGACCTCGAGCCCGAAGGCCTGGCGGAACCGGTTCTCCACGAAGCGGCGATAGGAGTCCCCGATCGCCTCCGGGCGGCTGCACTGGATCACGAAGGTGGGGGGCGCGTAGGCGACCTGGGCCACGTAGTAGAGCTTCACGGGGTGGCCCTTCGCGAGGGGGGCGGGGTGCTCCTCCTGGATCGCCTCGAGGAGCTCGTTGAGCTGCGGGGTCGGGAACCGGGCCCGGTACTGCTCCACGAGCCTCGAGGCCCGATCCAGCACCTTCGTCACGCCCCGCCCCTCCTTCGCCGAGACGAACACCATCGGGGCGAAGGAGACGAACGGGAGCCGCTTCCAGAGCTCCTTGCGGTACCAGTCCTGGGTCGCGCCCTCGCGCTCCGCCACGTCCCACTTGTTCACCACGACGACGAGCGCCTTCCCCCGCTCCGCGACGAGCCCGAGCAGGCGCGCGTCCTGCTCCACCCCCGCCTCCGTGGCGTCGAGGAGGCAGGCGACGACCTCCGCCCGATCGATCGCCTTCATCGCCCGGACGACCGAGTAGGACTCCACCGCGAGGGCGATGGAGCGCTTGCGCCGGATCCCCGCGGTGTCGGTGACGACGAAGCCGTTCCCCCGGTGCTCCACGCGGGAGTCGATGGCGTCCCGGGTGGTCCCGGGGACGTCCGAGACCACGAGCCGCTCCTCCCCCACGAGCGCGTTCACGAAGGTGCTCTTCCCGACGTTCGGCCGCCCCACGACGGCGAGCCGGACGTCTCCCCGGGGACGCTCGTCCTCGGAGACCTCCGCCGGCTCCTCCTCTCCGGCGGGCTGCGTGGCCGGAGGGAGCCCGAGCCGGTTCACGATCGCGTCGGCGAGGTCCGAGATCCCGCGGCCGTGCTCCGCGGAGATCGCGTGGACGTCGCCGAAGCCGAGGCCGTAGAAGTCGGCGAGCGGGACCTCCTCCTCCGTCTTCGCGGAGTCCACCTTGTTCACCGCGACGAAGAGGGGCTTCCCCGCCCTCCGGAGGAGGTCCGCCACCGCCCGGTCCACCTCCGTGAGCCCCTCCCGCCCGTCCACGACGAGGACGATGGCGGAGGCCTCGTCCACCGCGAGCTGCGCCTGCTGCCGCACCTGCCGCATGAGGCCGTCCCGCGAGTCCGGCTCGAAGCCGCCCGTGTCCACGACGGAGAGCGGCCGGCCGTCCCACTCCGCGTCCGCGTAGTTGCGGTCCCGGGTGACCCCGGGGACGTCCTCCACGATCGCGACGCGGCGGCCCGCGAGGCGATTGAAGAGCGTGGACTTCCCGACGTTCGGGCGTCCGACGAGGGCGACGAGCGGGCGGCCGACGGATTCCATCCTAGTGCCTCGATCCAGCCATGGTGCGCCGTGTCACTGCTCGCCCTTCGACAGGCTCGGGGCGAGCGGACTCTCCCAGCCGCTCGTGGTGACCCATCGACAGGCTCGGGAGAACCGCGAGCGGTGTCGGGGATCGGCGGATCGGATCTTCTCGGGTGGGTCGCGGCACTCAGAGCCCCATCTTCCGCAGCGAGGCCTCTCGCTCGGTCCAGCGCTCCTCGAGCTTCACGGTGAGCCCGAGGAACACCTTGCACCCGAGGAGCCGCTCCAGCCGCTCGCGGGCGCGCGTGCCGATCGTCTTCAGCATCGCCCCCCGCTTGCCGATCACGATCGCCTTCTGCGACTCGCGCTCCACCGCGATCGTCGCCGCGATCCGGACGAGCCCGCCCCGATCGCGGCGCGCGGACTCGTCGAACTCCTCCACCTCGACCGCCACGGAGTACGGGATCTCGTCCCGGGTCTGGAGCATGACCTGCTCCCGGACGTACTCCGCCGCGATGGCGCGCTCCGCCTGGTCGGTGAGGACGTCCGCGGGGAAGAGCGGCGCCTCCGCCTCGGGGAGCCGCCGGGCGAGCGCCGCGAGCAGGGTGTCCACGTTCTCGCCCGTGAGGGCGGAGAAGGGGACGACGTCCGCCCAACCGTGCAGGCCCTCGTAGGCCGCGATCACCGGGAGGAGCGCCGCGCGGGGCGCCCGGTCCATCTTGTTCACCCCGAGGACCGCAGGCTTCCCGCTCCGGGCGACCTCCTCGATCGCCCAGCGGGTCGCCTCGCCGACCTCCACCCTCCCCTCCGGGCCGGTCCCTGCCTCCACGAGGAGGAGGACGGCGTCCACCTCCTTCAGCGTGCCGAGCGTGACCTCGACCATCCTGCGGTTGAGCGGCCCCTTCGCGCGGTGGAGCCCGGGGGTGTCGAAGAGGGCGATCTGGGCGCCCGGTCCGTTCCAGACGCCGAGGATCCGGGTCCGGGTGGTCTGCGGGCGGGGCGTGACGATGGCGACGTGCTCGCCCAGGATCCGGTTGAGGAGGGTCGACTTCCCGACGTTCGGACGGCCGGCGATGGCGACGAAGCCGGCGCGAAACGGGGCTGTGGTCTCGGGGCTCATGGAGGTGATCGCGCCCACCCAGCGGCCGAGGGGCCGCCCGGGCGGGCGCAGGTGTTCCGGTTCCTCGGGCGGACGCGCCCTAGGGCATCGCTCCGCGGGTGATGACGACCTTCTCGAGCTTCACCTTGGAGTTCCCGGCCGCCACGATCCTGCCGACGAGCTCGAAGCCCTTCACGACCTCGCCGAAGATCGTGTGACCCCGGTCGAGCCACGGCGTCGGGACCTCGGTGATGAAGAACTGCGAGCCGTTCGTGTTCGGTCCCGCGTTCGCCATCGCGAGGAGGCCGGGCTTCGAGAACTTGTTGTCTGGCCCGATCTCGTCGGCGAACTTGTAGCCCGGGCCTCCGGTGCCGTTCCCGAGCGGATCGCCTCCCTGGATCATGAACTGGGGGATGACCCGGTGGAACACCGTGCCGTCGTAGAGCGCCTTCTTCACCGGCTGGCCGCTGCGGGGATCCTTCCACTCCTTCGTCCCCTCGGCGAGCCCCACGAAGTTCTCGACGGTCTTCGGCGCCTTCTCGGGGAAGAGCTTCACGACGATGTCGCCGATCGACGTCTTGAAGGTCGCGTACATCTCGCCGGTCATCTTCTTGTCCTTGGTCGCGGGTTTCGAGGGGGTCTGCGCGCTCGCCCCGGGCGCGAGGAGCGCCGCGGTGAGGGCGAGGGCGATGGCGGTCCTGTTCATGCGCGGGATGCTAGCCACGGGGGGGCCTCCCGGCAAATGGAAAGATCCCACGTCAACGCCGGGACTTCCCTCCCCTGCGGGCCCGCGCGGCGGGCTTCCGCCCCGCCGCCCTGCCCTTCTTCGTCCCGGTGGTCGCCCGCTTCGCCTGGGCGCGCTTCCGCCGAACCGGGGGCGCCGGCTCGCGAGCCGCCTCCGGCGGCCCCTCCTCGCCGGACGGGGGGGTGGCCACCGGCGCGCCGCCTTCCGGGACGCTCCGCTCCTCGGCAGGCGAGGGCTCGAGCCCGGCGAGGGCCTCCAGCGCGAACCGGGCGGCCGCCTGCTCTGCGTCCTTCTTCGACCGGCCCGTCCCGCGGCCGACGACCTCCCCGCGCAGGTCCGTCTCCACCTCGAAGGTCTTCGAGTGGTCGGGGCCGTGCTCGGCGACGACCCGGTAGCGGGGCGTCGCCCGGACGCGGCTCTGCGCGAGTTCCTGGAGCTGGGTCTTCCAGTCCCGGTCGAGCGTCCCGGCCGCCGCGCGCTCGAACGCCTCGCCGAGGAACCGGTCCACGACGGAGAGCACCCCCTCCACTCCGGAGGCGAGGTAGACCACCGCCACGACCGCCTCCATCGCGTCGGCGAGGAGGGAGGGCTTCTCCCGGCCGCCCGTCCGCTCCTCTCCCCTTCCGAGGCGGAGGAGCTCCCCGAGCCCGAGCCCGCGCCCCATCGCGGCGAGCCCCTGCTCGTCCACGACCGCCGCCCGCATCTTGGAGAGGTCGCCCTCCTGGGCCTCCGGGAACCGCTCCACGAGCCGGTGGGCGACGGCGAGATCGATCACCGCGTCCCCGAGGAACTCGAGCCGCTCGTTGTCGTGGAGCGCGTCGTCCCGGTGCTCGTTCACGTAGGACTTGTGGGTGAGGGCGGCGAGGGCGAGGGCGCGGCCGGGCAGGCGCACCCCGAGCCTCGCCTCGAGCGCGTCCACCGGGTCTGCGCCCCGGGAGCTCTCCGGATCCTGCGGGTCGCCGCTCCCCTGACCTTCGCCGTTCATGCCCTCTCCCTCAGCCCTCGAGCCGAGCGACGAGCTCGTCCGCGAGCGCGTAGGGATCGGCCTGTCGCGCGGCGATCCGGGCGGCGACCTCGTCGAGCCTCCCCATCTCCGCCTCCAGGCGCCCGATCGCCCCCGAGAGGAGCCGCTCGCGCAGGACCGCGACGAAGGCCGACTTGGCCCGGGCCGTCTCCCGGGCCCGCCGTCCGCCCGTCCGGTCGAGGAAGGCCCTGTGGCCGTCCACCGCCTCCGCGAGGCCGCCGATCCCGTCGTTCCTCACCGCCACGGTCCGCACGATCGGCGGCTCCCAGTCGCCCGGCGGGGGCGGGGAGGGCACCCCCGACCCGTGGAAGCGGTGGGCCTCGTCGTGCTGGAGGGGCGGGCCGGAGACCGAGCGCCGGAGCTCGAGCATCATCTGGAGATCGCGGACGGCCCGGTCCGCGCCCTCTCGATCCGCCTTGTTCACCGCGAAGACGTCGGCGATCTCGAGGACCCCGGCCTTGATGGCCTGGACGTCGTCCCCCATGCCGGGGACCGCGACGACGACCACGGTGTGCGCGAGGGAGGCCACCTCGATCTCGTCCTGGCCGACCCCCACGGTCTCGACGATCACCACGTCCTTCCCCATCGCGTCCATCACCTGGACCACGTCCGACGTGGAGCGCGAGAGGCCGCCGAGGTGGCCCCGCGTCCCGAGCGAGCGGATGAAGACCCCCGGATCGAGCGCGTGGTCCTGCATCCGGATCCGGTCGCCGAGGATCGCACCGCCGGAGAACGGGCTCGTGGGATCGATCGCGACGACCCCGACGGTCTTCCCCGCCTTCCGGTAGTGCGCGATGAGCCGGTCGGTGAGGGAGGACTTCCCCGACCCCGGCGAGCCGGTGAGCCCGACGACGTAGGCTCGCCCCGTCCGCGGGAAGAGGGCGCGGAGGGCCGCCTCCCCCTCGGGCATGCGGTCGTCGAGGTCGCGCATGAGGCGCGCCGCCGCCCGCAGGTCCCCCGCGAGCACGCGTTCCACGAGTGTGCCGGTGCCGCTCATCGCCTCAGTACGCCGCCGCCTCCGGCACGAAGTTCGCGGTCAGGATCGCCGCCGCCATCTTGCGGGGAGCTCCGAACGGCTGCCGGGACCGGTCGAGCTGCCGGTAGATCACGTCTCCCTGCTGGACCTGGTCGATCTGGACGAGGAGCCTCCAGCCGCCCCGGTCCGCGAAGAAGACCGCCTCGAAGTCCGCGCGTT
The DNA here is from genome assembly GCA_037442705.1 of Anaeromyxobacter sp. Classification (GTDB taxonomy): domain Bacteria; phylum Myxococcota; class Myxococcia; order Myxococcales; family Anaeromyxobacteraceae; genus Anaeromyxobacter. The sequence goes on from JBBIPT010000050.1 coordinate 9,603, forward strand.
TCAGGACGCGTGCCGCGCCGTAGGGGCGGCCGTCGATGTCCGTCCCCACGTACCGGACCTCGTCCGTGCCGCTCTCCTCCACGACCACGTTCATCACCCAGACCTCTCCGGGGTGAGGCTGGAGGTGGCTCGGCACCTCCACCGCCAGGCGGCCGGGCCCGGGATCGATCGGGACCGCCTCGGGCTCGCTCGCGCCGAGGGCCAGGGCGACGACCTTGCGCGTCCCCGGGAAGTTCGCGAGGTCGAACCGGTCGGACCAGACGTCGCCGCTCGGACCGATGAGCCGTCCCTTGAAGGTGGTCCCCATCTCCCGGGCGGCCACGAAGCGGTAGCGCGTACCCCCGTGGGTGAACTCCTGGAGGAGCTCGACCATCGCGTTCGGGGCGAGGATCGACTCCGCGCCGAAGGCGCCCGCGAGCGCGGCGAGGGTGAGGGCGTTCCTCGGCGGCGGGGTCGCCTCGAGCGCTGCCGCCCCGCCCGCTTGCCGCGCGGCGGGGCGCGGCGGGGGCTCCGCCCTCGCCATCCCGTTCACGGACCCCGCGAGGAAGAGCTCGAGATCGGTGGCGGACCCGAACCGGGAGAGATCGAGCGGAGGGAAGTCCCGGGAGACCTCGAAGGGGGAGCCCCCCACCGGAGCGACCCGGGAGACCCGGATGCCCTCGGGCCCGCCCAGCACCTCGAAGGCGTGGCCGGGGGTCTTCACCACCGCCCGGACGGCGAGCCTGTCGGCGTCGATTCCCGCCTCGATCCGGATCGCCCGGAGGCGCTCCGCGATCTCCTGCAGCGCCGCGGAGCGCGCCGCGAGCAGCTGGGCGACGGCCTGCTCGAGCGCCCCGAGCCGCTCGTGGTCGTAGAAGGGGACCGGCCCGAGCGCCGAGAGCGGCGGCTCCACGAAGCGGAGGTGGTCGTGCCCGGCCACCTGGAAGCGCCCGCGGGCGATCGCCTGCCCGGTGGCCGGGTGGAGGAGCCGCCCGCCGAACGCGATCTCCCCCTCCAGCGTCTCCTTGTCGGCGGCGAGGCGCACCGGGAGGCCGAGGGCGGCGAGCTTCCGCGAGGCGATCTGGTTCAGCCGCTCCCGCGGGATCCTGCCGATGATCGTGTGCTCGCCTTCCATCGCGCGCGGGAGGTTACCTCAGATCGCCGCCTTCACTCACCCCGGAATGCCGGATCCCGCTTCTCCGCGAAGGCGCGGAGGGCCTCCACGCGGTCCTTCGTGCCGAGGCAGTCCTGGTACATCCGGTTCTCGAGCTCCAGGGCCTCCTCGAGCGGAAGGTGGAAGCCGCCGTCGATCGCCCGCTTCGCCTGCCGGAGCGAGATCGGCGCGTTCCGGGCGACCCGCGCCGCGAGCGCCTCCGCCTCCTCGACGAGCCGCTCCGGGGGCACGACCGCGGTCACGAGCCCCATCGCGGCAGCCTCCTCCGCCCCCACCCGCCGGGCCGTGAGCACGAGGTCCTTCGCCCGCGCGACTCCGGCGAGCCGCGCGAGCCGCTGCGTTCCTCCTCCCCCCGGGATGATGCCCAGGGAGACCTCGGGGAGCCCGACGACGGCGGTGGACGCCGCGATGCGCAGGTCGCAGGCGAGGGCGAGCTCGAGGCCGCCCCCCAGGGCCGCGCCGTTCAGGGCGGCGATCACCGGCTGCGGGGCGGTCTCGATCGCGCGCAGGGCGCGGCGCAGCCCGCCGTGGAACTCGTGGACCTGGGCGTCGCTCATCGTCGCGCGCTCCTTGAGGTCCGCTCCGGCACAGAAGGCCTTCCCTCCCGCCCCGGTGAGGACGATGCAGCGGAGGCGCCGATCGGAGACCGCGCGCGCGAGCAGCGCGCCGAGCTCGGCGAGCAGCGCCATCGTGATCGAGTTGCGGCGCGCCTCGCCGTCGATCGTCCAGACCTCGTAGCCGTCCCTCCGCTCGACCCTGACCTCCATCGTCACTCCTCCGTCTTCGCGAGCTCCGCCTGGAGCGTCTTGCCGGGAAGCCGCCGCCCGACGAGCCGCTGCGCGAGCCGGCCCGCGGCGACGAGCCGGCCGAAGTCCACCCCGGTCTCGTAGCCCATCCCGTGGAGCATGTAGACGAGATCCTCGGTGGCGAGGTTCCCGGAGGCCCCCGGCGCGTAGGGGCAGCCCCCGAGCCCGCCGATGGAGGCGTCGAAGGTCCGGATCCCGAGGTCGAGCCCGGCGAGCACGTTCGCGAGCGCCGTCCCGCGCGTGTCGTGCATGTGGAGCGCGAGCCGCCCGGCGGGGACGTCGGCGAGCAGATCTCCGAGGATCCGGCGCGTCCGATCGGGCGTGCCCACGCCCACGGTGTCGCCCAGGGAGACCTGGGCGCAGCCGAGCGAGAGGAGCCGCCGGGCGATGGCCGTGGCCCGGGAGGGGTCCACCTCCCCCTCGTACGGGCACCCCCACACGGTCGAGACGTACCCCCGCACGGCGAGGCCGCGGGCGAGGGCGGCGGGGACGAGCGAGGCGAAGTCCTCGAGCGTCTCGTCCACGGAGCGGTTCACGTTCTTCCGGTTGTGGGTCTCGGACGCGGAGAGGAAGACCGCCGCCTCCACGGGCGAGCGCCCCTCCCCCGCGCGCTCGATCGCCTCCCCCAGGCGGGAGAGCCCCTTCTCGTTCGGCACGAGCACGACGTAGGAGACGCCGGGCGCCCGCGGGAGCCCGGCCACGACCTCCGCGGCGTCGGCGAGCTGCGGGATCCAGCGCGGCGAGACGAAGCTCGTGGCCTCGATCCTCGGGAGCCCCGCCTCGGCGAGCGCACGGACGAGCGCGAGCTTGTCCGGCGTGGCGACGCTCGCCGCCTCGTTCTGGAGCCCGTCGCGCGGGCCCACCTCGTAGACCGTCACCCGGCTCGTCACGAGAGGAGTCTAACCCCCGCGGGCAGGCCGGGAAATCAGGGAAGGGTCCGGAGGGGGCCCGCCGCCGCGCCGGCCGCGCGCTCGCCCGCGGCCTCGGCCGCCTGCTCGAGGTGCCCGTGGATCCGCATGGAGCAGAACTTGGGACCGCACATCGAGCAGAACTCCGCCGACTTGAAGGCCTCCTGCGGGAGCGTCTCGTCGTGCTTCGCCCGGGCGGTGTCGGGGTCGAGGGAGAGCTCGAACTGCCGCTTCCAGTCGAAGCGGTAGCGGGCGCGCGAGAGCTCGTCGTCCCGCTCCCGAGCGCCGGGCCGGTGCCGCGCGACGTCCGCGGCGTGCGCGGCGATCTTGTAGGCGACGATCCCCTCGCGCACGTCGTCCACGTCCGGGAGGCCGAGGTGCTCGGCGGGGGTCACGTAGCAGAGCATCGCCGCCCCGTGCTGGGCGGCCACCGCCGCGCCGATCGCGCTCGTGATGTGGTCGTAGCCCGGGGCGATGTCCGTCACGAGGGGGCCGAGCACGTAGAAGGGCGCCTCGTGGCAGAGGGCGCGCTCCTTCTCCATGTTCATCGGGATCTGATCGAGCGGGACGTGGCCGGGCCCCTCCACCATGACCTGGACGTCGTGCTCCCAGGCCTTCTTCGTGAGCTCGCCGAGCGTCTTCAGCTCGGCGAACTGGGCCTCGTCCGAGGCGTCGGCGAGGCAGCCGGGGCGCAGCCCGTCGCCGAGGGAGAAGGTCACGTCGTACTTCTGGAAGATCTCGCAGATCGCGTCGAAGTGCGTGTAGAGCGGGTTCTCCGCCTCGTTCGCGATCATCCACTGCGCCATGAGCGCGCCGCCGCGGGAGACGATGCCGGTCACGCGGTGCGCCGCGAGCGGGACGTAGTCCCTCAGGAGCCCGGCGTGGATCGTCATGTAGTCCACGCCCTGCGCGGCCTGCGCCTCGATGATCTCGAGGAGCATCGCCGGGGTGAGGTCCGCGACGTCCTTCACGTGGGCGAGGCACTCGTAGATCGGGACCGTCCCGACGGGGATGGGGCTGTTCCGGATGATCGCCTCCCGGATCCCGCGGATGTCGCCGCCCGTGGAGAGGTCCATCACGGTGTCCGCCCCGTACTTCAGGCAGACCCTGAGCTTCTCCACCTCGCCCTTCACGTCGGAGGTGACGGCGCTGTTCCCGATGTTCGCGTTGATCTTGCAGGTCGCCGCGATCCCGATGCCGATCGGCTCGAGCTCCGGGTGCCGGACGTTCGCGGGGATCACCATGCGCCCGCGCGCCACCTCGGCCCGGACGAGCTCGGGCGGGAGCCGCTCGCGGCGGGCCACGTGGGCCATCTCCTCCGTGACGGCGCCGCTCCGGGCGAGGTGCATCTGGCTGACGTTGGGCTGCCCCCGCCGCTTCGCGATCCACTCGCCACGCATTCGGCTGCCACCTTCCTTCCGCGTCCCGTCACGGGACGCCGGGAACGCGGAACCTAGCGGGCGCGCGCGGACGTGTCAACGCACGGCCGGGGACTTTCCTCTTGGGGGACGGGGGGTTCGGCCCCTGCCGCGTCAGCGGAGGGCGCGGAAGGCGTCGCGCCCCGCGTAGCGTCCGGTCTTCCCGAGCTCCTCCTCGATCCGGAGGAGCTGGTTGTACTTCGCCACCCGGTCCGTCCTGGAGGCCGAGCCCGTCTTGATCTGCCCGCAGTCGCAGGCGACCGAGAGGTCCGCGATCGTCGTGTCCTCGGTCTCGCCGGAGCGGTGGCTCATCACGCTCGTGAATCCGGCGCGGTGGGCCATCCGCACGGCCTCCAGCGTCTCGGTGAGCGACCCGATCTGGTTCACCTTCACGAGGATGGAGTTCCCGACCCCCTCCCGGATCCCGCGGGAGAGCCGCTTCACGTTCGTGACGAAGAGGTCGTCGCCCACGAGCTGCACCTTCCGGCCGATCTTCTCGGTGAGGAGCTTCCAGGTCTCCCAGTCGTTCTCGTCGCAGCCGTCCTCGATCGAGACGATGGGGTACTTCGCCACGAGGGAGGCGTACCACTCCACGAGCCCCTTCCCGTCGAAGGTCTTCCCCTCCCCCTCCAGCGCGTACTTCCCGGTCTTCGCGTCGAAGAACTCGCTCGCCGCGCAGTCGAGGGCGAGGGCGACCTGCTTGCCCGGCTCGAGCCCGGCCTTCCCGATCGCGTCCATGATGAGCGCGAGGGCCTCCTCGTTCGAGGCGAGGTTCGGCGCGTAGCCGCCCTCGTCCCCCACGCCCGTTCCCGCCCCCTTCGCCTTGAGGACCTTCTTCAGGGCGTGGAAGACCTCCGCGCCGTAGCGGAGCCCCTCCGCGAAGGTCGGCGCTCCGAGGGGGACGACCATGAACTCCTGGATGTCCACGTTGGAGTCCGCGTGCGCCCCGCCGTTCAGGATGTTCATGAGCGGCACGGGGAGGGTCCGCGCGCCGGCCCCGCCCACGTAGCGATGGAGGGGCAGCCCGTGCGCGGCGGCGGCGGCCTTCGCCGCGGCGAGGGAGACGCCGAGGACCGCGTTCGCGCCGAGCTTCGACTTCCCGTCCGTCCCGTCGAGCTCCAGCATCCGCGCGTCGAGAGCGGCCTGGTCCGACGCGTCCATGCCGACGACCGCCGGGCCGATGGCGTCCACGACGTTCGCGACCGCCTTGCGGACGCCCTTGCCGAGGTAGCGCCCGGCGTCGCCGTCCCGGAGCTCGAGGGCCTCGTGCTCTCCGGTGGACGCGCCGGATGGGACCGCGGCGCGCCCCACGTCGCCCGTTGCCACCGCCACCTCGACCTCGACCGTCGGGTTGCCCCGGGAGTCGAGGATCTCTCGCGCTGCGACGTTGATGATCTCCGTCATCGAAGCCTCCGTGAGGTGGGCGAATGTGCCCCCCCGCGGGCGAGCGCGTCAACGGCTTTCCCCGGAGCGGGTGGAAAAAAAAGCGGGCGCCGAACCGGGTTCCGGTTCGCGCCCCTGTGTGGGCGTTCGCCCCTGGCGAGCGCCCGACCTTCAGTTCGAGTAGTCGATGATCACGACGCCCCGCTCGCCCGGATCGTCGCCGCCGCCTTCCGGCGGGCGAGAGGGACCGGGGGGAGGCAGGGGGAGTTCGATCACCGGGCGATCGTCCCGGGAGCGCTCCCGCTCGCGCCTCTTGATCTCCTCGATGACGTAGGCGTCCAGCATCCCTTCTCTCCTACCCCGTCGATCCTCCCGATGAGGCTGCAAACCACGTTCCGTCCCGCGCATCTCCCCGCGTCTGGCCGCCCTTCCTGCGAGGTGAGACGCCCAAGTCCCCGATTCGATTCACCTCGCGCGCACGCTCGCCCTCTTTTTTCCAGGTAACACCGGCCACCGGGGGGGTCAAGGCGGGCGCCCACGGGACACGCGAGGGTGGCTACGTGGCGACGCCCCGTGCTGTGTGTGCTCTTCTCACCGGTGCCCGCCGGCCAGGGTACTGCCCCCGGGGGAGGCCAAACGGCCGCTCGCGGTTCGTGTCCCTGGTCTCGGGCCTCGGACCTCAGGCCTCGGGAACGGGCCGCAGAGGCGCATTTCCTGAGGCCTGAAGCCTTGGGTGTTTCCGGATCGAGTCGTCTATCCGCGCCCCTCCGCCCGGGCCTTGAATGCCTCGAGCGTCTTCGGAAGCGTGACCCGCGTGAGCTCGTCGCTCACCCGATCGACGAGCGCCTGGGGCAGGAGCGGAGGCCGCGCGATCTGGATGTCCACGGAGTAGACGGCGCGGGTGCGGTCTCCCTCGGCGGTGAGCTCCCACGATCCGCTGGAGACCTTCATCATCTCGCCCGAGACGAGGGTCCAGCGGACGAGGCGCGGCCGCACCTCCTCGTGGCGCAGGACGTACCGGATCCGCTTGAGCCCGATGTCGAGCTCGTACTCCACCTGCTTGTCGCCGCGGCCGTCGCGGACGCGGCACGCCCGGATCCCCGGCACGAACTCGGGGTAGCGCTCGTAGTCCACGACGAGATCGAAGAACTCCTCGATCGGGACGTCGATGGTCACCTCTTTCCTCACGACCGCCATCTGCCCTCCGGCGCGCTCCCAGGGACCGACACGTTAACCCGGCCCGCCGTCCGGCGCACCCGGGGCCGTCGCCGGCCCGAGCCGCTCGACGAGTTCCTTCGGGAGGCGCGTGACCCGCCCCTCGAGATCCACGCAGGCGTGGACCGTGTGGCCGGTGGCGAGGACCTCCGCCCCCCGGACGATCCGGTAGTCGAAGCGGGCCGAGGCCCGCCGGACCCCGGAGACCGACGTCTCCACCGTGATGAGGTCGTCGTAGCGGGCGGGGAGGCGGTAGCTCACCGAGGCCTCCGTGACCGGGAGGCGGAGCCCGAAGCGCTCCTCGAAGTCGCGGTAGCGGAGCCCCGCCGCGCGGATGTACTCGTTTCGCCCCGCCTCGAACCAGCGGAGGTAGTTCGCGTAGTACGCGACCCCCATCTGGTCGGTGTCCCCGTAGATCACGCGGACCGCGGTGCTCACCATGCCACGTCTCCGGGCGCCCGGAGGCTACACGGCCTCGATCCGGATGAGGCGCGTCTTCGCGAGCGTCGCCGGATCCCGGTCGATGGCGTCGATCGCCCGCCGCAGGTCGGCCTCCCGGGCCTCGTGGGTCACGATGACGAGCGGGACGGGCTTGCCCTGGTCGTTCTGCTCCCGCTGCTGGACCGCCGCGATGGAGATCCGCTCCGACGCGAGGCGCGAGGCGATCCGCGCGAGGACGCCCGGTTCGTCCTTCACCGAGAAGTTCACGTAGTACGCGCAGCGGATCTCCTCGTGCGGGCGGAGCGTGACGAGGGGCTTCTCGGGAGGGAGGGGGACGCGCCCCGGGCTCCCCGCGAGGATGTTCCGCGTGAGGTCGATGATGTCCGAGACGACCGCGCTGCCCGTCGGCATCGCCCCCGCCCCCTGCCCGTAGAGCATCGAGGGCCCGAGCGCTTCCGACTGGAGGACCACCGCGTTCATCGCGCCCCGGACCCCGGCGAGGAGAGAGCCGGCCGGGATGAAGGAGGGGTGCACCCTCGCCTCGATGAGGCCGTTCTCCGCCCCGCCGCAGCGGCGCGCCACCGCGAGGAGCTTCAGCGCCCAGCCGAACTCCCGCGCCCACCGGAAGTCCTCCGGCGTGAGCCCCATGATCCCCTCGGTGAGCACGTCCGCCGGGGCGAGCCGGGCGCCGAAGGCGAGCTGGGCGAGCACGCAGAGCTTCTGGGCCGCGTCGCCTCCGGAGACGTCGAGCGTGGGGTCGGCCTCCGCGTAGCCGAGGCGCTGCGCCTCCGCGAGCGCCTTCTCGATCGGCTCCCCCTTCTCGGCCATGGCGGTGAGGATGAAGTTCGTCGTGCCGTTCACGATCCCGTGCAGGGAGCTGATCCGGTCCGAGGCGAGCGCCTCCCGCAGGGTGCGGATGATCGGGACGCCGCCGCAGACGGCCGCCTCGTAGTAGACGTCCACCCCCTTCGCCCTGGCGAGCCGGAAGATCTCGTCCCCCCGGGCGGCGAGCAGCGCCTTGTTCGCCGTGACCACGTGCTTGCCGGCCTCGAGGGCCCCGCGAACGACGTCGAAGGCCCTGTCCACGCCTCCGATCAGCTCCACGACCACCGAGATCTGCGGGTCCGCGAGCAGATCCTCCACCCGGGTCGTGAGGAGCGCGCGCTCCACGTCCACCGGCCGCTCCTTCACCGCGTCGCGGAGGGCGATCCGGCGGACCACGATCCGCGCCCCGAGGCGCGCCTCGATGTCCGCCGCGTGCGTGCGGAGGATCGACAGGGCGCCGCCTCCGACCGTGCCGAACCCGGCGATCCCGATCCCGACCTCTCGCATCCCGCTCACCTTCCCTCGACGCGGTACCGCTCGAGCACCGCCCTGACCTGGGGGCTCACCTTGCCCCCGACCACCGCGAACGTCTCGATCCGCACCGGCCCGACCCCCGGGGCGTACGTGATCTCGAGGACGTGGTCGGTCCCCGGAGAGACGCGGTTCAGCGCGCGGACCCGCACGCAACCCTCGAACCGCCCGGCGGGAGTCGCCACCGTCTCCCCCACCCCGGCGATCTCGTACCGCTCCGTGGAGCTCACCGAGACGACGGAGACCCAGGTCCTCCCCTTCTCGATCGGCCCGCAGAGGAGCCGGCGGCTGCGGTCGTGCAGACAGTCCGGATCGGCGCGGAGCTCGCCCCGCTCGCTGTCGCGGTAGTAGCCGTCCGGCGTCCGCTCGAGGATGCGGACGGTGCGGGAGGCCTGCGCGGCGCCCGGCGGACGCTGGGGCGACTCGTCCCGGTAGACCCACTCGTTTCCGACGGCGAGGGGGAAGTAGCCGGCGGGACTCGCGGACCCCGCGCGGAGCGCGGGAGCGTGGGCGCACGAGACGAGGAACGCGGCCAGCGGGAGGAGATTCCTGGGGGTCATGGCCGCCGCATCTTAGCGGAAATCCGCCGGCGCAGCCCGCCGGGCGTCCGCCTTCACCGGCGCGGC
>JBBIPT010000051.1:0-18567 GCA_037442705.1 Anaeromyxobacter sp.
CGTCATGGGCACCGGCGTCGAGGTCATCCTCAAGAGCGACGGCGGGCCTCTGCCCGTGTATGTCGACCGGCAACAACTGGAGAACACCCTGCTCAACCTGGCCGTCAATGCGCGAGACGCAATGCCCGGCGGCGGCACCCTGACCATCGAGGCGCGCCGCCGCCACGTCCACGCCGCAGACCGCCTCCGCCTCCCGGATCGAGGGCGAGCCGTTCACCTCGAAGACCCGCGGTCCGCCCTTCACGTCGAGCATGTCCACGGCGCAGACCTCCAGCCGGAGCAGCCGCGCCGCCGCGGCCGCCACCCGGGCGTGGGACGGCCGGAGCTCCGCGCGCTCGAACTGCGCGCCGCGCCGGAGCGTGCGCGAGAAGCGCCCCACGGGCGGGCTCCTGCGCATCGCCGCCACGACCTCGCCGCCCACGACGAGCACCCGCAGGTCCCTCCCGCGGGCGCCGCGGAGGTACTGCTGCACGACGATGTCGTGGCCGAGGCCCAGGATCGCCTCGAGCGCGGCCTCGAGCGACTGCATCGTCTCGCAGACCATCACGCCGGACTTGTCGGCCGTGGAGAGGAGCTTCACGAGGACGGGGACGCCGCCCACGAGCCTCACCATCTTCTTCAGGCCGGCCGGGTCCGAGGCCATCACCGTCCGCGGGACGCGGATCCCCGACGCCGCGAGGACCTGCAGGCTCCGCATCTTGTTGCGGCTCGCGGCGATCCCGTGGGCGCCGTTCAGCACGGGAACCCCCATGAGCTCGAGCTGGTTCACCACCGAGAGCCCGTAGGGGTGGATGGAGAGCCCGATCCGGGGGACGACCACGTCGCTCCGCGGGAAGCGCTTCCCCCTCCAGTAGACGGCCGGCTCGTCCCCGAGGCCGAGCTCCACCTCGAGGGGATCGATCACCCTCGCCGCGATCCCTCGCGCCCTCGACGCCTCGACGAGGCGCCGGGTCGTGTGGATAGCCGGGGAGCGCGAGAGGATCGTGAGCCGCATCGCGCCGAATCGTAAGGCCCGGCGGGGCGAAAGGCGAGGCCTGCCGACGCCGTGCCCTCTTCCGCCGGTCCCGACCGTCCGTGGTTCGACAGGCTCACCACGAACGGAGAGGAGGGCTCCGTACCGCCCGGGATCCGCTCGCCCTGAGCCTGTCGAAGGGCGAGCGTCCCGCTTCGACGCGAGCGCGGCGGGCGGAGCGCCCGGAACGCACGAAGGGGGCCTCCCGCGGGAGAGGCCCCCTTCCCGGAACCGATCGTGGGCGCGTCAGACCTGCTTGAACTCCGCGTCGACGACGTCCTCCTTCTTCCTCTCCTCGGCAGGGCCCGGCTCCCCGCCCTGGGGTCCGGAGCCGGGCCCGGCGCCCGGGCCGGCGCTCTTGTAGAGCTCCTCGGCCGCCTTGTGGCTCGCCTTCTCCAGCCGCTCCGCGGCCGCCTTCACCTCGTCGGCGGTCCCCTTCTCCCGGACGGAGTGGACGGCCTGGATCGCCTCCTCGATCTCCTTCGCGGTCCCGGGCGCGAGCTTCTCCCCGTTCTCCTTCAGGAGCTTCTCCATCTGGTAGGCGAGGTTCTCCGCGCGGTTGCGCTGCTCCACCTCCTCGCGGCGCTTCTTGTCCTCGCCCTCGTGGGCGCGGGCGTCCGCCACCATCTTCTCCACCTCGTCCTTCGCGAGCCCCGAGGAGTGCGTGATGGTGATCTTCGTCTCCTTCCCCGTCCCCTTGTCCTTCGCGGAGACGTTCAGGATCCCGTTCGCGTCGATGTCGAACGTGACCTCGACCTGCGGCACGCCGCGCGGCGCCGGCGGGATGCCCTCGAGGTGGAACCGGCCGAGCGTCCGGTTGTCGCGGGCCATGTCCCGCTCACCCTGGAGCACGTGGATCTCGACGGAGGTCTGGCTGTCCGAGGCGGTGGAGAAGACCTCCGAGCGCTTGCACGGGATGGTCGTGTTCCGGTCGATGAGCCGGGTCATCACGCTCCCGAGGGTCTCGACGCCGAGCGAGAGCGGCGTCACGTCGAGGAGGAGGATGTCCTTCACCTCGCCGGAAAGGACGCCCGCCTGCACCGCGGCGCCGACCGCGACGACCTCGTCCGGGTTCACCGTGCGGTTCGGCTCCTTGCCGAAGAACTTCTTCACGGTCTCCACGATCTTGGGCATGCGCGTCTGGCCGCCCACGAGCACGATCTCGTCGATCTGGGAGGGCTGGAGCTTCGCGTCCGCGAGGCACCTCCGGGTCGGCTCGATGGAGCGCTCGACGAGGTCCTCGACCATCGCCTCGAGCTTCGCCCGGCTGAGCTTCATCGAGAGGTGCTTCGGGCCGGTCTGGTCGGCGGTGAGGAACGGGAGGTTGATCTCCGTCTCCGACATCGAGGAGAGCTCGATCTTCGCCTTCTCCGCCGCCTCCTTCAGGCGCTGGAGGACCATCTTGTCCCTGGAGACGTCTACGCCGCCGTCCTTCTTGAACTCGGCGATGAGCCAGTCGATGATCTTCTGGTCGATGTTGTCGCCGCCGAGGTGCGTGTCCCCGTTCGTGGCGAGGACCTCGACGACGTTCTCGCCCACCTCGAGGATGGAGATGTCGAAGGTCCCGCCGCCGAAGTCGTAGACGGCGATCTTCTCGTTCTTCTTCTTGTCGAGCCCGTAGGCGAGCGCGGCCGCGGTGGGCTCGTTCACGATGCGCCGGACGACGAGGCCGGCGATCTCGCCCGCGTCCTTCGTCGCCTGCCGCTGGGCGTCGTTGAAGTAGGCGGGGACGGTGATCACGGCGTCCGTCACCTTCTCCCCGAGGTAGTTCTCCGCCGCCCGCTTCAGCTTGAGCAGCACCTGCGCGCTGATCTCCGGCGCGCTGAACTGCTTGCCGTCGATCTCGATGCGGGCGTCCCCGCTCTTCCCCTCCACCACGTGGTAGGGGACGCGCTTCATCTCGTCCTGCACCTCGGCGAAGCGCCGGCCCATGAACCGCTTGATCGAGTAGACGGTCTTCTCGGGGTTCGTGATCGACTGCCGCTTCGCCACCTGGCCCACGAGCCGCTCGCCGTCCTTCGTGTAGGCGACGACGCTCGGGGTGAGGCGGGAGCCCTCCTCGTTCGTGATGACGACGGCGTCCTTGCCCTCCATCACCGCGACGACGGAGTTCGTGGTGCCCAGGTCGATGCCGATGATCTTTCCCATTTCCTTGGTGTCCTCCTGACGGGGGGCAACGTAAGTCCGCGACGGAGGCTGTCAAACCGCCTTCTCTCGCCCGGCGCAGCCGCCCGCCGGCTCGTGCCTCGGTGCGAAGCGAACTACGCACCGCCACCGGCGCGACGCGTCCAGGCTCCCCCCTTCGGCAGTCCGACGCAGGCCGCAAGTTGCCGATTTCTCTCGCGCATGGACTCGCTGACGCAGCGTGGCACCTGCATTGCTCCTGGATCGGGACATCGAAGTCAGAGCCCCCCGGAGCCCGATGCCCGCGACGACCGCACCGCAGCCCGCCTCGACCCTCCCCGGCCTCCTCGCCGGCCCGGAGGCCGTCGCGCGCGTGGCCGTGCTCCTGAACGCGAACGCGAAGGCCGTGAACGCGGGGGTCCGCCAGGCCCTCTCGAGCGTCGTCCCCGACGACCACCTCTTCTTCTCCCGGACCGCCGAGGAGGCCGAGCGGATCGCCGACGAGGTCGTGGCCCGCCGCTACGCGACGGTCTTCACGGGCGGCGGAGACGGCACCTTCGTCTCCTGGGTGAACCGGATCCTGGAGTCCGCGGAGCGCGGCGCGGCCCGCCCGCCCCTCTTCGGCGTCCTCGCCCTCGGGACGGGCAACGCGGTGGCCGAGATGGTGGGGGCCCGCCCCCGCCGGCACGCCCACGACCTCGCCCGCTACCTCCGGGGAGAGGCCCGGGGCGTGCGCCACCTCGACCTCCTCACCTGCGAGGGGCGCCGGACGCCCTTCGCCGGAGTGGGCGTCGATGCCGCCGTGCTGAACGATTACAACTGGATCCGGAGCCGCCTCGAGGGCACGCCCCTACGGCGGCTCGGCCTCGGCGCGCCGGGCTACGGGCTCGCCGTCGCGCTCCGCTCTGCGCCCCGGGCCCTCCTCGACCGCCGCCCGGTCTACTGCGAGATCGTGAACGCCGGGCGCCCCGCCTGGAAGCTCGACGGCGCGGGGAACCGGGTCGGCCGCCCCATCGGCCACGGGGAGCTCCTCCACGCGGGACCCTGCATGCTCGCGGCGGCGAGCACGGTCCCCTATTACGGCCTCGGGCTCCGGGTGTTCCCGTATGCGGAGCGGGCCGCGGGGATGATGCAGGTCCGCGTGGTCACGCGGATCGACGTCTCCACCCTGCTCCTCAACCTCCCGCGCATCTGGTCGGGGGAGTTCGCCCACGAGGGGCTGCTCGACTTCCACGCGGACCGGGTCTCGCTCCGCTTCGACCGGCGGGTTCCCCTGCAGGTCGGCGGCGACGCCGAGGGGTGGCGCGAGGAGGTCTCCTTCGGGATGGCCGCGAACCCCGTCCAGCTCGTGGACTTCGGCCCCGCCGCCCGAGCCTGACGGGCGAGGCCGGGCCGCCCGGAGCCGGTCAGAGATGGTGCACGACCCGCTCGTCGTCGTGGAGCGCCTGGTAGACCGCCTTGCGCTGCTCCTCGGACACGAGCCACGCCACGACGGAGACGGAGTGGTACTTGCCGGCCGCGCTCGCCCGGGTCCGGACCTGCTCCGGGGTCACGCCCTCCACGAAGCGCGCGACGATGCGGCGGGCGTGCTCGGGGAAGTCGTCCGAGGCGAGGCCGATCACCTTGAAGGTGTAGTGGAGGGGGTACTCGAACTCCGCCATCGCCGCCTCAGAGGAGGTTCGCCGCGAGTTCCGCGAGCGGGCTCCGCTCCCCCTTCGACATCGTGATGTGGCCGGCGAGCCGCTCCTGCCTGAAGCGGTTCACGACGTGGACGAGGCCGTTGTTCGTCTGGTCCACGTAGGGGTTGTCGATCTGGTACGGGTCCCCGGTGAGGACGATCTTCGTGCCGTCCCCGACCCGCGTGATGATCGTCTTCACCTCGTGAGGCGTGAGGTTCTGGGCCTCGTCCACGATGATGAACTGGTTCGGGATCGACCGCCCGCGGATGTAGGTGAGCGGCTCGATCTCGAGGATCCCGAGGTCGAGGAGCTCGTGGTAGCCGCGTCCCGCCTTCTTCTCCGAGCGGGACAGGTTCATGAGGTACTCCACGTTGTCGAAGATCGGCTGCATCCAGGGGTTCAGCTTCTCCTCCACCGACCCGGGCAGGTACCCGATGTCGCGCCCGAGCGGGAAGATCGGCCGGGAGACGAGGAGCTTCTGGTAGACGCCGTCCTCCATCGTCTTCTGGAGCCCCGCGGCGATCGCGAGGAGCGTCTTCCCCGTCCCCGCCTTGCCCACGATGGTCACGAGCCGGACGTCGTCGTTCAGCAGGAGGTCGAGGGCGAAGGACTGCTCCTTGTTCCTCGGCCGGATCCCCCAGACCCCTTCCTTGGGAGACTTGATGAGCTGCACGAACGCCTGCTTCGCGGCGCTGTACTTCCCCACGGCGGAGTGCTGGGGGTTCGTCCGGTCGCGGAGCACGACGAACGCGTTCGGCGGTGGCGGGTCTCCCTCCCCCGCCCCGGCCCACGGGACCGAGCCGGTGGAGTAGAAGTCGTTCACCTCCTCCGGCGACACGTCCACCTCCGAGACGCCGCTCCAGAGGTCGTCGAGCGCCTCGAGCCCCTCCACGTCGTAGTCCACCGCGTGGAGCCCGAGCGCGTCGGCCCGGATGCGGAGGTTCGTGTCCTTCGTCACGAAGACGGTCGGGAGGGAGGGCTCCCTCTCGAGGAGCTCCAGCGCGACGGCGAGGATCCGATCGTCCGTGGTGTGGGAGTCGCCCTTCCGGTGGGGGAGCTTCCCGTCCCAGGCGAGCACCCGGATGCGCCCCTTGTCGGGCCCGATCGCCACCCCCTCGCCGAGCTTCCCCTGGAGCCGGAAGTCGTCGAGGGACCGGGAGACCTGCCGCGCGTTCCTCCCCAGCGTCGAGAGGTCGCGCTTGAAGTTGTCGATCTCCTCGATGACCTGGATGGGGATGACGACGTCGTTGTCTTCGAACCCGAAGATGCTGCGCGGATCGTGGAGGAGGACGTTCGTGTCGAGGACGAAGTTCTTTTTCAAGTCCGGGGGGCTCCGCGGATGTGGCCGCGATCGGCGCGGCGCGACGCGAGTCTAGCAGGGGCGGGGGGCGCCCGGGTACCGCGCCCGAGGGCGAGGCGCCTCACCCCGCCGCCCTCGGCGGCGCGCGCTGGGCGGACCGCGCCGCGACCGTCCGGTTCCGGCCGCTCCGCTTCGCCTGGTAGAGGCAGCCGTCCGCGCGCTCCACGAGGGCGGCCTTCCGGTCCCCGTCCTCCGGGAAGGTCGCCACGCCGAGGGACATCGTCACCCGGATCGGCCCCTGCTCCGTCTCGATCGCGAGCTTCCCGACCCGCTCCCGGATCCGCTCCGCGATGACGAGCGCTCCCTCCGCGTCCGTCTCGGGCATGATCACGGCGAACTCCTCGCCCCCGTACCGGGCCACGACGTCGGTCGTCCGGGCCTCCTTCGCGAGCGTCCGGGCGACCGCCTTGAGCACTACATCGCCGACGGGGTGGCCGTAGGTGTCGTTCACCGACTTGAAGTGGTCGATGTCGCAGAGGAGGAGGGAGAGCCGCTTCCCGTAGCGCCCGGCCTGGGCGAGCTGCTCGTCGAGCCGCACCTGGAAGGTCCGGTGGTTCGTGAGCCCGGTGAGGCCGTCCGTCGTCGCGAGCCGCTCCGTCTTCTCGAAGAGCCGGGCGCGGTAGATCGACTCCGCCGCCTGCATCGCGACGACCTCGAGCTGCCGCACCGCCTCGGGGCCGTAGGCGCGGGGCCGGCGGGACCCCAGGACGACCGCCCCGAGCACCTCCTGCGCGGTCCGGAGCGGGATCACCTTGAGCGAGGCGAGCCCCTTCAGGCGGGTGGCCGCGTCGAAGACCGGCGTCCTCGACACGTCGATCTCCTTCGCGGGGAGGCTCGAGCCGAGCCGCACCGCGGAGCCCACGAGCCCGGAGTCGTCGCGGAACTGGAGACCGTCGAGCCGGGAGGACTCCTTGCCCTCGTCGGCGCCCGCCACCCGTGCCACGCGGTGCACCCTGCGCCCCTCCGCCTCCTCGACGAGCGTCACCGCGGCGAAGTCCACGGGCACCATCCCGCGCGCGACGTCGAGCGTCGCGTCGAAGACCTCGCTCGGCTTCGTCGTGCGGTTGAGCCGCTCGATCGCCTCGTAGAAGCGCTCCTTCTCGTCCCGGGCGCGCTTCATGTCCATCATGAGCCGCTCCGCCGCCACGGCGCGGAGGATCTCCGCCGACAGCGTCACGAGGAGCCGCTCGTCTTCGTCGCCGAACGGCGCGTCCTCGACGCGATCCGCGACGAGCACCCCCCGGACGTGCTCCCCCCGCCGGTCCACGAGCGGCACCGCCAGGAGCGCCCGGGGCCGGGTCCCGTCCTCGTAGTAGCTCACCGGCTTGAGCTCGCCGTGGAGCCGGACCGGCGCGCGGCGCCGGACCGCCCCGCCGAGGGCGCCCTCGCCGGCCGGGATGGGCCGGCGCGCGACCCCCTCGCTCGCCGAGCGGCAGTCGCGGAGGGTGAGCTCCCGGTCGTCCGGCGAGAGGACGAAGACGGCGCAGGTGTGCGCCCGGAGCGCGACCTCGGCGATCTCGAGCACGCCCCGGACCGCCGACTCGATCTCCACGACCGCCGCCTCGGTCCAGCGGCGCTCCCGCTCGCCCGGGGGCCCGTCGCCCGCAGCGTGCGGGAGGAGCCGGAACTCCCGCGCCCGCTCCGCGATCTGGCGGAGGCGGCGCTCCACCGCCAACGCCTCGGCCCGGCGGGCCGAGGAGAGCCGGGCGGCGAGGGCGGCGTGCGTGAGGACCGCGAAGAGCACGACGAACCCGGCGTGGACGGCGACGGCGGGGAGCTCCCAGGCGCTCGCCCCGCGCCCCGCCCAGACGAGGACCTCGAGGACCACGGCCAGGACCACGAGCACGAACCCGACCCAGCGGGCGAGGAAGGCCACGAGCAGGGCCATGACGAGGTAGACCGCCGCCTGGAACGGCGACTCCGCCTCCCCCTGCGCGGCGGTCTGCGACAGGGCGTGGGCGGCGACGACCATGAGCGCCCCGAGCTCGAGCTGCTCGCGGTAGTCCGCCCGCTCCCCCCGCGCGGCACGCGCCGCCCGGCGCCACACGGTGCCGGCGAGCGCCGCGGCGAGCGCCGCCATCGCCCCTCCCTGGATCCAGGCGGGCGCCGCGCCGCCGAAGGTCCCGAGCCCGACGAGCCCCCCCACGCCGACCGCGACCGCGGGAGGGACGCTGCGGAGGAGGAGGCGGAGCGCGCGCCGGCGCGCGGGGCGGCCGAGGACGCCGAGGTCTCCGAGGAGCGCGGCGTAGAGGCGGACGAGGATCGGGCGGGGCCGCTGGCGGGCGAGCCGTCCCTGGATGGTCGGCGCCGAGCCGACCGGGGCCCGCTCCGGCCTCGGCTCCGGGCTCACGGGTGCCCTCCCCGCTCGCCGCCGAGCAGGAGGACCCGCTCGCCCGGCCGGACGAAGCGGAGCTCCTCGCGGGCGGCGCGCTCGAGCGCCGCGGGGTCCGAGCGAAGCGCCCGGACCTCGCGAGAGAGGGCCTGGTTCTCGCCGGCGAGGCGCGCGTTCTCCGCCTGCATGCGGCGGACGTCCGCCTCGAGGGCGAGGTAGCGCCTGAGCCCGGACGGATCGATCGCCGAGGCGGCCGCGGCGGCCGCCACCGCGCCCACGACCCACCACGTCACCCTCCGCCCGCGCGTCCCGGACATCCGTCGGCCTCGGCCCACCGTAGCAGGGGGCCGGGGCCCGTCCAGAAATCGGACGCCAGCGTTCGCCCACGAGACGGGCGGCGGAAAGGGCCGGACGGGCGAAGGCCCGGAGCCCTCCCCGCCCCGCCGTCATGGCCGTGATCGCTCGCGTCGAGCCGCGGCGTTCGCCCTTCGACAGGCTCAGGGCGAACGGCTGCGTGCAGGGCCGCTCGCGTACGCGCAAGGCCGCTCGTGGTGAGCCCGTCGAACCGCGAACGGGCGCGGGTCGATCGAAGCGGGCACCGCCGTCAGTCCTTCTCCTTGATCTGCTCGGCGAGGTAGGCCGCGACGCCCACCTGTTCGAGGAGGGCGAGCTGCGCCTCGATCCAGTTCGCGTGCTCCTCCTCCCCTTCGAGGATGCGCTCGAGCAGCTCCGCCGTGCCGTTGTCGCTCGCCTTCCGGCAGAGCTCGATCCCCCTGTTGAGCGCGCCGATGGCGTTCTTCTCGAGCTCCAGGTCGAGCTTCAGCATCTCCGGGACGCTCTCCCCCACCGCGACCTTCCCGAGCCGCTGCACGTTCGGCAGCCCCTCGAGGTAGAGGACGCGCTCGATCAGCTCGTCGGCGTCCTTCATCTCGTCGATCGACTCCGCCCTGAGCTTCTTCCAGAGCCGCTCGTACCCCCAGTTCTCGCACATGCGCGCGTGCAGGAAGTACTGGTTCACCGCCGTGAGCTCGTTCGTCAGGACCTCGTTCAAGAGATCGATGACCGCCGCGTCTCCCTTCACGATGCCTCCTCTTCCGCCCGGCTCGCCCGCGCCCACGCGGGCCCGTCCCGAGGGCCGGGGTGATATAGGAGCCGGGCAGCATGCCGACCACCTCCCTCGTCCTCGCCGGCCTCCTCGCCCTCTCCCCCCCGGAGGTGCCCGTGGTCTCCGAGTCCCGGCCGGCCATGGGGACCCTCGCGACGGTGACCATCGCCGGCGTGCCCCGGGAGGGTGCCGCCGCGGGCATCGACGCGGCCTTCGCCGTCTTCTCGAGGGTCGACTGGTCGATGAACGAATGGCGCCCCGACTCCCCCCTCTCCCTCCTCAACGCGGCGGCCGGAGAGGGATGGATCGCCCTCCCTCCGGACCTCTGCGAGGTCCTGGGGATCGCGAAGCGCGGGGCGCGCCGGACCGGGGGGCTCTTCGACCCGACCTGGGCCGCCCTCTCCGAGGCCTGGCGCCTCGACCGGCCGGAGGCGATCCCACCGGACCGTGACCGCATGAAGGAGGCCTGCGCCCTCGTCGACCACCGGGCGCTCGACCTGCGCAAGCTGCCGCGGGGCGCGTGCGAGGCGCGGCTCCTCCGGCGCGGGATGAAGGTGGGGCTCGGAGGGATCGCGAAGGGCTGGGCGCTCGACGCCGCCGCCCGCACCCTGCGCGCGCTCGGCTACCGGGACTTCCTCCTCCAGGCGGGCGGCGACCTCTACGCCGCCGGGCGCCGGGGAGAGACCCCCTGGCAGGTCGCCGTCCGCGATCCCCGCGGCGGCCGCGGCGAGACCCTCCCGTCCCTGTCGATCTCCGTCTCCGACCGCGCCTTCTCCACGAGCGGGGACTACGAGCAGGGGATCGAGAGGGAAGGCCGGCGCTACCACCACATCCTCGATCCGCGCACCTGCGAGCCCGCGGCGGCGAGCCGGTCGGTGAGCGTGCTCGCGGCGACGGCGGTGGAGGCGGAGATCCTGGGGAAGGCGCTCTTCGCCACCGGGGGCCGCGAGGCGATCTCGCTGGCCCGGCGGCTGGGGGTGGAGGCGATCGTCGTGACCGCGGGCGGCGAGCTCCTGGCGACGCCCGCGCTCCGCGTCAGGATCGCCCCGCCTCCCTGACGGCGGTCATCGCTCCATCGAGCTTCGACGTTCGCCCTTCGACAGGCTCAGGGCGAACGGATTCCTCTCCTTCCCGCTTTCGTGGTGACCCCTCAGCGGGCGCCGCCATGAGCCGCGGTCAGGGAGCCCGGTGCTCACCGGCGGCCGCGCGGAGCGGGACCGTCGCGGCCGCCCTGCTCCTGGGGCACCCCGGGCACGGCTCGGCCTTGCAGGGCTCGGCGAGGATCCGCTCGACCTCGGTCCGGCAGCAGCCGCAATCTCCTCCGGCGCCGGTGGCGGCCGCCACGGCGGAGAGGGTGTGGGCGCCGGCCGCGCGGGCGGCGCGCACGACGCGATCCGAGACGGAGCGGCAGATGCAGACGATCATCGGACGGCCTCCCCCGCGGCCGGCCCCGCCGGGGAGGGGGCGGGCGAGCGGAGCGGGACGAAGAGGGACACGAGCAGCGCGGCCCAGGCGAGGAGCGCGCCCTCGAGCCCGGCGAAGGCGAGGATCTTGAGCCAGGCGAACGAGGGATCCAGCCAGCGCACCGCGAACGAGGAGAGCACCCCCGCGCTCGCGCTCGCGAACGAGATCGCGACGAGCGCCTCGTGAGCCCGGGCGGGCAGCGCCCGCGCGAAGCCGACCACGTGGGCCGCGGCGAAGAGCACGAGCGGGACCGCCACGAGGTGCGGCACCGCGACCTCCAGGATCCCCGCCAGGCTCTTCGCGGCGGTGAACCGCTCCTCGGAGCCGAGGTAGAAGTCCCGGATCCCCTCGGCCCCGCCGCCCAGCTTCAGCACGAACAGCACCGCCGCGCTGCCGGCCTGCACGAGGAGGTAGGCCGCGAAGGCGAGGGAGGCGCCCCGGAACGGCGCGAGGCGTGGATCACGCACGGGCGGGCTCCTCCTGCCCGAACCTCACCGCCACCACGGCGAGCAGCGCCGCGAGCGCGGCGGAGGCGAGCACGAAGGTCGCGACCCGGACCGTCCCGTCCCCGGTCGCGGCGACGGCGAAGGGCGAGAAGAGGTCCGCGAGCGTGGCCGCGAAGGCGGCGGCGACGAGCCGGGTGCGGACCCTCGCCGCCATGGGGCTCACGGCGGCGAGGGAGGCGAGCATGAAGAGGACGAAGCCGTAGACGAAGGCGCCCGCGTGGACCTCCTCCCAGAGCGCCACGGCGGAGAGCGCCTCGCCCTCCGCGGCGCCGAGGTAGTGGGCCTCGACCTCCGCTGGGGAGAGCCCCCCGGCGAGCGCCCGCTGGACCCCGAACGCGAGGAGCGCGAGCGCGGCGAAGGCGAGGAATGTGCGGACGGGGAGGCGGGCGCGAGGCGCCGCCCAGGGCTGGACGAAGGTGTTCATCGGCGGACCTCCGGGAATGCCTCGCGGAGCGCCTGGAGGAGCCAGCGGGACTCCTCCGCGATCCCCCGCGCGGTGAGGGTGGCGCCCGTGATCGCGGCGATGTCCTGGCCCGCGACGAGCCGGTCGGCCGGGCCCTTGCCCTGGAACTGGGCGAGCCAGCGATCGGACGGCTTGTACTCCTCGGGCTCGAGGAACGCGAGCACGGTGATCTTCCGGATGCGGCCGTCCGGCTCGAAGGCGATGGAGAGGGTCTCGCGCTTCGTCCGGACGACGTGGCTGTGGATCACGGCGTAGCCGGTGACCTCGGCGCCCCGGCGCGCCGTGTAGAAGGTGACGAGCCGCTCCCTCACGCGGGCGCGGGCGAGCCCCTCGATCCGCCGCACCATCTCGCCGGTGAGGAGCAGGTCCTTCGCCTCGATGTGGCTCGCGTCGGGGAAGATGGAGCGGACGGCGGCCTCCTCCTTCCCGCCGAGCGAGGCGCTCGCCGCGCCGGCGGGGAGGAGGAGGGCCGCCGCGAGGAGCGCCGCGGGCGAGAGGGCCGGGCGGGTCCGGCGTAGTGTCGTGGCGCTCATCCGCATCCCTAGAAGACGAACGCGCCGCCGAGGTTCACGGCCCGGGTCACGGCGTTCCCGGCGGCCCCCGTCTTCCGCCAGGACCAGTCGGCCTTGATCGCGACCGTGGGGATCGGCTTGTAGGTGAGCCCCGCCACGACGAGATCCACGTCGAGGGCGGGGTTCGCGGCCGCGCCGGCGGGCACCTCGTCGTGGAACTTCAGCATCTCGTAGCGGAGGAACGGGACGAGCTGGTCATCGCGCCGGGCGAGCGAGAAGAGGTCGAAGGCCCCCTCGGCGTAGGCGCCCCGGACGCGGCTCCCGATGCCGCTCGTCCCGGTGAGCGAGTGCTTCGCGTTGAGGAGATCCCCGTCCGTGATCTTCCCCTGGACGGCGAGCGCCTTGAGCTGGACCCCGCGGAGCGCGAACTGGGCATGCCCCTCGACGATCGTCACGTCGGCATCGATCTTCCGCGCGTCGGTCGAGGAGACCTGCTGCCCCTGCCCTGCCCGCCCGCGGTAGACCGAGGCCCCCACGGCGAGCGGACCGCGCTCGTAGGCGATCGCCCCGACGCCGGCGAGGGTCTCGGCGAGCGCGCGCTGGCTCGCCGCGCTCCCGGTGGTCCCTCCCCGCGTGCGGAGCCCCCGGACCCAGCTGCCGGCGCTCGGGGCCTTCGCCGCGTTGAGCCCCTGGAGCAGGTAGACCTCGTAGGTGAGGCCGGGCAGGACCTCGCCGTGCAGGCCGACGCCGTTCTCGTTCCAGGTGGACGGGATGATGTTCCGCTCCACCTCCGGCCGCTCGACGCCGTGGAAGAACACCGGCTCGTGCATCTCGTTCGTGATGCCCACCGGGACGAGGACGTTGCCGACCCGGAGCCGGAGCGGATCCGAGAAGAGGAAGTCGAGGTAGGCGAACTCCACGAAGACCTGGCTCTGGTGCTCGAACTCGACCTCCGAGTTGAAGACGACCTTGTCCCCGAAGCGGTACCCCGTGTAGAGCACCACCCGCAGGATGTCGGTCACGTCGCAGGCGGTGGCCGTCGTCCCGCACGCCGCGCTCCCGGTCGTGCCGAGGGCGTTGCGGTAGAAGAACTCCCCGTATCCTCCGATGGAGAGCCCCTTCGGCGCGAAGTAGACCTTGGAGGCGGCCGCCCCCATCCCGCCGTACGACTGGTACTCCACGTCGTGCAGGCCGATCTCGAGCTTCAGGCGGCGGAGCTCCTCGACGAGGGCATGGAGCTCTCCCTTCGTCGCCGGCTCCTCGGCGAGCTTCGCGGCCTGGGCGGGCTGGGCCTCCTGCGCCGGGGACGGGCGGGGGGACGCGAGGAGCAGGGCGGCGGCGGTCACGATGGCGATTCGGATTGTCATTATCATCATTGTGCCCTGCGCGGGCACTCTCCTGTTCACGGGTGGGTGCTACGGCGTCTTCTGCTGCGGGGAACGGCCCTCGACCGGCTTCACGTAGATCTCGCCTGCGATCTCCGGGTCGAGGGCGATGGTGGTCTCGCCGATCTCGATGACGTACGACGGCGAACGCTGGTGGAGCCGGATCGTGCTCCCGGGGATCACCCCGAGGGCGGCGAGCCGGTCCATCCGATCGTGGAACTTCGGTGCGATGAAGACGATTCGGCCCGTCGCGCCGAGGTCGAAGCTCCGGAGCCCGGTCACGAGGGGACGGACGGTCCGGTGGAAGGCGCCGCAGCAGTCCCCGGGCGGGATGGGCTTCCCGTGCGGGCAGGTCGGCGGGTGGCCGAGGAGCGTGCAGACGGAGTCCGTCGCCTCGCGGGAGAGGATGTGCTCGAGCTCGCAGGCCTGGGCCTCCGTCGCCCGCTCCCCGAGGTCGAGGACGTCGCGGAAGAGCCGCTCGGTGAGCCGGTGCCGGCGCACGACGTCTCGCGCCCTCGCCTCCCCGGCCGGCGTGAGCGCCACCCGGTCCTCGTGGAGGACCACGAGCCCCGCGGCGGCGAGCTCCGAGAGGTCCTTCGTCCGGAGATCCGGGGCGTGGTCGGTCGCGGAGGCCGCGAGGATGCCGGCGGCGGCGTCGCGCCCGGCCTCCCGCTCCGTGAAGACGTGCTCGAGGATCTCCTCCGCCCTTCGGTTCGTCTCGTCGGTCACGCGGCGCCCTTCCGTTCCTTCCAGCGATCGATGAGCCGGCGCAGCCCGCCGGCGAGCCCCGTCTCCTGGGGGAAGGAGTAGCCGCACGCCGGGCAGCAGACCACGGCGCAGCCCTTCGCCATCGGGCAGCTCGGCCGGCAGCCCTGCCCCCCCGCGTCGAAGGAGCACCCGCAGAGCGGGCAGCGCTCCTCGCGGTCGATGACGGCGTTCACGGCGCGCTCCACGGTGTCCTCCCCTACCCGGCGAGCCGCATGAGCTGGTTCAGGACCGCGCCCACGCCGAAGGCGAAGGGCAGGATGAAGGCCATCATCCCGAGCCCGGTCTTCCACCCGCGCTCCTTCAGGATCATGAAGAAGTTCGCGATGCACGGGACGAAGAGCGTGATCGTGACGAGGGCCACCGTGATCTGCACCTCCATGTCCCAGGCGAGCGACCCGGCGTCGAGGAACGGCTGGAAGTGCACGAAGAGGCCGGCGGCGGCGTAGTCGCGGCGGAGGAAGCCCAGGATGAAGGCGCTCGCCGACTCCTTCGGGAGATCGAGGAGCCCCACCACCACCGGCGCCGCGGCCCGCTCCAGCACCTCGAGCCCGCCGAACCGGTCGAGCCCCCAGAGGATGAGGGTGCCGAGGACGAAGAGCGGGAGGGCCTCGCGGAGGTACCACTCGATCCGGGCGAGCGTCTTCACCGCCACGTTCCCCGCCTGCGGCAGCCGCATCGGCGGCAGCTCCAGCATGAAGTCCGAGCCCCGCCCCGGCAGGACCTTCGCCGCGAGCCAGCCCACGAGGAAGATCACCGCGAGGATCGTCCCCGTGAACCAGGCCATCGCGGCGCCGGAGAGCCCCGTGGCCATCGCGAGGATCACCGCCATCTGGGCGCTGCAGGGCACGGCGAGGGCGAGCAGGAGCGTCACGATCACGCGCTCCTTGCGCGTCTCCATGATCCGCGCGGTCATCGTCGCCATCGTGTCGCAGCCGAGGCCGAGCACCATGGGAAGGACCGCCTTCCCGTTCAGCCCCATCCGCTTGAACACCTTGTTCACCATCACCGCGAGCCGCGGCAGGTAGCCCGAGTCCTCGAGGATGCTGAAGGCGATGAAGAAGGTCGTGACGATCGGGAGGACGATCGCGACCCCGTAGGCGAGCCCCATGGAGAGCAGGCCGTACTTCCCGACGAGGAAGCCCCCGTGCTCGAGCGCGTCCACGCCCGGAGGGCCCACGAGGAAGTGCTGCACGGCGCTCCAGGGGACGGCCCAGCGCACGAGCCGCTCGGTGGCGGGGACGACCCACTCCCCGAACACCGTCTCCTCGAGGAAGTCCACGAGGGTCCCCGCCCCGAAGACCCCGACGAACTCGTACGCGACCCAGAGGACGAGCGCGAGGATCGGCAGCCCCCACCACGGGTGGGTGGACCAGCCGCCGAGACGGCGGGCGAACCCGCTCGCGGCCGAGGCTCCTCCCCGGGTGACGACGGCGTCGTGCAGGCGGTCCACCGCCGCGAGCCGCTGGCGCGCGAGGACGAACCGGAGCGAGTCGGGGTAGCGGGCGGCGAGCGCGCGCCGCACCTCGTCGATCCTCGCGAGCTCGCCCTCCGAGAGGTGCGCCGCGAGGTGCCCGCGGAGGGACTCGTCGCCGGCCACCGCCATGAGGGCGAGCGCGCGCCGGGCGAGCCCTCCCGCCGGCATGAGCGGCTCCACCTCCGCGACCGCCGCCTCCACCTGCGCGTCGTACCGGACGCGGAACGGAGACGGGCGGGACCCGGGGATCCCCTGCTGCAGCGCCGCGAGCCCCTTCCGCTCGATGGCCACGGTCGAGACGACCTCGACGCCGAGCTCCTGGGAGAGCCGGGGCGCGTCGATGGAGAACCCGCGGCTCGCCGCCTCGTCCGCCATGTTCAGGGCGAGAATGAACGGGACGCCCGCCTCCGCGAGCTGCACGGAGAGGAGGAGCCCGCGGCGGAGGTTCTTCGCGTCGCAGACCTGGACGACGGCGTAGTCGCGCTCCCCGAGCAGGATGTCGCGGGTCACCTGCTCGTCCTCGGACATCGGGAGCAGGTTGTTCGTCCCCGGGGTGTCCATCACGTGCCAGGCGTTCCCGCCGATCGTCGCGGACCCGCGGGTGACCTCCACGGTCGTGCCCGGGTAGTTCGAGACGGTGACGTACTTGCCCGTGAGGGCGCCGAAGAGGACGCTCTTCCCCACGTTCGGGTTGCCCACGAGGATCACGCTCTTCCCCGCGGGGACGACCTGCTTGCGATCGAGGTCTCCCTCGTGGCGCGCCGCGGCGCCGGACGGCGGTGTCACGGAGACGTCTCCTTCCCGGCGGAGGTCCGGCACCGGGCGCAGCGCCCGTAGAGCTCCAGCTTGTGGGTCTCCACCTCGAAGCCGTGGCTCCGGGCCACGGACTCCTGGAGCGACTCGATCCGCTCGTTCGCGAACTCGACGATCGCCCCGCAGCCCGTGCAGATGAGGTGGTCGTGGTGGGCGCGCCCCGCCGCCGCCTCGTAGCGCGCCTGGCCGCCGCCGAAGTGGCGCGGCACGGCGAGGCCGCACTCGGACAGGAGCTTCATCGTCCGGTAGACCGTGGCGACGGACACGTGGGCATCGATGCGGCGCACGCGCGCGACGAGCTCCTCCACGCTCACGTGGCCGCCCATCGCGAAGAAGGTCTCGGCGATCCGGTCGCGCTGCCGGGAGTGCTTGAGCCCCCGCTCCGCGATGTAGGCGCAGAGCCGGGCGCCGGGCGTCTCGCCCTTCGCCCTCTTCCCCGCGCCGTCCGCGGAGCCGTTCCGGTCGCTCGCCATGCTGATAACGGTTATCGTTATCACGCAGGCGAGCGGCCGGCAAGCGCCGCGAGCCGCCGGGCGCCCCGCGGAGGGTCGGCCCTACCTCGCGCCGTCCCCGAGCCTCGCCCGCCACCGATCCCGCGCGTCCGGACCGTCGCCGAGATCCCGTCCGGCCACGGCGGCGAGCGAGAGGCGCGCCTGCCGGCGGACCTCCGGCGAGCGATCCGCGAGGAGCTCGACGAGCGCGGCGACGTGAACGCCCGCCGCCTCCGGGGGGCGATGCCGCACGAGCTCGGCGGCCATCGCCCTGGCCTCTGGATCGGCGGAGCGGAACTCGCGGGCGAGATCGACCGGCCCCTCGCCGGGAGCGGCGCGCCCTCCGGGAGTGATCGCCAGCCCCGCGACCACGCCCAGGAGGACCGCCATCACCGCGACCTGCACGAGCGCCTTCCCCGCCGGGTAGCGCCCCGCGCGGACGAGCACGAGCCGGTACGCGCCGAACCCGGCGACGAAGAGGGCGAGGAGCGCCGGCGGCGCGGCGAGGGCCGCCCGCGGCCACGCGCCACGGGCGACCTCGCGCTGGAGCTCCGGGAGGCCGACGAGCGTGAGCACGGCCGTGACGAGGAGGAGCCCGAAGAGGACCCATCGCGCCGCCCGCACGGAGGCCGGCGTGCGCCCCCTCCCCTCTCCCGCCTGTCCCGTCGGCATGCGCGGCAGTGAACCACGCGCGCCCCCGCGGGGCAACGGCCGCCGCGCGAGGGAAGGGGCGGACGGGCTCGCCCACGGGCGAGGGCCCACCCCTCCCGGCCTCGCCGCGGGGCAGCGGCGCCGGAGGTGCCGGCGCCGGGACGGCGAACCTGCGCTTGACGCACGGCGCCCGGTCGGAGCAGGTTGCGTCGCGATGGCGGAGCTCGACGAGGAGACCCTGGAGAGGGCGGTGAGGTGGTGCGCCGAGGCCGGGCGGCAGGTCACCCCGGCCGACGTGGCGCGGGCGCTCGCCCCGCTCTCCTGGGACGAGGTCCTCGCCGCGAGGGCCCTCCTCGCGGACCCGCCCCCCGCCCGCCCCCTCGGACCCCACGCGCTCGCCGACATCGCCCGCGGCGCGCCGGCCGACG
>JBBIPT010000052.1:0-18328 GCA_037442705.1 Anaeromyxobacter sp.
CGGAGGGCGAGCTCCTCCGCGCCGGCGCGGAGCCCCCGGCAGACGACCGGGACCGGGATCCCGCGGCGCTCCCACTCGGCGACGATCTCCTCGTCGAGGGGCGAGAGCATGAGCCCCGTGCCGCGCAGGCCGAGGAAGTACTCGGAGATGGCCGCCCGGTAGTCGAGGGTGTTCGCGGGGAGATCCGACATCCGATCGAAGGATAGGGCGGGGGTCCGACGGGCGGCGGGTAGGGGTCGCAGGGCCCCGTTGCACGACCCGCCCCGGAGGTGCGAGGCTGCACCACCGCCACGGTGAGGGGGGACCTGGATGCCCGGGCCGTTCCCCGACGTCCGAACGGCGCCGTTCACGAACGGGTTGCCCCCGGCGGCTCCACCCGAGCGAGAAGGGAGAGGGGAATGACCATGCGGACCTGGAAGTGGCTTCTCGGCGCGGGAGCGGCCGCCGCGCTCGCCGCGGCGGGTGGCGCGATCGCGGAGGAGAAGGGCCGGAGCGAGGAGCCGCTCGTCGTCGCGCGGGTCGCCCCCGGGGCGGACGGCACGCCCGCGTGCGTCGCGGATCGGGCGAAGGGGGACGGCGGCGCCTGCTCCTCGAACGACGAGTGCAACAGCGGGAAGTGCGAGGGGGGGAGCTGCTGCACGAAGCACGACGACCCCTGCGACTCGACCTCGCACTGCTGCGGCCACCAGAGCTGCGGCAAGGACGGCAAGTGCCCGTGATGGCGGCAACCCATCGCGCTGATCCGCGACGTTCGTGGTTCCCCCGAGCCTGTCGAGGGGTCACCACGAACGGACGGAAAGGAATCCGCTCGCCCTGAGCCTGTCGAAGGGCGAGCATCGCGGCTCGCCCCGAGTGATCACCGCCATGAGAGTCCGTGAAGAGATCCCCTCACGCCCTCTGAGCGGACGGACGCCCCGCACGCTCGCCGGGGCGTCGGCCGCCCTCCTCGGGGTGGCCGCCACGGTCGGATCGCCCGAGGGGAGCGTCCTCGCGGCGATCGTCGCGGCGGCCCTCGCGCTCGCCCCGGCGGTGGCGGGGCGGGGCCGGATCCGCCTCGTGGGCGCCGTCCTCGTCGTCCTCTCCCTCGCGCTCGCCGCATCCCGCCTCGGCGACGCGCGGCGGAGCATGGGCGCGTGGAGGGAGCGGGCCGAGGAGCGGGCGCGGCAGGGGAAGCCGTAGACGGGAATCAGCCGCCGGAGGGAGCCGAGTCCTCGCCGGCGCGGATCTCGACGGCGATCCAGGCGAGGAAGAGGAGAAGGTGGAGGGGGAGCGGGGCCGCCGACCGAGGGAGCTCGAGGCGGAAGCCCGGGGCGAAGAGGCCTCGCCCCCGGATCCGGCAGACCTCCTCGCCGGCGCGCCGGACCTCCCAGCGCCACCCGGCGAGGAACCCCCGCGCGCGCATGAACAGGACGGCGCCTCCCGCGTGGACGTCGAGCTCGCGGGCGAGGAGCCCCCGTCGCGTGGCGCGCGCCACCTCCGCGCCCTCGGGGGCGGTGAGGACCCAGGCCCCGGAGAGGAGCCCGTCTCGGCGGCCGGAGTACTTCCGCCCCTCCGCGAGGATCGAGCATCGGTCGCGGAGGGAGAGCGCGCGCCGCTCGACGAGCCCCACGACGGCGCCGTCCTCGATCGCCGCGTGGTCGGGCGAGAGGAGGCCGGCGGGCACGACCTCGAGGACCCGGTCCGCCGCTCCGCCTCCTCGCCCCTCGCCGCTCATGCCGTGGCTCCCGGGGCCGCGTCCGGAGGACGGCGCGCGACGGGGGCGCGCCCGGCCGGCGTGCTAGGATCCGGCCGCGGTTCGCCTCCCGGAGGGTGGAAGATGAACGGACGCAGGCTGCACGTGACGCCCGGCAAGCACGTTCGCACGGCGGCGCGGGCCGGGGTCTTCGTCGGCATCGCCTTCGCGATCGTCGGCGTCGTCTTCGGCGCGACGGTGATCCCGGACATGGGCGGCGAGCCGGGCCTCCAGGTGCTCGCCACCGCCTTCTTCACCCTGTTCGTCGGCGTGTCGCTCTTCATCGCGGTCCAGAGCGGCAGGGTCGCCTCCGGTCGCGGCGGCGCCACCTCGCTCCTCGACGTGGAGGTGGAGCCCGGGGCGCCGGAGGGAGGGAGCGCGCAGCCGTCCGGCGACTTCGCCGATCGGCTCCGGAAGCTCGACGCCCTCCGGGCGGACGGGCTCGTCACCGACGAGGAGTACCGCGAGAAGCGGAGCCAGATCCTCGGCGAGCGGTGGTGAGCGGGCTCCGGGCCGGTCACCGGACCCCCCTCAGGGTCGAAGGGATCCGTTCGCCCCGAGCCTGTCGAAGGGCGAACGCCGCGGCTCGGCCAGGTGGAGCGCGGCCCTCACTCGCAGATCTCCTCCGTCCGTTCGCACCACCGCTCCACCTCCACGCAGACGATCCCCTTCGGGCCGAGGTCGTCGCACTTCTCCTCCGTGCCGCAGACGTGGCGGACGGTGAGGTACCGGCAGCGCGGCGGCCGCGGGGGCTCCTCCGCCGGAACCCCGTCGCAGTTCTCCACGCAGGTCGGCGGCGGAGGCGGAGGGACGTACTGGGCCCGGACGGCGAGGGGCAGGGCGAGGGCGGCGGCGATGGCCACGAGGGCGACGGCGCCCGGCCAGCGGGGCGGTTTCTCCATGGGTGGGATCTCCTGCGCCGCGGGGAGCCGGGCGCGCGGCGATCATAGCACCGGCGATCGCACCGTCCGTGTCCCTCGACCGGGAGGGTGGTCGGATGTGGGCCGGCGGGTCCGGGATCCCATCGCGAGAGGGGGCGCCCGCTCCGTGCCGCGGGCGCCCCCCTTCGCGCGCGCTCGGTCCGCACCCAGACGACCGAGCGCGATTCGGAGACACCCAAGGCTTCAGGCCTCAGGCTTCAGGCCTCAGGAAGTGCATCGCTGCCGCCGTTCCCGAGGCCCGAGGCCCGAGGCCCGAGGCCAGGGGCCGCCCACGAGTCGCGAGCGGGCGTTCAGAACGGGTAGCGCACCGCCTCGATCGCGAGCTTCGCGAGGCGCCGCTTCGCCTCGAGGAGGCCGCTCGCGTCGTACTTCGTGAAGCGCCGGATGCCGCCGAGCATCATCGTGAGGTTGTCGCCCTCCGCCGCGTAGAAGGCGGCTCGGCGGGCGGCGGTGGCGGCCTTCTCGGCGGCGGCGAAGGAGACGGCCTTCACCACCGCGGCCACGTCTCCGCGCCGCGCCTCCGAGAGGGTCGGCCAGATCTTCTGCGCCCGAAGGACCACGCTCTCCATCGCGAAGATCTGGATCGCGGCGTCGGCGGAGGCGACGAGCAGCTCCTGCTCGTCCTTGATCCTCTCCTGGAACCGCTGG
This sequence comes from Anaeromyxobacter sp., assembly GCA_037442705.1. Taxonomy (GTDB): domain Bacteria; phylum Myxococcota; class Myxococcia; order Myxococcales; family Anaeromyxobacteraceae; genus Anaeromyxobacter. The sequence goes on from JBBIPT010000052.1 coordinate 3,322, forward strand.
ACGGCGGCGCCGGAGACGACGAGGAAGGCCCGCTTCAGGTTCTGGAGGGTCTGGCGCTCGGCGGCGAACGGCACCGAGGCGTCCGCCTCCTCGATCGACGGCGTCATCATCGCCTCGACCGCCTCCATCGCCGCCTTCTGCAGGGGCAGCTCGCCCTTCATCGCGCGGCGGAGGACGGTGCCCGGGATGAGGAGCCGGTTGATCTCGTTCGTCCCCTCGAAGATCCGGTTGACCCGCTCGTCGCGGTAGAACCGCTCCGCCGGGTACTCCTGGGTGAAGCCGTAGCCGCCGTGGATCTGGACGACGTCGTCCACGACGTCGGCGAGCACCTCGGAGCAGAAGACCTTGGAGATCGCGCACTCGATGGAGTGCTCCTCGATCGCCGCCTGGTAGGCCTCGTAGTAGCGGGGCGTGTCCTTCGGGATCGTGGCGAGCCGGTCGTCGATCATCCCGGCGAGCCGGAAGACGACCGACTCCGAGGCGTAGAGGTCGGCCACCCGGTCGGCGATCTTCTCCTGGATCGCGCCGAACGAGGCGATGGGGGTCCCGAACTGCTTGCGGTCGTTCGCGTAGGCGATCCCGACGGCCAGCGCCGAGCGGGCGGCGCCGGTCACCGCCGCGCCGAGCTTCAGCCGCCCCACGTTGAGCACGTTGAAGGCGATCTTGTGCCCCTTGCCGATCTCCCCGAGGACGTTCTCCACCGGGACCTTCGCGCCCTCGAGGATCACGGTCGTCGTGGAGGAGCCCTTGATGCCGAGCTTCTTCTCCTCGGGGCCGATGGTGAGCCCCTCCGTCCCGCGCTCCACGAGGAAGCCGGTGAAGTGCTTCCGGTCCACCTTCGCGAAGACGACGAAGAGGTCGGCGAAGCCGCCGTTCGTGATGAACTGCTTCGTCCCCTCGAGGAGGTAGTGCTTGCCGTCCGGCGAGAGGACCGCGGTGGCCGTGCCGCCGAGGGCGTCGGAGCCGGCGCCGGGCTCGGTGAGGGCGTAGGCCGCCACCCACTCGCCGCTCACGATCTTCGTGAGGTACTTCTCCTTCTGCTCCGGCGTGCCGTAGTAGACGAGCGGGAGCGTGCCGATCCCGGAGTGGGCGGAGTAGGCCACGGAGAAGGCGCCCGCCGGGCCCATCCGGTCGGCGACGAGCATGCTCGTCACCTTGTCGAGCTCGAGCCCGCCGTAGGCCTCCGGGGCGTCGATCATGAGGAGGCCGGCCTCCCCCGCCTTCTGCATGAGGGAGCGGAGGAGCCCATCCTCCTGGTGCTCGAGCTGCTCGTAGACCGGCAGGACCTCGTCGCGGACGAACTTCTCCGTCGTCGCGGCCATCTGCCTCTGGTCCTCGCTGAACTGCTCCGGCGCGAAGGTCTCGTCCGCGGCCGCCTCCGCGATGAGGAACTCGCCACCCTTGAAGAGCCGCTTCGCCATGACTGCCTCCCGTCCGCGCCCGTCGGCGCTCCGTGCCGGTTCCATCGATCAGGCCCGCTCGAAGATCGCCGCCGCGCCCATCCCGCCGCCGATGCACATCGAGACCGCCCCGTGGCGCGCCTTCGTCCGGCGGAGCCCGTGGAGCAGGGTCGCGGTGAGCTTCGTGCCGGTGCAGCCGAGGGGGTGGCCGAGGGCGATGGCGCCGCCGGTCGGGTTCACGCGGGCCGGGTCGAGCCCGAGCTCCCGCACGCAGGCGAGCGACTGCGCGGCGAAGGCCTCGTTGAGCTCCACCGCGGCGAGGTCCTCGAGCCGCAGGCGGGCCCGGGAGAGGGCCGCGGGGACCGCGACGACCGGACCGATCCCCATGATCTCGGGGGCGACGCCCCGGACCGCGTAGGCGACGAAGCGGGCGAGCGGGTCCTTCTTCACGCGCTTCAGGAAGGCGGAGGAGACGACCATCACCGCCGCCGCCCCGTCGGTCATCTGGGAGGCGTTGCCGGCGGTCACCGTGCCGTCCACCTTGAAGGCCGGCTTCAGCTTCGAGAGGGCCTCGGCCGTCGTGTCGCCGCGGACGCCCTCGTCGGCGGTGAGCCACTCCGTCTTGCGGTCCACCTTGCCGTTCGCGCCCGGGGTGATCTTCTCCACCTCCACCGGTACGATCTCCGCGTCGAAGAGCCCCTCCGCCTGGGCCACCGCCGCGCGGCGGTGGCTCTCCGCGGCGAAGGCGTCCTGATCGGCGCGGGAGACCGCGAACTTCTCCGCGACGAGCTCCGCGGTGATCCCCATCGCCGCGTAGGACTCGGGCCACTCCGCGGCGAGGGTGGGGTTCGCGCTGTACTTCGCGCCGCCCATGGGGACGAGGCTCATGCTCTCCGCCCCGCCCGCGACGATGCAGTCGGCGGTGCCCGCCTGGATCCGGGCGGCGGCGAGGGCGATCGTCTCGAGGCCCGACGCGCAGAAGCGGTTCACCGTCGCGCCCGGCACGTCCACCGGCAGCCCGGCCTTCAGCGCCGCGATCCGGCCGAGGTTCATCCCCTGCTCACCCTCCGGGAACGCGCAGCCGAGGACGACGTCCTCGATCATCCCGGGCTCGACGCCCGTGCGCTCGAGGAGCGCCTTCACGGCGAGGGCGGCGAGGTCGTCCGTGCGGACGTCCTTCAGCTTCCCCTTCTTGGCCTTTCCGCCCGGGGTGCGGACGGCGGCGAGGACGTAGGCTTGGGTCATGGGTCACTCCGATGGGGGCGCAAGGTCACACTGGCCTCCTCGAGGATGGAGGCCGTTCGCCCTGAGCCTGTCGAAGGGCGAACGAGGGCCGAGAGCTCGTGGTTCCCCCGACACTGTCGAGGGGTCACCACGAGCGGGAGAAGGGCGAGGCTGCTGTTCGCTTTCGCTTCCATCAGTTCCTCAGCGGCTTGCCCTTCTTCAGCATGTGCTGGATCCGCTCGAGGGTCTTCCGCTCGCCGCAGAGCTTCAGGAAGGCCTCGCGCTCGAGGTCGAGGAGCCACTGCTCGGAGACGAGGGTGCCGGCGGGGACGTCGCCGCCCGTGATCGCCCGGGCGATCGTCCGCCCGAGCTTCTCCTCGTACTCGGTGATGAAGCCGCCCACCCGCATGTTCCAGAGCTGCGTGCCGATGGAGGCGGCGACGGAGCGCCCGGGGGCGCGGAGGTCGGTGGCGGGGCGCGAGGGCCGGTAGTTCGCGGCGAGGGCGAGCGCCCGGAGCTTCGCGTCGTGGAGGAGCCGGTCCGCGGCGAGGGTGATGGAGTCTCCGTCCCGGAGGAAGCCGAGCCGGAATGCCTCCGCGGCCGACATGCTCACCTTCGCCATCCCGATCGCCTGGAAGGCCTGGAAGAGGAAGGGGGAGACGTCGGTCTCGTGCTTCTCCGCGACGCGGACGGCGCGGAGGGCGAGCTCCTTCGTCCCGCCACCGGCGGGGAGGAGCCCGACGCCGATCTCGACGAGCCCCATGTACGTCTCGGCGTGGGCGACGACCGCGTCGGCGTGGAGGACGACCTCGCAGCCGCCGCCGAGGGCCATCCCGTGCGGGGCGGCGACCACCGGCACCCGCGCGTACTTCAGGGCCATCGTCGCCTTCTGGAAGCCGGCGACGGTGAGGTTCACCTCGTCGAAGGCCCCCTCGGCGATCGCGACCGCGAGGAGGGCGAGGTTCGCGCCCACGGAGAAGTTCGTCCCCTGGTTCGCGACGACGAGGGCCCGGCCCTCGGTCTCGGCCCGCTTCACGGCCTTGTGGACCATCGCGAGGGTGTCGGGGCCGATCGCGTTCATCTTCGAGTGGAACTCAAGGCAGAAGACCCCGTCGCCGAGGTCGAGCACCGAGGCGCCCGCGTTCCGCTCCACCTCCCGGCCCGCCTCCTTGAGGAGGAGGATCTCCGTCGCGCCCGGCGGGACCGGGTCGTCCTTCCACTCGAAGGTGGCGAGGTCGAGGTGGCGCCGGCGGCCGCCCTCGATCTTCCGGAACCGCTCCACCTTCTTCAGGGCGGCGGGGACCGCGACGCCGTCCGCCTCGGCCCGCCGGACGAACTCGGCGACGCCGATCGCGTCGAGCATCTCGAACGGCCCGATCTCCCAGTTGAAGCCCCAGCGCATCGCGTCGTCCACCGCCACGACGTCGTCGGCGATCTCGGGGATCCGCGAGAAGGCGTAGAGGAGCGTGTCCCGCAGGCTCCGCCAGGCGAAGGTCGCGGCCTTGTCGTTCCCGGCGATCGTCGCGGCGACCCGCTTGCCGGGGTCGTCGATCGCCTTCGCCGCCTCGACGGAGGCGAAGCGCGGCTTCTCCGCGGCCCGGTACTCGCCGGTCTTCCAGTCGAAGGCGAAGGTCTCGGGCTTCTCGCCCTTCGTCTTCCTGTAGAAGCCCTGCTTCGTCTTGTTCCCGAGGAGCCCCTTCTCGACCATCCGGTCCATGAACTCGGGGAGCTTGAAGACCTCGCGCTGCGGGTCCTCGGGGAGGAGCTCGTAGGAGTTGCGCGCGACGTGCCGGAGGGTGTCGAGGCCGACGAGGTCGGCCGTCTTGAAGGCGCCGCTCTTCGGCCGGGCGGTGGCGGGGCCGGCGACGGCGTCCACCTCCTCGACGGACATCCCGAGCTCCACCATGTGCCGGAAGCCGTTGCACATGCCGAAGACGCCGATCCGGTTCGCGACGAAGTTCGGCGTGTCCTTGCCGAAGACGATCCCCTTGCCGAGCCGCCGGCGGCAGAGGTCGGCCATGCCCTCGACGACGCCGGGATCGGTCTCCTTGCACGGGACGATCTCGAGGAGCCGCATGTAGCGGGGCGGGTTGAAGAAGTGGGTGACGAGGAAGCGGGGGCGGATCGCCTCGGGGAGCACGCCGGCGATCCGGTTCACGGAGAGGCCGGACGTGTTCGTGGAGAGGATCGCCCGCTCGCCGAGGTTCGGGGCGAGCCGGGCGAAGAGCTTCTCCTTCACCGCCATGTCCTCGAGGACCGCCTCGACGACCCAGTCGCGGTCCTTGAGGAGCGCCAGGTCGTCCTCGAGGTTCCCGACCCGGATCCGGGAGAGGTCGGAGGCGAGGTAGGCCGCCGCCGGCTTCGCCTTCTCCAGGGCCGCCACCGCGGAGGTGGCGATCCGGTCGCGGACGGCGCGGTCGGAGAGGGTGAGCCCCGCCTTCTCCTCCTCGGGGGTGAGGGAGCGAGGGACGATGTCGAGGAGGAGGACGTCGAAGCCCGCGTTCACGAGGTGGGCGGCGATGGTGCTGCCCATGACCCCGGCTCCGAGGACGCCCACCCGCTCGATTCGGGGGAAGGTCCTGTTCGTGCTGCCGCTCATCGGGCCTCCTAGAGGATGGGTCGGTGCCGTTGACCTGCGAATCGAATCAGAGTGCAACGGGTGAACCACCAGGGGCACCTGCGGGGGATTGCAGGAAGATGTTGTATTAACTGACTTAGTGTCCGGTCGGGCAGCCCATGATGTCTCGACATGTGTCTCGATTGTCTCGTTGACGAGACAAATCCGTACCGCCCATGACACAATGCAGCACGAAGTCTCATGCTGGCTCGAGGCGAGCCGCTCCGTCCGCCCTTCGACCCTTCGACAGGCTCAGGGTCGGGGCGAACGGATCGCTCAAGAACCGTTCGTGGTGAGCCTGTCGAACCACGAACGCCAGGCCCCCATGCGCGAAGGTCCTCCCCCCCTCGTCCTCGCCTTCAGCACGAGCCGCCTGCGCCGCGTCTTCGAGAGCGTCGCCCCCCTCGTCGCCCGGACCGCGGAGGTCCGCGTCTTCGACAAGGGCTTCGAGGAGGCGCTCCAGGTCGTGCGGGACCTCTCCGAGGCCGGGGAGCGCCCCGGCGCCCTCGTGAGCGCGGGCGCGAACGGCGCCTACCTCCGGGACCACGCCGAGGTGCCGGTCGTGGTCCTCGGCGCCTCCACGGTGGACGCGCTCCAGTCCGTCGTCCAGGCGCGCCGCCTCTCCCCGCGGATCGGCATCGTGAACTTCGTCCGGCGCATCGAGGGGATCGAGGCGGCCCAGGACCTCTTCGGCGAGACGGTGATCGACCAGCGCCCCTACGTCTCTCCCGAGGAGGCGCGCGCCCACGTCGCCGACCTCGCCGCCCGCGGCTTCCCGGTGATCATCGGCCCCGGCCCGGTCTGCGACCTCGCCGAGCGCGCGGGGCTCAGGGCCGTCCTCCTCTACGGCCAGGACTCGGTGAAGCTCGCGATCCGGGAGGCGGCGGACATCGCCCGGATCGCCCGGGCGGAGTCGGAGCGTGGGGACCGGCTCCGCCGCGTCCTCGACCACCTCGAGGTCGCGGTCGCCGCGGTGGACCCGTCGGAGCGGGTGGAGACGGTGAACCCGGCGATGCTCCGGCTCCTGGGGCTCCCCGCCGCCCAGGTCACCGGGCGCCGGCTCTCGACCCTCGCGCCGGAGCTCGGCCTCGGCCGGGTCCTCGACGGGGGGCCGGCGGAGCTCGACGGCGACGCCCGGATCGCCGGCCGCCCGCAGGTCGTGAGCCGGGTGCCTCTCCGCGCGCGCGGCGCGCTCGTCGGCGCGCTCGTCACCTGCCAGGACGCCGCCGCCCTCCAGCGGAGCGAGCAGCGGATCCGCTCCCGCCACCGGCCGCGCCGCTTCGAGGCGCGCTACGCCCTCCCGGACATCCTCGGCGACTCGCCCGCCATCCGTGCGGTGCGCGACCTCGCCGGGCGCTACGCCCGGACCGACGCGACCGTCCTCGTCACGGGCGAGAGCGGCACCGGGAAGGAGATGGTCGCGCAGGGGATCCACGCCGCGTCGCCGCGGCGGGGCGGCCCCTTCGTCGCGCTGAACTGCGCCGCCTTCCCGGAGACCCTCCTCGAGGCGGAGCTCTTCGGCTACGAGGAGGGGGCCTTCACCGGCGCCCGGCGCGGCGGGCGGGCGGGGCTCTTCGAGGCGGCCCACCTCGGGACGATCTTCCTCGACGAGGTGGGCGACGTCCCGCTCACGCTCCAGAGCCGGCTCCTCCGCGTGCTTCAAGAAAGGCAGGTGCTCCGGCTCGGGAGCACGGAGCCGACGCCGGTGGACGTGCGGGTCGTCGCGGCGACGAACCGGGATCTCCGGGCGATGGTCGCGGAGGGGCGCTTCCGGGAGGACCTCTTCTTCCGGCTCCACATCCTGCCCGTCCACGTCCCGCCGCTCCGCGAGCGGCCGGGCGACCTCGCCGCCATCGCGCGGGAGCTCCTCCGCCGGGCGCTCGCCCGCCACGGCGCGGCGGCGGAGGAGGAGCGGGCCGGGGCGGCCGTCCTCCCGCGCCTCGCGGCCTACCGCTGGCCCGGGAACGTCCGCGAGCTCGAGAACGTGATCGAGCGGATCGCGGTCCTCTTCGCGGACGGGACGCCGCCCGCCTCCCGGCTCGACGAGGTGCTCGCCCTCGCGATGCCGGAGCTCTCCCCGGCGGGCGCCGCGCCGCCCCCCGCCGCCCGGATGCGCGAGGCGCGGGCGGAGCGGGACCGGGCGCACGCGGAGGAGGTGCTCCACGAGTGCGGGGGGAACGTCTCCGAGGCGGCCCGCCGGCTCGGGGTCGGGCGCTCGACCCTCTACCGGATGCTCGGGCCCGGAGCGGGGAGGGCGGCGCGGTCGGGGGGGTGATCCGCCCGGAGGCTCCGTGCCAGGGAGTGGACGCTCGTAGATGATTGGGTCAGTTCACCTTCGACGCGTCGCTCGGCGGGCCTTCGGCGGTGGGGGACGGCTGTCCGACTCGCGCGCCCCTGTCTGGAGTGACTCGGAAAACAGGCAACACGACCGGCGGCAGCGTCATACGGGCCGTAGTGCTCTGGACGAACTCACGGAGATACGGCCAAGCGTTGTACGTACCGTTGATGTGCGCAAACGCCGAGAGTAGCGCATCGCGATGGTCGAGTGGTGGCGGGCTGTCCAACCCGTAGCTCAGCTCGAACTCCGCTCCGAGTTCCAGGACATCAGCGGACGGCTCCTCTTGCGTCGAGACGGAGATGGCGAACCCGACGACGACGTTCAGCACCAGCATCGGCTCGTCCAGAGAGTAGGCTGGCGTGATCTTCACGCTCGCGTCAGTCTTGCCCGACTCGATCACGTTCGACGCATCGACGAGCGGCATCTTGAGCTTCGCGGACATGTTCCTGAGCAGAACGTTCCTGAGTTCGACGTGCTGCGCCACCCCCGCGGCGAGTTGGTACTGAGTCAGTCGGGCAGGATGCGATGCAGCGGGCTTGCTCTGACCCTGGTTCGTCTCGTCAGACATGGAACTCACTTTACCTGCACGGCAGGCGCATCAGCCGGGCCGTTGACCGGCTCGCACTCGGGGAACGCGATGCTCTTCGCGGAGACTCCCCCCCCCGTCTTCCTGAGCGGAAATCGAATCAGCCGCGCTCCGTCCGCCTGCGTCCACGGGTCACACTCGTGAACCGGAAGCCAGGGGGCATCGGAAGCGGCCGGCTCGAAATGGTGTCGAAGTCGCAGACCAACAGCGGCAGCAAGATCGACCATCGACTCCGCGGTGAGGTTGTTCTCGCGGCGGAACAACTGGGTCACGTTCGCCGCACTGCACCCGAGTCGCTCAGCGAGAGCCCTCCGCGTCATGCCGAGCGAAGCCATCTGCTCCTCGATCCGGACGAGGAACTCCTCGACGTACCACTCACGCTCGAAGTGGGAACGGATCGCGGGGTCCTCCATCGACGCGGAGTAGGTGTCCCTGGTCTCGTTCTTCGTCGTCATTTGCGGTTCCCTCGCAGGATTCGAGCGATGATCAAGTCGCGACGGCGCAGGTAATCGTCACGAGCAGAAAGGGCCGGGTTGATGGCTTCAGCCGGCAGGTCGTTTTCCTTCTTGCTCTCGAAGGTCGTAAGGAGGATGCACAGCTTCTCCTCGTTGCAAGTGAAAGATGCGGCTCTGGTGCCCGATGTTCTTGAACTCGCCAATCTCGCCTACCGCTCCGGAGACACCCTTCGGCCTCTTGTCTCGATCGAGCATGTGCCAGACGTCACCTCGGGCGCGCCCGAGAGCGAACATCCGGAACGCCACCAGATACCGAGCGTGGCGACCCGGTTGCTCGCGCTGAAGCCGCTCGAGGAACTCGCGAACCTCATCTCTCCCGTCCTGTCGCCGGTACGAGTAGATGAACCGGCGGTCGCCCTGCACGTCGATGGGGTGCAGCAACTCGGCGACGATGGCCTTGAGGATGTTCGGGTCCTGAGCCAAACGCACCAGCGCCGAACGCTCCTCGCCCTTCGCTTCGCTTCGCTCCTCGCGAGGTTCACGCCGATCCACAACTCCTGGTCATGTCTGGGCTTCCAGGCCGTGCGCTGGGAGGTCGGGTAGTGATAAGGGAAGTGCCGCCGCGCCAGCCGAGTTCGATCGACTGCGTGCCATCGGGCCAGTGGATTCGGCCGGTGGCTCGCCCCGCGTCCACGTGCCGGCGGGGGCGCGGGCGACGGCTGGCGACGGCCATCCCGGGGAGCGAAAGCCGAATGAACAGGCGAATCATCCGCGACGTGCTGCTCAGGAAGCTCCGGCTCGAGCGGTCGTACAGGCCGCCGGCGCTGCTGCGGCACCCGGAGTGGAACTACGACTCGTTCCTCGCTCTCGTGGTGGGGCAGGCCGTCGCTTCCCGTCCGGACCTGGCCTTCCTTCAGGTCGGGGGCTTCGACGGTCAGGCGAACGACCCGATCCTCCCGCTCGTTCGCAGGTACGGGCTGCGTGGAGTGATCGCCGAGCCCCAACCGGCCGCCTTCGAGGCCCTCTCGAAGGTGTATGCCGATCTCTCGCAGGTGACGCTCGTCAACGCGGCCGTCTCGGCGCTCGACGAGGTGCGCGACTTCCACTCCGTGGCGGGAGGCCCGTCCCAGGTGGCCTCGTTCGATCGAGGGCATCTGCTGCGGCACGGGATCCCGGAGGCCAGAATCGTCACGCAGCCCGTGGAGTGCCTCACCGTGGCGACCCTGCTCCGCCGAGCCGGTCTCTCCCGCGTGGACGTGGTCCAGATCGACGCCGAGGGCTACGACTTCGAGATCGTCAAGTCGATCGACCTGGCCGGACTCGCGCCGCTCGTGCTGCGGTTCGAGCACGCTCACCTGTCCAACCGCGACGCCGATGCATGCGTCGCGCTGCTCGCGGGGCATGGGTATTCGTTCATCACGGAGCGGCGCGACCTCGTGGCCATCCGTCAGGGCTGAGCCGGCAGGCCGACCCGAGCAACCCGGGCGACTGGCCCTCGGTGGCTCCCGGAGGGACGCCACCCATGGCCGCCGGACGGAGTAGAGGAGAGCCAGGGAGGTTCGCATGAAGCACCTCGTCCTCGCCGCCGCGCTCCTCGGCTGGCTCCTCTTCTGGCCGGTCCCCATCGAGCCGCGGGCCTGGAAGGCGCCGCAGGCACCGAAGCTCGAGGGCGCCTACGCCCGGAACGACGCGCTCGCCGCGGTGGAGTGGCTCGGGAAGGGGACGATCCAGGGGCCGGAGGCGACCGCGATCGACGCGGAGGGGCGCGTGCACGCGGGGACCTCGGACGGCCGCATCGTCCGGCTCGACCCCTCCCGCGGCGCCTTCGAGACCGTCGCACGCACGGGCGGCCGGCCGCTCGGGCTCGCCTTCGGATCGGACGGGACCCTCTACGTCGCCGACGCGGTGAAGGGGCTCCTCGCGCTCGCGCCGGGCGAGCGCGAACCGCGCGTCCTCGCCACGGGCCACGGCGGCGTGCCCTTCCGGTTCACGGACGACCTCGACGTCGGCGCGAGCGGGACGGTCTACTTCACCGACGCCTCCTCCCGGTTCGGACTCCACGAGGAGCGAGAGGACGTCCTCGAGCACGGCGGGAACGGACGGCTCCTCGCCTGGCACCCCAAGACCGGGGCGACGGAGCTCCTCCTCTCCGGGCTCGAGTTCGCGAACGGCGTCGCCCTCGCCGGCGACGGCAGCTACGTCCTCGTCACGGAGACGGGGGCCTACCGTGTGACGCGCCACTGGCTCTCCGGCCCGAGGAAGGGGACGAGCGACGTCTTCGCGGAGAACCTCCCGGGCCTGCCCGACAACGTGACCTGGTCGGGCGAGCGGAAGGCGTTCTGGGTGGCGCTCTTCTCCCCGCGCGTCCCGGCCCTCGACCTCCTCGCGCCGTACCCGTTCCTCCGGAAGATCGTCTACCGCCTCCCGATGTGGCTCCAGCCCCAGCCGGCGAGGCACGCCTTCGCGCTCGCCCTCGACGAGCACGGGAACGTCGTCGCGAACCTGCAGCACGACGCGCCGGACGCCTTCGCCCCGGTGACGAGCGTCCGGGAGCAGGGCGGCTTCCTCTGGCTCGGGAGCCTCTCGCGCGAGGCGCTCGGCAGGATCCGGGCGCCGTGAGGGGGCGCGGACTCGGTCCGCGACGTTCGCCCTTCGACAGGCTCAGGGCGAACGGAACCTGGAGGGCCCGCCATCCCCACGCGAACCGGCGCGCGGTCCGTCGCTCCATGCCTCTTACCCTGCCCGCCCGGCGCCTTGCCCGTCCTCGAGCCCCGTGCAAGTCTCCGCGCCGCACCGCCACGGAGACGCTCATGCGCCGACCTCCACAGCTCCTCGCGCTCGTCGTTCTCGCCGCCGCCCTGCAGGGCTCCGCCGCACGCGCCGTCGACGCGGCGGCCGCCCCGCCTTCCGTCGCCGCCACCTCGGCCCCCCTCGCGGTCACCTCGGCACCCGTCGCCCCCGTCGCCGCCCGCAAGGACCACGTCCAGGTCTGGCACGGCGAGGAGGTCCGCGACCCCTGGTACTGGCTGCGGGAGAAGTCGAACCCGGAGGTGCGGGCCTACCTCGAGGCGGAGAACGCGTACACGGAGGCGATGACCCGCGGGATCGCCCCGTTCGCCGCCGCCCTCTACGACGAGATGCTCGGGCGCGTGAAGCAGACGGACCTCTCCGTCCCCGTCCGCCGCGGCGCCTTCCACTACTACGCGCGGACCGTGGAGGGGCTCCAGTACCCCATCCACTGCCGGAGGAAGGCCGCCCCGGGCGGCGCCCTCGACGAGCAGGCGCCGGAGGAGGTGCTCCTCGACCAGAACGAGATGGCGAAGGGGCTCCCCTTCCTCGGGCTCTCCGGCCTCGAGCCGAGCGACGACGGGAAGAGGCTCCTCTTCGCGACCGACACGACCGGCTTCCGGCAGTACCGGCTCTTCTCGAAGGACCTCTCGACGGGAGCGGTCGCGGGTCCCCTCGCCGAGCGGGTGACGAGCTTCGAGTGGGCGGCGGACGGCGAGACGATCTTCTTCTCCACCGAGGACGAGACGACGAAGCGCTCGGACACGATCTGGCGGCTCTCGCCCGGCAAGGCGGCGGAGAAGGTCTACGAGGAGAGGGACGAGCTCTTCGACACGGGCGTGGGCCGGACGCGCGACGGGAAGCTCCTCGTCGTCGCCTCGCGGTCCACCGACACCTGGGAGAGCCGGATCCTCGACGCCGCGCGCCCGGCCGGGACCTTCCGCGTCGTCCTCCCGCGGCGGAAGGGGCACAAGTACGACGTGGACCACCGGGACGGGCGGCTCTACCTCCGCACGAACGACGGGGCGAAGGACTTCCGGATCGTGACGGCGCCCGTCGCCGACGCCTCGCCGCGGGGGTGGCGGACCTTCCTTCCGGCGAAGAAGGGCGTGCTCGTGCAGGGGATCGACCTCTTCCGGGACTTCGCGGTGGTCTCCGAGCGCAAGGAAGGGCTCGACCGGTTCCGGGTCTTCGACTTCCGGCGGCGCGCGTGGCACGAGCTCTCGTTCCCGGAGCCGGTCTACGACGCGAGCCCCGGGCAGAACCCGGAGTTCGACACCGGGATCTTCCGCTTCGCCTACCAGAGCCTCGTCACGCCCCCGAGCGTCTACGACCAGGACCTCGCCGCCCGGACCCGCGTCCTCCGCAAGCAGCAGGAGGTGCTCGGCGGCTACGATCCGTCCCGCTACGCCACGGAGCGGCTCTGGGCGAAGGCGCGGGACGGCGTCCGCGTGCCCCTGAGCGTCGTCTACAAGAAGGGGCTCCGCCGCGACGGCTCCGCGCCGCTCTGGCTCTACGGGTACGGCTCCTACGGCTACGGGATGAGCCCCTGGTTCGACTCGAACCGGCTCTCGCTCCTCGATCGCGGCGTCGTCTTCGCCATCGCCCACGTCCGCGGCGGGAACGAGCTCGGCGAGGCCTGGCACGACGACGGGATGCTGATGAGGAAGAGGAACACCTTCACGGACTTCGTGGACTGCGCCGAGCACCTCGTCGCGGAGGGCTGGACCTCGAAGGACCGGCTCCTCGCCGAGGGGGGGAGCGCGGGCGGGCTCCTCGTGGGCGCGGTCGTGAACATGCGCCCGGACCTCTTCCGGGCGGTCCACCTCGCGGTCCCGTTCGTGGACGTGATGAACACGATGATGGACGCGAGCCTGCCGCTCACCGTGGGCGAGTACCTGGAGTGGGGCAATCCGAACGAGAAGCCCGCCTTCGACTACATGCGGTCCTACAGCCCCTACGACAACCTCGCCGCCGGGCCCCACCCCGCGATCCTCGTCACGACCTCCTTCAACGACAGCCAGGTGATGTACTGGGAGCCGGCGAAGTGGGTGGCGAAGCTCCGCACGCTCGACACGGGCGGGCGGCCGATCCTCTTCAAGACGAAGCTCGAGCCGGCCGGCCACGGCGGGGCGAGCGGCCGCTACGACAGGCTCCGCGACCGGGCCTTCGAGGCGGCCTGGATGCTCTCCCAGGCAGGGATCGAGAACTAGTGCGTAGCGCCCCGAGGTGAACGCCATGATCGCCCCCCTGCTCGCCGCCGCCCTCTCCCTCGCCACGGCCGCGCCGCCCCGGACGCTCCGGGTGGACTACTTCCACACCGGCAACGCGACGGAGGAGCGGTTCAGCCTCGACCGGATCGTGGTGGAGCCGCTCCCCTTCCCCGGCCGGCCGGACCGGCCGCTCGACGACACGAACCTCGGGAAGTACCGCTTCGAGGTCCGTGACCTCGCCACCCAGCGCGTCCTCTACTCGCGCGGGTTCGCGTCGATCTACGGGGAGTGGGAGACGACGGCGGAGGCGCGGACCGCGAACCGGACCTTCTCCGAGTCGCTCCGCTTCCCCATGCCGGAGGGGCCGGTGCAGGTCTCGCTCGCGAAGCGGGGGGCGCGCCACGAGTTCAAGGAGGTCTGGAGCCTCGTCGTGGACCCGAAGGACCGGTTCGTGGACCGGGCCGTCCCCGCGTCCCCGGGGCCGGTCGTCGAGCTCCAGCGGAGCGGCGACCCGGCGGACAAGCTCGACCTCCTCCTCCTCGGCGACGGGTACACCGCCGCCGAGCGGGAGAAGTTCGAGCGGGACGCGCGGCGGCTCCTCGACGCGCTCTTCGCGGTGGAGCCGTTCCGGTCGCGGCGTGCGGACTTCAACGTCTGGGGGATCGCTCCGCCGGCGGACGAGTCCGGCGTCTCCCGCCCGCTCACCGGGACCCACCGGCGCTCGCGGATCGGGGCGACCTACGACGCGTTCGGCTCCGAGCGCTACCTCCTCAGCTTCGAGAACCGCTCGCTCCGGGACGTCGCCTCCTTCGCGCCCTACGACGCGCTCGCGATCGTGGTGAACGCGGAGACCTACGGCGGCGGGGGCATCTACAACCTCTACACGACCGTGGCCGCGGGGAGCCGCTGGTCGGACTACGTCTTCGTCCACGAGCTCGGCCACTCCCTCGCCGCCCTCGCCGACGAGTACTTCACCTCCGACCCGGTCTACCTGCCCTCGGAGGACCGGCCCGAGCCGTGGGAGCCGAACGTGACGGCCGACCCGGCCGCGGCGAAGTGGGCCGCGCTCGCCTCGCCCGGCGTCCCGCGCCCGACCCCGTGGCCGAAGGAGAAGTTCACGAAGCGGTCGCGGGAGATCCAGGAGCTCCGCAAGCGGATCCGCGCGGAGAACCGGCCGGAGTCGGAGATGGACGCGCTCTTCCTCATGCAGCAGAAGGAGGAGACGGCGCTCCTCTCGTCCTTCCCGTTCGCGGGGAAGGTGGGGGCGTTCGAGGGGGCGCACTACGAGGCGAGGGGCTACTACCGGCCCCAGGCCGACTGCGTGATGTTCTCGCGGAACCGGGTGCCGTTCTGCGCGGTCTGCCAGCGGGCGCTCGGGAAGGTGATC
>JBBIPT010000053.1:0-17952 GCA_037442705.1 Anaeromyxobacter sp.
GGCGGCCGTCGACAGGGCGGCCAGGACGTCGTCGCGCATGCCGCGGCTGACGGCGATCACGGCGTCGGCCGAAGCGACGACGGCGAGGGCAGGGTGCTCGGCGCGCGCCGTCGCGAGGGCCTGCGCGACGAACCGGGTCGCGCTCCTCGTGCCCTGCCATCGGGTCGTCCGCGGCCAGGGGACGACGGGCGGGTACCGGTGGGGCGTCGAGCGGAAGCGGGCGGTGCTCGAGGGGGAGCGGCGGGCGGCCCCTCCGCGGGGACGCGGGCGGCGGTGAACCCGGGCCTGGTCGCGGCGAGGGCGGCCCCGGCGCAGGCTCACCGCCCCGGGCGTCCTCGATCACCGCCTGCGCCCCCTTCTCCGCGATCATCACGGTGGGAGAGCTCGTGTTGCCGGAGGTCACGTTCGGCATGATCGAGGCGTCGATCACGCGGAGCCGGCTCACGCCGCGCACGCGGAGCCGCGAGTCCACGACGGCGGCCGGATCGTCTCGCGCCGCGCCTCGGCGTAGGCCTCCTCGTCCCCGAGGGAGAGCTCGATCCCCTTCGCCTCGGGGCGGCCGTCCGGGCCCCTCGCGAGCCGGACCTTCCGGACGAGGGCGCCGGTGAGGACGGTGAGGTTCGGCCTCCCCTCCGCGGGGCGGAGGAAGGCCTTCACCGTGTTCCAGCGCACGCCGCGCCGCTGGTTCACCTCGAAGCGCGAGCTGCCGGCGTTGTCGCCCCGGTTGAAGTCCTCGATCTTCGCGATCCCCGCCTCCACCGCGGCGTCGCGGAAGGCGTCCAGATCGTGGGGGTCGCCGGCGACTGCTGCGACGCGTCCGGCGACACCTACCCAGGGCAGGCGGGCTGGTTCGACACCGCAAACGGTTGCGGAGGCTTCGACTACGACTGCTCGGACACGGCCGTGACGCGCTACCCCTTCACGGCCTCCTGCGAGAGCGTGGGCGCCGCGTGCACCGGATCGGACGGATGGGTCGGGGCCGTCCCGCCCTGCGGCGCGACCGGGAGCTACCAGACCGGCTGCTTCGCAGTGAGCTGCGGAGCCGGCTGCTGGACCTGCGGCACGAACACCTCCCCGCGAACGCAGGCCTGTCGCTGAGGGGGAACCGCTAGCCGCTGCGGCCCGGCCGCCTCGGTGCTCGCCCCCGGGCCGGAGCGCCGCGCCCGGAGCGCCCGCGGGCGCCCTCGGCCACAGCGGCGAAGGCGGCCGGCGCCATGGCGGCCACCGCGCCCGAGACGGCCTCGGGGACGAGATCCTCGAGCGACCGGAAGCGAAGGCAGGACTTCCCCATGTCGAGCCGCTTCCCGGCCCGCCGCCACGCGGCGGCGAGCGCGCGGCCGGCCGCCGGGTCCACGTAGGGCGCCATGAGGTAGAGCGCGTAGTACTGCTTCTGCGCGGCGAGGGCCGCGTAGAGGAGCGGGCGCCCGTTGTACGTCTCCGCGCAGACGGAGAGCGGGACCTGCCAGGCGATCATCCCGTGCTCCATCCCCTCCCGGTAGCCTCGCGGCAGGCTCTTCCGGACGAGCGCCCGCACCGCGCGGACGACGGCGCGCCGCTCAGGCGGGAACTCGGCGAGGTAGGCGGCCACGGTGGCGGCGCGGCTCGAGGCCATGACGGAACTCTAGCAAGACGTGCGAGGGGGAGGGGTCGCTGCTTTCGGCGGCGCGTTCGTCCACGAGGGCCTCTTCGCGATGGCGGCGGCGTACGCCTTCCACATCGCGGAGAACCAGCCCTTCGTGGGTCGCACGCGGCATCCCCAGGGCCGACTCGAGGAGTCCTCGTCCCGGAGCCCTGCCGATCCGCCGAAGCGGGCCAGCTGCTCCTCGTGGATGAGGAGCACGTCGGCCAGGTCGAGGAACTCCGGATCCATCACTTGGCCAGCTTGCGGAGGCTCTCGTCGTGGGCGGACATGGCGCGGCCGAGCGCGGCCCTCACCCGCTCGCGCTTCCCCTTCCGGATCGGCACGAGGACGAGCTTCTCGCCGTCGGTCCTCATGTCGAGCTCGGTGTCCCGGTCGATGTCGAGGAGCTCCAGGATCGGCTTCTCGATGACGATGCCGAGGCTGTTCCCGATGGCCGTGAGCTTCTTCCGCATGGCGGGCCTCCGTTATTACTTATGTATAACGACACGAGGGAGGCGCGGCAAGGTCCGCACCGTCGGGAGAAAGGCCGGAGCCGCCCTGTAAGCCGGGGTCGCCCGCTCTGTCAGTCCTAGTCGGTGCGTGTCACCCGGCTGCTCGGAAGTGCCTGCCAACTCATCGTTTCGTTCGCCGGTGTGTCGGGGCCTGACACGCACGAACCGTCACGTTCTGACGGAAGTTGGGCCAGCTTTGGGCCACCGCACTCGCCCCCGAATCCGCCCCGTCGTGGAGCAGGCGGTCAGGCTGAGAGATGGAGCACAGCCTTCATCACGGAGGCGGCCTTCTCCGGTTCACCGACGTCGATGATGGTGGAACGCTCACCCAACACGGCCATCTGCCGATGAAGATCATCGTCTTCGGGGCGCGTACGAACCAGGGCGATCAGGCTCATCTCCTTGTCAGCCGGAGCACTCTTGGCCTTCTCGAACGTCCACGCCGCTGCGTGCAGCTGCTCCCAAGCGCGGTCTCCGGGGACGCTCAACGAGACTCGCTTCATTAGGTGCGTCGCTCCGTTGTCGAAGCGATAGTCGAACCTAATGTTGTCGGGGCTGGAAGGGATCTGAAGAGAGAAGTCCCGCTCGACACGCTCGCTGATGTCGAGACGCGCCAGCAGGGCCTCAGTCAGTTGCGCCACGTTCAGCGCACCCGGTGCTGGAGTTCCAACAAGGGTGGCGAAGAGCATGTCCGCAAAGTCATCCGCAGTCTGGCGATCAGTGAATCCACCAAACAGTCGCTCGCCCCCAACCTCCAAGAAGTAGTTGTCGTCCGACGACCGCTTCAGAAGGTCGCGCCACTGCTCGACCGGAGTACACGCTACCGCGTCGGTCCAGTACTGGACCCACGCGGCGTAGTTCGCGGCAGACCCCATCCACCGAAGGACTCGTCGATCGAGTCTGCCTCCGTCGCGCATTCCCAGGAAGCGCGGATAGACGTTCCCATCCGCGAAGAGGATGACCCCCACGTTCTTGGGCTCGCGTCGCCGAAGGTCCTCGACGTACTTCGCCACTAGCCAGAACGGCTTCATACGCTCCCCCAGTTCTTGATGCCGACCATGAGCGGTCCTGCTTTCAGTAGGTCAGGGAGGTGATCTCGACGATGCTTCAGGAACATCGCCGCATCGTGCGCTTCGTCCTTCGTGATCGCACCGGCGGCCGCAGCCTCATGGCAGATGTCGTCGAACACGTGATCGGCTAGCCCCTGAATCCTCTTCGCCCACTTCATAAGCAATGTCCCGTCCGTGATGCAGGCCGCAACGCAGTGCCCACCCAGGCTCTGGTTGTCCTTCTCTGCGGCGAAGCGAGCGACCGCCTTCCCCTTCGCGTACCCGCGAGAACGTGCCTCGCTGCCGTCTACCCCTTGAACACCCTCTCCCGGTGCCACGGCAGGTAGCGCCGATGCCCGGAGTCGAGCCTACCAAGGCGAAGGACATCAACGAGGCCGAGCGGCCGCCTCGCCTCCTCGGGCAGCTTGCTTGAGACGAGTACGGCGCCGTCGTCAGCCACGGTGATGAACCCGTTGTCGAACAGCGCATCCAGGTGGGGCGCCAGAAGCAGCCCGTTGAACACGTCGAGCCGCTCGGCGTCGGTCTCGCAGGCCGCCCAGGGCTTGATGTGGCTGGCCCGGAGGAGCTCCGGGACGGCGAGGCCCGTGACGGCGCACCTCCCGCCCCAGTACTCCATGAGGCCCGCCCGGAAGACGTCCTGGCCGACGCGCTGGACGACGAGCCGCTCGGCCTCGGTCGACCGGGGCATCCCGGCGGTCTTCTGCTCGAAGTCGCGCAGGAGTTGGTGCGGAAGGGTCCGTGCGAGCTGGTATGCGCGCCGCAGCAGGCCGTTGAGCTCGGGAATCGTCGCAACGTCGAGACGAGCCGCCGCACCGGGCGGGGGCTTCGCAGAGCAAGCAAGGCCGTGATCGCCCAGGGCCTGCGCGACGTCTACGCGGGACATTGCCACCGCCAGCAGCCCGCCTTCCACGCCCTTGAGCCAGACGTCGAGCGGGGCGTGCGTGCTGCCGAAGGCGAGCCACTCGGCCACCGGCTCGCGCACGAGGTCGAAGCCGTTGTCGACGGCGGCCTTCTCGAGGCGGGTAGTGGTTCCGGGCGCCTGGCTCATCCTGTCGCACCATGTCCGACAGGAATCCCCCGCCTCTTCAGCGGCTTGGCGCGAAGGTGACGTCGGGTAACGGACACGATCATTGCGATGTCCGTGACGGACTCATCCGGCCCCCAGCCAGCCCTCGGCGCGGATTCGCTCGAACGCCCCGTCGATCTGCCTCTTCGTGAACTGCGCCTTCCGCTTCCCCCAGGCGTAGGTCGCGCGCTCGGCCGCCTCGGGCGTCACCGCCTGCTCGTGGGTCGCCACCCAGTGAACGGTGGCGAGCAGCTCGAGCCCGAACGGCGTCTCGAACCCATCGACCAGGCGGGACACGCGGTCGAGCCGCTGCTGCGTGGCCGCGTCGGCCGCGAGCTGCCCTCGCGCCTCTTCGGCGGCGCCGGGCACCAGGGAGAGCTCCTTCGTCGGGCTGTCGCCCCCGTCCGCGTAGCCGGCGACGAAGTGCCCCTCGACGTGCCGCAGGACGTGCCGGAGGTTCTCGGCGTAGGGGCCGTAGATCGCCTTCTTGTACTCCAGGCGGAGCGGCTGGCCGGCCGCCTGGAGGAAGTACATGAGCTTGTGGACCTCCAGCAGCGTGATGGACGGGTCCATCAGGGCCGCCAGGTAGCGCTCCATGAGGGCCACGAGGGCCGCCCGGCCGGCGGTCATCTCGGGGACGTCGGTCGAGCGGTTGGCGCGGGCGTCCGACGAGGCGAGGCCCGGCTCGAAGACGACCACCTCGACGCCGGTCAGCTTGGCGGCGGCCCGCTCGATGAGCGGCCTCACCTGGCCCCAGGACAGGCCGCCAAGCCCGCTCCCGAGAGGAGGGATGGAGATGGAGTGGATGGCTCGTGACCGCACCTCGGCGACCAGCGCCTCGAGCCCCACCTCGATGTCCTCGATCCGGCTCTTCCCCCGCCAGTGGCGCTTGGTGGGGAAGTTGATGATGTACCGGGGCCTGCCGAGCTGGCCGGTGTCGAAGACGAACATCCGCCCCGGCTGCACCTCCTGCCGCTTGCACGCCGCCTCGTACGCCTTGAAGTTGGCCGGGTAGGCGTTCTTGAACTGGAGCGCGATCCCCCGGCCCATGACGCCGACGCAGTTGACGGTGTTGACCACCGCCTCGGTGTCGCTCCCGAGGATGTCGCCCTTGCGGTAGGTGATCATCGCAGTCTCCAACTTAGTAGTACCACTCGCGACGGACATTGACGGGCGGCTGGTGATTCGCCCGGGCCATGGCGGCGGCTGCCTTGTTCATCGTGGCGACCGAGCACGCGCCCACCCCGGTGACGAGGGACCAGGGGAACTTCTCGTGGACCAGGAACTCGGCCTGCTTCCCTTCCTTGACCTTCGCGGGCCGGAAGTCGCTGGCCCCCACGGCGGCCCAGTCGATCTCGCCGAGCTGGGACAGCGAGCTACGGAACTCGGTGTAGCTCGCGCCGGCGTTGGAGAGGCTGAACGCCCAGCGCTTCCTCTTGGCGGTCGCCCACGCCACGGTCGCTTCCAGGTCCGCCTCGAGGTGGAGCACGGGCTCCTGCCCGCCACGGTAGGCCAGCTCGGCGTGGTTCCCGCGGTAGATGAGGTACAGCATGATCGAGCGCGGGCAGAAGTAGAACGGGACGTACTCACCGACCTTGGTCCCCGGGTGGCAGTCGACCGGCAGCGCGAGCCGCCGCTGCTTGATGTTGGTCATCCCGATGGTGGCCTGCGGCCCGCCACGCGCCACCATCACGGCGTCCGACACGAGTCCGCCGTCGGAGATGATCGACGGGAGGTTGTCGACGTGGGTGATGTGGTAGAGGCGCGGCTTGGCGGGGACCGTCATGCCTTTCCCTCCCCGCGTCCGCGCGCGGTCTTCGCGGGATGCGCCACCTTCGGATCCGCCGGCGGCGGGTCGAGGCGGGTCTGGTAGGGCTTCCCGGTCCGGATCGCCTCGGCCATCGCGTCGTAGATCTCCAGGATGACGCGCTTGGTCCGGTACTCGCCGTGGGCCTTCTCGTCGTTCTTCTTCACGATGGGGAAGGTCTCGAGGATGTAGTCGGCGTCGTCGTGGGAGATGCCGTAGAGGTGGAAGAAGGCGGCGTCGAGCTCGGCGCGGAGCAGGAACCGGCGCTCGGGGTCCCAGCGGAAGGGCGGGCCGTCGTAGCCAACGTTCTTGGCGAAGGGTTCGAGGTCCCAGGCGGTGTAGGTCAACTCCGCCACCCGCGCAGAGAACCATCGTGAAGTCGATACGCCGCTCGACCAGGCGAAGGCGTCCTTGTACGCCGCTGGCGGAAGCATCGGGAGCTGCTCGACGATGAATGCGCTCACGTCGGTACCGCCCACCTTCTGGCGGGCAACGTAGTCGAACACGAACGCCCCCAAGTTCCCGAGGAATGGTGCCGCAAGCGGGACCCGCTCTTCGCCGAGTAGGAGCACTCGAGCCGTATCAGGGATCGCCAAAGACGGCAGTGCAGTTGCGATGAAGGTCCGTTCGTCGGTCGACCGGGCGATTCGGCGCCAGGCCAAGACCCATGGACGTGGCCAGCTGCCGCCGAACCGCTCGCGGATCTCCTCGGCCAAGTACCAGAAGCGTGGGCTTGAGAAGAACCACGGGTCGGCACGCTCGACGTCTGTCAGGTCCCGATCGCCATCGCCGTCGTGTGTCGCCCACCGGTGCTCGAACTGGTGGAAGTACTTCGACTGGTAGAGCCGGATCCGACCCGTCCCGCCTTCAGCCAGGAACCCAGCCGAGTCGTCGGCGCTGTTCAGAAGTCTGCGTAGCTCCAACTTCCAGCCAGACTCCGTGAGCACGGGCAGCCGGCGGTAGATCGCCTTCGTGATCTCCGCGTCGCGGCGCGACCGGAAGATGGGGCACGTCCTGGTCGCCGGGTTGAGGAGGGCGATGTCGCCGGCCGACAGTGAGAACCTGCGCTCCTGGTCCTTCAGGTGCTCGACCCGGAGAGCAAAGAAGATGAACTCCGAATCGGCGCCCTCTCGGGGAGCGCCAGACAGGATCAGAACGCCGAACTTCATGCGCGAGTCCACTGCCGGGAAGAGTCCTACCCTGTTCTCGAAGTCGAAGAACGACACCAACTGCCCCTTCTCCACGGCGGCCTGGAAGAAGAGCTTGGTCGAGTCGTCCGTCACGATACCGGATGGCAGCAGTTGCCCGACGCGACCGCGCACCGAGACGAGGCGCCTCGCTGCCTCCGCGAACAGCGCGTAGAGGTTCACGCGGCCGACGCCGCACAGGGGGTAGGTCGGGCCCGCCCGAACGAAGGCGTTGGCTCCATCTACGGCGCGCAGCTCGCGACCGTACTCGCGGAAGAGGCTCGGTTCCTCCTCGGCGAGCTTCGCGATCATGCGCTTGCGCAAGGCAGCCGTCGAAGCCTGGGCGATGTCCGGGCGCTGCGCCGCGAAGAACTCCTCCTCGCGGAAGAGGAGCGAGTCCCACGGCGGATTCCCCAGCACCACATCGAATCCGCCGCGCGCGAACACCTGCGGGAAGGCCAGGTGCCAGTGAAAGAAGTGGTACTGCCCCACCAGATCCGCGACGGTCTTCATTGTCTCCGGCGGCGGCTTCCCCTGGGCGTCCCGGATCTGCCTCCACAGGTCGTTCGTCGGCGCCGCCGCCACCACCGGATCGACCTTCTTCGGCTCGGTCGGCGGCTTCGGCCACACGAAGGCCGCGCACCAGGCGTCGGCCAAGAACTTCTGGTGGGTGAAGGCGAGGGACTGCTGGAGCGCGTCCCACTTCGCCTCTTTCTCCGCCACGTCCTCGAGGCTGGCGTCCGGCGCGGCGTCCAAGGCCGCCACCGCCTTGGCGACCTCGGCCGACTCGGCCTCCGCGGGCTTCGTCCAGAGCGATTCCAGGCCCCGCTGTCCTTCGGCCGCCGCCCTGTTCTTCTTCTTCAGCAGGCTCGCCGTCTTCTTGTCGTCCCCCTCGATCGGCTCGAAGGCCGCGTCGGGGATCCCCTTGGCCATCAGCTCGGGCGTGGCGCCGAGGAGCGCGTTCCCGCGCTGGATGTGGGAATCAAGGAAGGAGAGCGGCCGTCCAGGCTCCACCGCCTCCATCCAGAGGCTCACGCGGCAGAGCTCGACCGCCATCGGGTTCAGGTCCACGCCGTACAGACACCTGCTGACCACCTGGCGGACCGCGTGGCGGTACTGCTCGGCCGACGGGGTCCCCCTCGCCTCGTGCCGGGCGACGTGGACCGCGAGGCGGCGCGCGGCGGCGAGGAGGAAGTGGCCGCTCCCGCACGCTGGATCGACGATCGAGAGCTTCAGGAGCGCCTCGACGGGGTCCTCAGGGTTGGCAGCCGCCGTGGCCTGGATGACCGGCTCCAGCGCCGAGTCGAGCAGCACCTGCACCAGGCTGTCGGGCGTGTAGTAGCTGCCGGTCGTCTTCCTGGCGTTTCCCTTGGTCTCGTCGCCGGTGGCGAAGGAGAAGCCGCGGTGGTCCGGCGGGATGACCGGGACCAGCTCGAGGAGGCTCTCGTAGACGCTGCCGAGCTCCTCCGGCCCCATGTCTCGCCAGTTGACCCGCGCCAGCCCGGCGTCCCCCTTCAGCCAGGAGAGCCGGAAGACGGCAGTGAGCAGGGCCCGGTTCTCCAGGCGCGCTGCGTCGAGGTCAGGGCACTGGTCGGCGGCGAAGAGGCCGCCCAGCGCGGGCAGGCCGAGGCGCGGCTCGCCGGTGGCCACTCCTCGGAGGACGATCTTGAGCGCCTCCCAGAGGTCGCCGAAGCGGTCGTGGGCGCTCCGCTTCACCGCCCGGTCGCGGAGGCGCCGCAGGCCGTAGCCCTGGGCGTAGCGGGCCTTCACGCCGTCGGCAACGCCGGCCGGGTGGAGGAGATCACGCTCCTCCGCCGTGAGCAGGAAGATGAGGCGGTAGACCAGCCGGAGCAGCTCCTGGAAGTACTCGCTGGCCGAGAGCTTCCCGTCGTGCAGCGCCGCGCGCAGCGGCTGGTTGTCCGGGTTGGCGAGGAAGCCCTTGCCGAGCGCGACCAGCGCCGCCTCCACGCCGTTCCGCAGGTCGCCGAGCGCCCGTGCTCCGCCCTCGAGCTCCAGCTTCCGCCATGCCTCGAGAGGGCAGTCTGGCGCGGGCATGCCCGGCTTGCCGAAGCGGGTCTCGTGGGCCAGCAGCCAGAGGGCGGCGAAGTCCGAGTAGCGCTCCTCGCGGAAGATCCGGTCGAGATCGGCCTCGATCCAGGCGGGGCGGGTGAGCGAGGCGTTGTCGCGGCAGAGCCGGAGCGTCAGACCGTCGGAGGCGATGGCCCAGAGGGCGTCCTCCTCGGCGTTCAAGTACTCCTGCGCCAGGCCGAAGGCGCTGCGGCGCCGCCCGGCGTCCCCCAGCTCGGGCGAGAGATCGTCGAGGGCGCTCCTCGCGTCCCCGTCCCCTTTCGTGGCCGGGCGCGGCGCCACGATGACGACCGGTACCCGCCCCTCCAGGGCGGCCCAGGCGAGCGGGTAGGTGCGCTCCCCCTTGGTGACCGGACCTCGGGCCGCGAGGGAGCCGAAGCCGAGACAGTCCTCGAGGAGCGCGGTCACGAACTGCTCGGCGACCTGCTTCGTGGCGCGGCCGGCGGCGAGCGCGTGGGCGAAGTCGGTCCACTGGGCCTGGGCGATGCGCCAGTACCGGCCGATCTCGTCGCGGAGGTTGAGCCCCTTGGGGATGCGGTAGTCGACCTCGGCCTGGTGACCGGCGTCGAGCTGCGCCACCCGAGCGAGCCACTCCGGGGAGATGAGGCCGCCCTCGATGGCGAGCGCCTCGAAGGTGAGCCGGGCTTCGCGCTGCCGGACTCCGCGCCGGGGGCGTCGGGGGGCCATGGTCAGCGCTCCTCCGGCAGCAGGACGAAGAGGCCGATGACGTCGGCCGGGAGGAGCGACTTCACGGTCCAGGAGCCCCGGGCGTCGGAGGCCTCCCGGACGCGGCGGTGGTCGTCGAGGAGCGCCTGGGCGCGCCGCCTGGCGAAGGCCTCGAGGTCGGCCCCGCGGGCGCCGAGGAGCGCGAGCGCCTCGTCGATCTTGCGCGCCGCGACGGCCTTCTTGGCGTCGTCGGTCGCGGCCGGCTGGAGGAGCCCGAGGGCGTCGATCCCCTCGACGAGCCGCGGCGAGCTTGCGCCGGCCCAGCCGACCGCCGCGGCCTCCTCCACCAGGATGGTGGACTGCGCCGAGCCGCGCCCGGCGGCGAGCTGGTGGCGGAGGCGCAGGAGCGCCACCGTCGTCTGCTCGGTCACGCCGGCGCTGATCCAGCAGCCGACCCGCCCGAGCACGCCCGGGTCCGACCGGTCCTCCAGCGGTTCCAGCCCCGCCGCGGCGAGGGTCCGCTCGAGGAGGGTCTCCGCGAGGATGGAGACGAGCGGGTGGCTCCGCGTCACCGGCCGGCAGCGGGCGGCCGGAGGGAAGACGAAGTCGAGCTGGGGCGTCCCGGCCAGCCCCTCGGCGTCGAGCCGCTCGCGCAGGTCCTCGGGGAGGCCGTCCAGCGGCGCCCGGAAGCCCCGCTTGCCGAGCGGCTGGAGGCCGGAGTTGAAGCGGGCGAGCGCCCGGTCGGCGAAACGCTGCACGTCCCGGGCGTCGCCGAGAGCGGCCCGCGTCCGCTCCCACTCGGGGAGCACGTCGGCCGGCTTGAGGCGGCGCTGGGCGAAGATGGTCTTGTTGGCCTTGGCCCGGACCGCGGCGTCGGTCCAGCTCTGGTCGATGACCTTGGCCTCCGGCGTGGAGCCGAAGTCGAGGAGGCGCTGCTTGGCGTCCTTCTCGTGGCGCAGGAGGACGGCCTTCATGAGCGCCTGGGTCAGGGTGTGCCCCTCGTCCGGGAGCGGCACCGGGACGCCCAGCTCCTCCCGGATCTTGGCCGCCTTGCGGAGGATGACCTCAAGGACCGCTCCGTCCACCGGGTTGTTGGCGCCGTACAGCAGGGTGGCGCGGACCACCTTGGACCGCTGGAGGAACCGGTCCACGCGCCCCTCCCGCTGCTCGTGGCGGGTCGGGTTCCAGGAGAGGTCGTAGTGGACCACCGCGTCGAGGTGCTCCTGGAGATTGACGCCCTCAGAGAGGCAGTCGGTCGCGACGAGGAGGCGGCGCTCCGCCTCGCCGAGCAGCTCGACCTTCTCCTTCCGCTCCTCGGAGGTGAGCTCACCGGTGACGACGTCCACCGCCACCCCCTTGAACCGGTCCTTCAGGTGGCGACCGAGGTAGTGGGCGGTGGCGATGTAGCGGCAGAAGACGACCGGGTGGAAGCCGTCGGCGACGAGCTGCTCCAGGTGGGTGGTGAGGAGCTTCAGCTTCGGATCCCCCGACTGCCCCGAGAGCGCCTCGGCCTGCTCGATGAGCCCCGCCAGGACGCCGTCCTCTGCGGCGGCGGGCGGCTCGACGTCGTCCTCGGTGAGCGCGTCGGCGCCGCCGTCGAAGAGCTGGTCCTGGATCGCGTCCTCATCCGTCTCAACGTCGAGACGAGCCCGGGTCCGGAGGGCCTGAGCGGCGGCGGCCGGGCTGGACGCGACGCACCGCATCAGGGCGAGGGTGCCCCAGAAGTCGAGCCGCTGGCGCCGCTCGTCCCCGCCGGCCGCCTCGACCACCCCTGCGCAGTAGTCGAGCACCGCCTCGAACAACCGCTCCCAGGGACCCGTGAGCTGGTACGTCAGCTCCTTCACTTCGCGCTTCGGGAAGACGCTGCCGTCCTTCCACTCGTCGATGTCCGGGCGGCGGCGCTGCACGAAGTGGCTGGAGAGCTGGTCGCGCAGCGTCTTCTGCGCGTCGCCCTGCGCCGTGGCAAGCGCCTCGAACTTGCCGTCGAGCAGCCCAAGGAGCTTGTAGAAGGCCTCCTCGTCGCCGCTGTGGGGCGTGGCGGTCAGCAGGACGAGGCCGCGCTTGGGCGACGCGGCCAGCCCCTTCAGGAGCTCGTAGCGCTGGTGGCGGGTGGCGCCGGTGGGGGCGCAGGTGTGCGCCTCGTCCACGATGACCAGGTCCGGGCAGGCCCGGAGGAAGTCGTCTCGCCGGCGCGGGTTCTTGATGTAGTCGAGGCTCACCACCGTCAACGGGTGGGCGTGGAAGATGGAGTCGCCGATGGGGATGGTCCGCTCGAGGCGGCTGGCGCTGGCGGCGGTGACGGCGACGGCGCGCAGGTTGAAGCGGTGCTCCAGCTCGGTGAGCCACTGGTCGACGAGGTGGGGCGGGCAGAGGACTGTGAAGCGGTCGGCCTCGCCGCGGTCGAGCAGCTCTCGGGCGATGAGGGCCGCCTCGATGGTCTTGCCGATGCCGACGTCGTCGGCGACGAGCAGCCGCACCGGGTCCTGCTTCAGCGCCATGAGCAGCGGCACGAGCTGGTAGGCGCGCGGCTCGACCGCCACCTGGCCGATGCTGCGGAACGGGCCGGCGCCGCGCCGGAGCGACAGGAGCAGGGCGTCCCGCAGGAGGAGCGCGGCGTCCTGGCCGGCGCGCTGCGCCGCGGTGGGCGCGGGGAAGGTGGCGCCGGTGACCGCCTCGGTCTCGAGCGGCACGTGGATGAGGGCGACGTCCTCCTCGGAGCCGGAGACGGGGCGGACGCGGAGGTTCTCCTCGTCGCTCCCGGCGAGGACGATCCACTCGCGACCCCGGGCTCGGATGAGGGTGCCGGGGGAGAACTGGGCGTTGGGCATGGTCAGTGGGCGAGCGCCCGGGCGAGCGCCTCGAAGGTCTGGGGCCAGGTGGCGGGATCGCCGAAGCGGTGGAGCTGGTAGCCCTTGTCGGCGAGCCGCCTCGTCACGGCGGCGTCGGTCGGCCCGACGACGGCGGCCACGAAGAAGTCGCGCCAGACGACGTGGCCGTCGGCCTCGGCGCCCCGAGCGTCGGGCCGGGGCAGGCCGCGCGCCTCGGCCTCGGCGAGCCAGCGTTGCAGGAGCGGCGCGGCTGCCGTTCGCGGGTCCGCCGGGGATGGGCCCGAGGGCTCCGTTCGTGGTGAGCCTGTCGAACCACGAACGGGGAGGACCTCCTCCTCCATGAGCCCGCTCGTGAAGGAGCGGGCGAGGCGAAGCAGGATCTCCTTCGCCTTGGGGTCGCGCCGGTCGAGCGCCTCGTGGTCGGGCTGGTTGAAGTAGGACATGAGGCAGCGGTAGCAGGCCGCGACGCAGGTGGTGCCCTGCTGATCGACGAGCGCGGCCGGCGAGGCCGGCAGGTCCTTCACTTCGAAGTGCATGATGTCCAGGGCCTCGCGGGCGATGTCCTGGATGATGGTGGTGTCGGAGACGAGCCGGGTGAGGACGCCGGCGCCTCCCTCGGTGGCCTCGTGGAGGAGGAAGCCGTTCCGGTCGTCCCTGGTCGGCATGGGCTCGGCCAGGATCTCCCCCTCCTCGAGCTGGAAGACGGCCTCGATGCCGCGCAGCAGGGCGTGCTGGAGCGTGACCAGCGTGGCCTCGTCGAGGTCCGGCTCGGCCGGCTGGACGAGCAGCGCGTTCTTCCGGTCCTCGACGCTCGGGACGATCCACTGGCGCGCCGCCTTGGTCGGGTCGGCGACCTCCTCGTCCTCGTCCTCGTTCTTGGCCCAGTAACCGGAGACGGGGTCGATGCGGAAGCCGAGCTGCCGCTTGTTGGCGCGGCGCCGGAGCCCCTTGTTGATGCGGGTGATGGTGGCGCCCGGGCCGTACCCGAGCCGGAGGATCTCGCCGTCGGGGTCGGCGGCCACACCCTTGCGGACGTCCACGCTCCCCTCGCGCTCCGCCCACTGGAAGGTGGTCTGGAGCTCGAAGCCCTGGCGCTGGCGCTCCTCGTCGTTGGCGGTGATCCGCTCGGCCTGCTGCGTGGCCACGTTCTCGATACGGTAGACGTGGTTGACGAGGTCAGCGTCCCCCAGCGACGCGCCGCACCCGTGGCAGGTGGACCGCTCGGGCGTGAAGTGGCCGGCACCGCAGCTCCGGCAGATACGGACCGACTTGGTGGGCAACTCGGCGTTGGGCGTGGTGGCGTCGAGGCCAGAGAGCGAGAGGAGCGCCCGGACGACGCGATACGCGCGACCCTCGTGGTAGACGAGGCTGCGCGGGCCGAACTCGGAGAGCGCGAGGAAGCGGGGGCGCTGCAGGAAGGTCTGCTTCCCGCCGCTGCCGTCGGTGGAGGCCGGCACCCAGGCCATGAGCGGCAGGCGCGGGAAGTTGTAGCCGGGGAGGAAGCCCTCCGTGGCGAGGTAGCGGTACGTGTAGAAGTCGCTGGAGAGGTTGTTGGTCCCCTGCTTCAGCAGGTTCATCTGGTCGAGCCCCTGGAGGTAGCGACTCTTGGCGGCCTTCTTCTCCTCGGGGCGCGCCGTGTGGCTGACGTTGATGGCGTTGGCTGCGGCCATCTGCGTCTCGGCCGCCAGGAGGAGATCGCGCCACCGGCTGAAGGCCCGCTCGAAGCTCGCGAGGCCGCCGGCGGCCACCTTGGCGGCGAAGGCCTCCTTGCCCGGGTACCAGGGGGCGCGCTTCTCGGTCAGCTCGCCGTCCAGCAGGTCGAGGACGCGGCCGATCCGCTCGACCGCCTCGGCGGTGACGTCGGGCTTCCCCATCTGGTCGCGCAGCTCCGGCCGGATCGGGCGCTCCGGATCCTCGAGGACCAGCAGCCTGGAGATGGCCGGGTCGAGGGGCTCACGGGTGCAGGCGAGCCAGACGGCCTGGAGGTGGCTCTCGACCAGCTCCTGGTTGGCGAGGTCGAGGAGCGGCGGGCGCACCTCGCCGTGGACCATCTGCTTGGGGTCTCGGAAGAAGTACTGGTCGTGGGGGCTGAGGGCGGCGCAGTAGGTGAGCACAAGGGCGGCCTGGCCGCTCCGGCCGGCGCGGCCGCTCCGCTGGGCGTAGTTGGCCGGCGTGGGCGGGATGTTGCGGAGGTAGACGGCGTTGAGGGCCGAGATGTCCACGCCGAGCTCCATGGTGGGGGAGCAGAAGAGCGCCGGCAGGAAGCGGGCCACCTCGCCGATCTCGCGGAGCTTCTCCTCGTTGGCCTCCAGCTCCTCCTGCTCCTTCGGGCCGTAGCGGAAGCGCTGCTCGCGCACCTCGCGCTTCTCGCTCTCCACCGTAACCGCTGCATGAACCCCGTCTGGCGACTGCGCGGCGGGCGAGGCACCCTCGGGGCGTGGAGACGAGCTTCGAGCGCGACCCCGGGGTTGGGCGATCAGTCCGCCGCCGTCTGCTCTTCCGGCGAGGCCGGGAGGGGCGGCGGGACGGTGAGCACGCCCACCTCATCCTTGAGCTCGGCGGGGTCGAGGCGGGCGCGGGTCTGGGCCCAGTACTTGGGCGCGAGCTCGAGGTAGCGTTCCCGCGGCCAGTGGGCCAAGACGCGGAAGAGGTCGCGCAGATACTCCTCGGGGTGGAGCCGGTGAAGCCGGGCCGAGGCGACGAGCGAGAAGATGTGCCCGGCGGCCTCGCCGTGGTCGTGGCTCCCGACGAAGAGCCAGTTCTTCCTTCCGACGGCGATTCTCCGCAGTTCGCGCTCCGACCTGTTGTTCTCGAGCTGGAGCCGCCCGTCGTCGAGCACGCGCATGAGCGCGTCCTTCTGGCGGAGGGCGTAGCCGAGCGCGCTGCGCACGAGCCCGCGTTGGTCGCGCACTCGCTCGTGCTCGACCTCGGCCCAGGCGAAGAAGTCCTCGAGATGCGGCCGCAGGTACTGCCGGCGCATGCGCAGGATCACGTCGGCCGGATCGCGGCGCCACGCGTCCTCGAGCGCGAACATGTAACCGATTCGCGCGAGCCCCTCCCGTGCGACCTCGCTCTTCGTGCAGGTCGCCTCCCAGAACTTGCGGCGGCCGTGGCTCCAGCAGCCGACCTCGACCTTCTTGCCGCCCTCGTCCTCGGGCGGCTTGTCCGGTTCCCGGAAGAGCACGTCGTAGACGCTCTTCGCGTCGGCCTGGACGTACCCGGCGTAGCCCGCGAACATCTCGGCGATCGACGCGCTCGTCTCCTTGCGCGCGTACTCGAAGAAGACGTGGTCGCGGTCGGCGATCTGCACGAAGTAGTGGCCTCGGTGGCAGGCCTGGGACTTGCCGTCCTCGCGGGGCGAGGGCTGGACCGCGATCCCGGTGGCGTCGGTGGCGATGCAGAAGGCGGTGCGCCACGCCTCCTCCCGGGCGGCGGCGACGACCGTCGCGCCGGCGGTGGCGCCGGCGTCCTCGACCCACCGGCTCATGGTGCCGCGGTCGAGCGGGAAGCCGTCGCGGGCGAGCCGGTTCTCGATCCGGTGGAGCGGCAGCCCATCGCAGAACTTGTCCGTGAGGACGTGCGCGAGGAGCGACGGCGCGGCGAGCGACCGCGGGAAGCACTCCGGCGGCATCGGAGCGGTCTCGATCATCGACTCGCCCTGCGCATCGACGACCCGGTACTTCGCCCGGGCGTGGACGACGATCCGCGGTCCCCCGCGCTCCCAGGCGACCTTCCGGCTCTCCTCGAAGTCGAATCGTTCGGCCTTCCCCTCGGTCACGAGCTTCTCGAAGATCGGGTCGAGGGTCTCGACCCGCACCTCCGGGGCCTTCACGTCTCGCAGGTCGCGCCGCCCCGTGGGCTTGCGCCTCTCGCGCGCCGGACGGTTGCCCGGGGCGCCGGCCATCGGCGGCGGTCCTCCGCCGAGCCGGTTGAGCGCGGCCAGCTTCGCCGCGAACTCCAGCTCGAGCTGCGCGGTATCCACCCGCTCGGCCTTCGCCACGAAGATGCGCCGCTTGAGCAGCTCCAACTCCAGGCGCAGCCGCTCGTGCGACGTGCGCAGGAGGTCGCGCTCCTCGGTGACCTTCGCCAGCCGATCGTCGGCCGCGGCGATGGCGGTGCGATGGGCGGATCGCTCGGCGGCGAGCGCCGCCTCCAGCTCCGTGATCCGGGTGATCGCCGCCGTCGCGTTCATCGCGGGATCACTTGTAGCCACCGCGATCGATCTGTCAATGGGTGCGCACCGCTCTCGCTCTCTTTTCCTTCGCCTGAACGTCGATCCCGTCGAGCAGGTCGTCCAGGGCCCGCTCGTCGATCGCCACGCTCGTGGTCCCGGGCGCCGCCTCGGGCAGCCGGAACGTGCCGCGGTCGAGGCGCTTGTAGAAGACGCACATCCCGGTGCCGTCGCTGAAGAGGACCTTGATCGCGTCGCGTCGCTTCCCGAAGAAGACGAAGAGCGCCCCGCAGCGCGACTCCCGGCCGATCCGCTCCGTGACGGTCCCGGAGAGCCGGTCGAAACTCCAGCGCAGGTCGATCGGGTCCAGCCCGACGAAGATCTCGACGCCGTGCGGGATCATCGGCCGCTCCGCGTGGCGGCGGCGAGCAGTTCGTCGAGGACCATCGCCAGGGTCGCCCGGTCGAAGCCCGCGCGCACGGCGATCCGCGCTCCGCCGACCTCGACGACGACCAGGTCGGGGGCGACGCCAAGGGGCGCCGGCCGCGCCTCCTGTCGTTGCCGCCGTCGGACAGGAACCACCTTCGCCAGACGTACCCGCGGCCGAGCCCCGTCGCCATGCGCCAACCGGTGAGCCCAGTACCGCAGCCCGCCCGGCGTGAAGTCCTTGCCCGCGCAGTACGCCGGCGAGGACAGCCCGCTCGCCTTCCACTCCGCCACCCGCTCCGCCCACACCTCGCGATCTGTCATGCCCTCCAGTCTGGCGCGAGCGTCTCACCTCGGCCAGACGGGGTCCGTGCAGCGGTTACTCTTCTACGTGCCGCTCTCCACCGGCAACGTGATGGACATCTACAAGAGCATCGCCTGGGAGCTGGGGCTGCCCACCGAGCGCAGCCGCGCCGCCCTCTACCGCGTCATCCGCGCCGAGGTGACCCG
>JBBIPT010000054.1:0-17912 GCA_037442705.1 Anaeromyxobacter sp.
GTTCCCATCGCCTGCCGCACCGACTCCCCGGCGAACTGCGTGGGGCGCGCCTCGATCGGCACGACCGTCGTCCTTCGGGCCGCCGACGTCTCGAACGCCACCTTCGTGAGCTGGTCCGGCTGCAGCTCGGTGACCCCGGCCGGACCGGGCTGGGGCCCGCGCTGCAACGTCGCCGTGAGCGGGGCCCGGACGGTGACCGCGAACTTCAAGCCCACGACCTTCACGCTCGTGGCGAGGACGTACCCCGCGCTCACCCCGACCTTCACGCCTCCCTACGGAGGGCGGCTCCAGGCCCCGACCGCGCCGCCCATCGACTGCCGGAGCGGGAGCGCGGAGCTCACGGCATGCAGCGCGCCGGTGGCGAACGGCTCGACGGTGACGCTCACCGCGCTCCCCGATCCCGGCTCGCGCGTGACCTCCTGGAGCGGCTGCACGCCCGTGGACGCCGCGACGTGCCTGGTCGCCGCGATGACCTCGGGCCGCACGGTCTCCGCGACCTTCGGAGCGGGGAACGTCGTCGTCACCGGGCAGGTGGCGGGCGCCGGGACCCTGTCCGCCGCCGCGGGGGGCGCGGTCGTGGACGGGATGAGCTGCCCTTCCGACTGCGCGGCGGCCGTGACCCCGGGAGGCGCCATCACGCTCGTCGCGACGCCGAGCCCGGGGCACGAGCTCGCCGGCTGGACCGGCTGCGCCTCCGCGACCTCCACGTGCACGCTCGCGGGCCTCACCGCGCCCGTCACGGTCACGGTCACCTTCCGTGCCGCGAGATGCAACTCCTGCCACGGCATCCCGCCGGCCGCGCCCCACGTCGCCAGGACGGACTGCGGGACCTGCCACCCGGGCTTCGGAAGCACCTCGGTGGATCCCGCGGTCCACATGAACGGCGTGGTGAACCCGCGCCACGCCGAGCCGGCCGCCGCCGTCTGCACCGGGGGCGCCGCGGACCCGGCCCGATGCGTGACCTGCCACCCTTGCCTCGCCTGGTGAGAACGGCGCGCGCCCGCGCGTTGGATGCTCGCGGCCCAGGCCGCACACCGGATGCAGGGGCCGGACCGTAGAGGATCTCCGGCCGACCTCACTTCGCGCCGGGCGGATTCGGACCCGTATTCGGCTGCGGCTGCGGGTGCGGCGCAGGCGTAGCCGAACCCCGCGTCCGCGACCGAATCCGGAACCGCATCCGGAAACCGCATCCGGAAACCGCACACGGGGCCCTCCGCGGCACGCGCCGCGCCGGGGGGACCCGCGTGGTAGAACCCTTCCCCCGTGCCGGAGATCGCCCAGGCCACGACGCCGATGATGCGTCAGTACCTCGAGACGAAGGCGAGGTACCCCGACGCGATCCTCTTCTTCCGGCTCGGCGACTTCTACGAGATGTTCTTCGAGGACGCCGTCCAGGCGTCCGAGGCGCTCCAGATCACGCTCACCTCGCGCTCGAAGGGCGACGACCGCGTCCCGATGTGCGGCGTCCCGCACCACGCCGCCCGCGGGTACGTCGCGAAGCTCCTCGAGAAGGGGTTCAAGGTCGCCATCTGCGACCAGGTGGAGGAGCCAGGCAAGTCGGCCATAGTCCGGCGAGAGGTCACCCGCGTCGTCACCCCCGGGATGGTCCTCGACGACGGCGTCCTCGACCCGAAGGAGGCGAGCTACCTGGGCGCGGTCGCGTTCGGGGAGGGGCCCGCCGCCGGGCTCGCGCTCCTCGACGCCTCCACGGGAGAGCTCCGGCTCGCCGAGCTGCCCTCCGACGAGCGGGCGATCGACGAGCTCCGCCGGGCGGGCGTCCGCGAGGTACTCCTCGCGGAGGGGGCCGACGCCGCCCGCGCGGAAGCGCTCGCCCGCGCCGCGGGGGCGCCCGTCGCCCGCCGCCCGGACGCAGAGTTCGAGCGCGCGGAGGAGGCGCTCCGGCGCCACCTCGGGGTCCCGAGCCTCGACGGCTTCGGCGTGGGCGGGCTCCCGCTCGGCCTCGCGGCCGCCGCGGCGGCGGTCGCGTACCTCGCCGAGACCCAGCGCGCGGCGCCGCGCCACGTGGACCGCCTCTCCCGGCTCGCCGCGGAGGACGTGCTCCTCGTGGACGAGGCGACCCGCACGAACCTCGAGCTCGAGCGGACGCTCTCCGGGGGAAAGCGGAAGGGCACGCTCCTCGGCCTCCTCGATCGGACCGTGACCGCCCCCGGCGGGCGGCGGCTCGCCGCCTGGCTTCGCCATCCCCTCGCGGAGCTCTCCGGGATCGAGGCGAGGCTCGACGCCGTGGAGGAGCTCGTCGGCTCGTCGGTCGCCCGTGAGGATCTCGGCGCCGCGCTCCGCCCCGTGGCCGACGCGGAGCGGCTCCTCTCCCGGCTCGTCCTCGGCCAGGGAAACGCCCGCGACCTCCGCGCCCTCACCGGAGCGCTCCTCGCCCTGCCGGCCCTCGCCGACCTCCTCTCGGCCCGCAAGGCGCGCCTCCTCGCCGGCGCCGGCGCCTCGATGCGCGGGCTCGAGCCGCTCGCCGCCCGGCTCGACCGGGCCGTGGAGGAGGAGCCCCCCGTCTCCTTGAAGGAAGGGGGGCTCCTCCGGCGCGGTCACTCGGCCGAGCTCGACGAGATCGTCGCCGTGGCGGAGGACGGGAAGGGCTTCCTCGCGAGGCTCGAGGCGAAGGAGCGGGAGCGGACCGGCATCTCCTCGCTCAAGGTCCGCTTCAACAAGGTGTTCGGCTACTACATCGAGGTCACGAAGCCGAACCTCCACCTCGTCCCGAAGGACTTCGAGCGGAGGCAGACCACGGCGGGGGGCGAGCGGTTCGCCACGGCGGAGCTCAGGGCGCTCGAGGAGAGGGTCCTCGGGGCGGAGGAGCGGCGCGCGGCCCTCGAGGAGAGGCTCTTCGAGGAGCTCCGCGGGGAGGTCGCGGGGGCGGCCTCCGGGATCCGGACGGCGGCCGACGCCGTGGCGACCGTGGACGCGCTCCTCTCGCTCGCGCGGGTCGCCTCGGAGCGGGGGTACGTCCGGCCCGAGGTGGACGGCTCGGAGGCGCTCGAGATCGAGGACGGGAGGCACCCGGTCGTGGAGGCCCTCCTGCCGGACGGCCCCTCCGCCTTCGTTCCGAACGACGTTCGCGTCGTCTCCCGCGGGGAGCTCGCGGGCGGGGAGGGCGCCCGCGGCGCCGCGGGCAAGCCGAGGCGGCCGGCGGGCAAGACGGGCTGCCTCCTCGTCGTCACCGGCCCGAACATGGCCGGGAAGAGCACCGTGATGCGCCAGGCGGCCCTCGTCGTGATCATGGCGCAGATGGGCGGCTTCGTGCCGGCGCGCCGGGCGCGGATCGGGCTCGTGGACCGGGTCTTCACGCGCGTCGGCGCCTCGGACGACCTCGCCCGGGGCCGCTCCACGTTCATGGTGGAGATGACCGAGTCGGCCGCGATCCTCCACAACGCGACCCGGCGCTCGCTCGTCGTCCTCGACGAGATCGGGCGGGGCACCTCGACCTTCGACGGCGTCTCGATCGCGTGGGCCGTGGCGGAGCACCTCCACGACGAGATCGGCTGCCGGGCCCTCTTCGCGACCCACTACCACGAGCTCCAGGACCTCGCCCGCGAGCGGCCGGGCGTCCGGAACCTCACGGTCGCGGTCCGCGAGGTGGGCGACCGGGTCGTCTTCCTGCGGAAGCTCGTGGAGGGAGGAGCCTCCCGCAGCTACGGGATCGAGGTCGCGAAGCTCGCGGGCCTCCCCCGGGAGGTCGTGGACCGGGCCCGCGAGATCCTGCGCAACCTCGAGGCGCTCGAGCTCGACGAGGCGGGCCACGCGTCGCTCGCGAGAGGCCGGAGGGGCGGGGGGAGGGTGCCCGCCCCGGATCCGGGCCAGCTCGGGCTCTTCGGGGCGCCGGGCGATCCCGCCGCGGCCGAGGTCGCGAAGGCGATCCGGGAGCTGGACCTCGACGCCCTGCGGCCGATCGACGCCCTGAACCTCCTCGCGGGGCTGCGGAAGAAGCTCGGAGGGTAGGGGCGAGATTCCCGGATTCCCTCGCCCTTCGACAGGCTCAGGGCGAGCGGATCCCCGCGGCGCCGCGCTCACGGACGTGCTCGCCGCCTGGGACTTCGAGAAGGCTCAGGGCGAGCGGATCCCCGCGACGCCGCGCTCACGGACGTGCTCGCCGCCTGGGACTTCGAGAAGGGTCAGGGCGAGCGGATCCCCGCGACGACCCCGGCGCCGAGCGGGACGGGCGGCTCCGTCACCGGAAACGAAGAGAGGGGCCGGTCGCCCGGCCCCTCCCGATCACTTCGCGACTCCGAGAAGGCCTAAACGGCCGCTCGCGATTCGTGATCGGCCCCTGGCCTCATGCCTCGGGAACGGCGGCAGAGATGCATTTCCTGAAACCTGAGGCCTGAAGCCTTGGTTGTCTCCGAATCGCGCTCGGGCGCTTAGCCCTTCTTGTGGCAGTCCGCGCACTTCTGGGGGCCCTTGCCCTCCTTCTTGTGGCAGTCGTGGCAGGCGGCGTGGGCCTTGTCCTTGTTCATCGTCTTGCCGAACCCGTCGATCGGGCCGCCCTTCTCGTCGGTGTGGCAACCCGTGCACTTCACGGACGTGTGGGTGTCGTGCCTGAAGGCGACCGCACCCGGCTTCGCCGGGAGGGAGATCGGGCCGGCCGGCGCCTTCGCGAAGGCGGAGGTCGCGACGAGGAGGGCGGCGGCGGCGAAGAGGGAGGAGATCAGAGTCTTCATGAAAGGTTTCCCCTGGGTGGAGTCCGGGCGGGCCGATTCCCGCAGCCTGAAGGGGCGCACTCTAGCCGCGGTCGGATCCGCCGGGAGTGTGGCATGTCGGCGCAACCGGGAGAAACGAGAGAGGGGCCGGTCGCCCGGCCCCTCGATCACTTCGCGCCTCCGAGAAGGGCTAGCCCTTCTTGTGGCAGTCCGCGCACTTCTGGGGGCCCTTGCCCTCCTTCTTGTGGCAGTCCTGGCACTTCGCGTGGGCCTTGTCCTTGTTCAGGGTCTTGTTGAACCCGTCGATCGGGCCGCCCTTGTCGTCGGTGTGGCAGGCCGTGCAGGCGCCCTTGTGGGTGCCGTGATCGAAGGTCACGTTGCCCGGCTTGGCCGGGAGGGTGATCTTGCCGGCCGGAGCGGCGGCGAAGGCGGAGGAGGCGAGGGCGAAGGCGGCGACGGCGACGAGCGTTGCAAGCTTGTTCACGGGTTTGCTCCTGAGTGCGGGGCGGACCAGCCCGCCCAGCGATTGGACGCGGGACTCTACTCGAAATTCAGCGCCCGGCGCGAGAATTGTGCGGCAGGCTGCCGCGCGACGGCCTGGCACATCGACCGGACAGGTCGTGAATTCGGAAGCCCTTGGAGGCTCCTCTCCGCCGCTTTCAGGCCATCTCGAGGACGGCCGCCACGAGCCTGTCGATCCCCGCGGCGACCGGGGCGATCCAGGGCCCGAGCATGTAGGCGGGGGTGGAGACGATCTTCAGCTTCTCGTCCACGGCCACCTCCTCCACCTTGCAGTCCACGTGGCGGGCACCCCAGGACTCGATGGCCGCCGCGGTGTCCCGATCGTCGCCGATCGTGACCTTCACCCGGTCCGCGCCGAAGAGCTTCGCGGCGATCACCGGCGCGATGCAGATGTAGCCCTGGGGCTTGCCGGCCGAACGCATCCCCTGGGCGAGCTTCTCGACCTCGGGGAGGACGCGCATCGCCTTCCCTTCCACCGCGAACGAGCAGAGGTTCTTCGCCGCGCCGTATCCGCCCGGGAAGACGATGGCGTCGAGGTCGCTCGCCGACACCTTCGAGAGCTCGGTGATCTGTCCGCGCACGATCCGGGCCGCCTCCTGGAGGACCCGGCGGCTCTCGCCCTCGGCGGGCGCCCCCTTCACGTGGTCGACGACGTGCATCTGGGCCACGTCGGGAGCGAGGGCGACGAGCTTCGCGCCGCGCCGATCGAGGGAGAGGAGGGTGCAGGTCGCCTCGTGGATCTCGGCCCCGTCGAGGAAGCCGCAGCCCGAGAGGACGACGCCCACGCGCTTCTGGGAAGCCATCGGGAACCTCCGAGGAAATGAGGGATCGCGATGATACCCCCGCGGCGGGAGGAGGTCTCTGCCCCTGCTCGGGGCCCGCTGTCCGGCGATCCCTCCCCGGCGGGCCGAAAAATGGACTGCGATATCGAGGTCGATGAGAGTGCGTCCCATGGGCCGCGCGGCGCTCGTCCTCGCTCTCTCGCTCTGCCTCGGGCTTCCCGGCCCG
Source organism: Anaeromyxobacter sp. (assembly GCA_037442705.1). GTDB lineage: Bacteria > Myxococcota > Myxococcia > Myxococcales > Anaeromyxobacteraceae > Anaeromyxobacter. The sequence continues at coordinate 6,195 of JBBIPT010000054.1, forward strand.
GGCGCCGCGGCCTCGTCCGGGGGAGGCACGCCCGCGGCGAAGGCCTCCTCCGCGAGGAAGGGGCGCGCGCCGAGCCTCGCCCAGGCGCAGGCGGCGATGAAGTCGCTCATGCGCGACCGCGTGAAGCGGCGCTACCGGCACCACTGGGAGCGGGCGATCCGGGGGCTCCTCTCCGCCGCTCGCGGGAAGGACGCGGCCGAGGGGAACCTCGAGGCCGCACGCGCCCGCTACGCGCTCTATCGCTGGTCGGCGAACGAGGCGGACCGCGACGAGGCGCTCCGCCTCGCGAGCGTGGCGGCGAAGCTCGGCTCCCGGGATGCCTCCGGCCTCGCGAAGGCCATCCGCCGGGAGGCGGGGGAGGACGATCGGCCCGCGCGGCCCGTGCGGCGGGGCGTCCCCGCCCGCGCCGATCCGGCCGACGAGGATCCACCTCTCGACCCCGAGCTCGAGCGGGCTCTCGCCGACCTCTCCGCCGCCGAGGCGGCCCCGGAGCTGCCGCTCGGCTCCGCGGGGGGCCGGGGCAGGGCCCGCGTCTCGCAGGTCCGCACCTGGTCCGGCGGCGGCTACACCCGCGTCGCGGTCCACCTCTCCCACTGGGTGGGCTGGCAGAAGCTCGAGCTCCCCGCGGAGCCGGGACGTCCCCGCCGGTTCGCGCTCGACTTCCGGCCGGCCGCCCTCTCGGGAGCCGCCCTCGCCCGGCCTGTGGCCGGGGCGCAGGTGGATCGGGTGCGGGCGGCGCAGAACGACCCGGAGACCGTCCGGGTCGTCCTCGACCTGCCGGGCGGTGACGACGTCCAGGTCTTCGCCCTCCAGGACCCCCCGCGCCTCGTCATCGACGTGGGCGCCCACGACGTGGGGTCCCAGGACACGGCGCCACATCCGGTCGCCGCCGCTCCCCCCGCCCAGGGGCCAGAGGCGAGCACCGCTCCCGAGCCGGCGAGAGCCCCTACGCCCGCGCTCGCCGGCGCCATCCCGGAGCAGGGGAGCGAGGCCCCCCGGGGGCCGGTCCGGCGCATCGTCGTGGACGCCGGGCACGGCGGGCACGACCCGGGCGCCATCGGGCCGAGGCGAGTCCGGGAGAAGGACGTGACCCTCCAGATCTCCCGCCGGCTCGCGAGGCGGCTCCGCGAGCAGGGCTTCGAGGTCCTGCTCACGAGGGCGGACGACCGCTACCTCGCGCTCGAGGAGCGGACCGCCCTCGCGAACGCCGCGAACGCCGACCTCTTCGTCTCCATCCACGCGAACGCGCACCCGCGCCGCAACCGGAACGGCGTGGAGACCTACTTCCTCGACGTGACCAACGACCGCTATGCCTCGCGCCTCGCCGCGCGGGAGAACGGCGCGGACCTCGAGGGGTCCGCGGAGCTCGTCCGCATCCTCTCCGATCTCGATGCGAGCGCGAGCGCCGGAGCGTCGAGGAAGCTCGCCGGGCTCGTGCAGCGCGAGGTGACCCGCGGCGTGCGGGCGAGCGTGGGGGACGTCCGGGATCTCGGGGTGAAGAGCGCGCTCTTCTACGTGCTCCTCGGGGCCCGGATGCCCGCCGTGCTCGTGGAGGCCGGGTTCATCTCGAACCGCGACGAGGAGCGGAGGCTCTCGTCCGCGCGGTACCAGGAGGAGGTCGCGGCCGGGATCGCCCGGGCGGTCTCCGCGTTCGCCCAGCCGGGCCGCGAGGTCGCGGCGGCGAGGTGACGCTCCACGCCGAGGCGAGCGCGATGGGCGGGCGCTATACTCCGCCGGCGTGCTCGTCTCCCAAGCGCTGACCGGCCTCCCCGCCGCCGCCCCCTACGAGTTCGAGGCGCGCCTCGCCGAGCTCCCGCAGGCGTCCGGAGACCCCCGCGCCGACCGGGCGACCCACCGGAAGTGGATCGAGGAGCTCCACCGGTCCGGGGCGAGCGGGCAGACGATCGTCCGGCTCCAGAGCGCCGCGATGGACCGGCTCGTCTGCACGCTCTGGGAGCGCGCCGCCGCCCCGGCCTCGGCCCACCACGCCGCCGCCCCGGTCTCCCTCCTCGCCCTCGGCGGATACGGCCGCAGGGAGCTCGCCCCGTTCTCCGACGTCGACCTCCTCGTCCTCCACTCCGCCGGGGAGCCCGCGCCGTCCGTCCGGGAGGCGAGCGAGCGGCTCCTCTACTCCCTCTGGGACCTCAAGATCGAGGTGGGTTACGCCGTCCGCGACCTCGCCGCCTGCGACGCGCTCGCCTCCACCGACCACACGGCCCGAACCGCGCTCCTCGACCTCCGCTTCCTCGCCGGCGACCACGGTCTCTTCCGGGACATCGAGCGCGAGGAGCTCCACGGGCTCTCCGAGGCGAAGGTCGAGAAGTTCCTCGCCGACAAGATGGAAGAGATGCGCGCGCGGAGGGAGCGGTTCGGAGACTCGCTCTACCTGCTCGAGCCGAACCTGAAGGAGTCGGAGGGGGGGCTCCGCGACCTCCAGTCGGCCCTCTGGCTCGCCCGGGTCCGGTTCAAGGTCGCCGGGCTCACCGAGCTCCTCTCCCGCGCGCTCCTCCCGGAGCGGGACATCCGCGAGATGCGGAGGGCGCGCGACTTCCTCTGGCGCGTGCGGAACGAGCTCCACTACCTCACCGGCCGGAAGTGGGACCAGCTCACCTTCGACCTCCAGCCGCAGGTGGCCGAGGCGATGGGCTACCGCGAGGGGGAGGCCGGCTCCGCCGCGGAGCAGTTCATGCGGCACTACTACCTGGCGGCGAAGACCGTCCTCGTGGCCTGCGACGCCATCGTGGACCGGTGCCTCGAGCCCCAGAGCGCGATGGGGTGGCGGATGGTCCCGCCCCCGGCCGGGACGATCGGCGCGGAGCGGCCGGTCCCGGTCCTCCGGGGCCGTCCGGCCCGCTCCCTGGAGCGCCCGCTCCCCGGCGGCGAGCTCAAGCTCTTCCGGGGCCGGCTCACCGTCGCCGACAAGGACGTGCTCCGCCGTTCCCCGGCCGCCCTCGTCCGGCTCTTCGCCACGGCCGACCGCGAGCAGCTCGATCTCTACCCCTACGCGCGCGATCTCGCGACGCAGGCGGCGGAGGAGCTCGCCCCCGGAGCGGCCGACGACCCCGAGCTGAACCAGGAGCTCCTCGCCTGCTTCACGCGGCCGGGGACCCGCGGGCGCTTCCTCGCGGTCATGCACGAGCTCGGGGTCCTGCCCCGGGTGCTCCCGGAGCTCGCGCGGATCACCGCGCGCCGTCAGTTCGACGTCTACCACGTGTACACGGTGGACGTTCACTCGCTGTTCGCCGTCCGCAGGCTCTTCGCCCTGCGCTGCGGGGACGTGGACGAGCCCGTCCTCGGAGACCTCATGCGCCGGCACGAGCGCCCCCTCGCCCTCTACCTCGGCACGCTCTTCCACGACATCGGCAAGGGGTCCGGGCGCGATCACTCCGCGGCGGGGGCGGTGATCGCCGCCGAGGCCTGCGTCCGGATCGGCGTGGACCCCGCCGACGCCGCCGACATCGAGTGGCTCGTCCTCCGGCACCTCCGGATGTCGACGATCGCCCAGCGGCGCGACCTCTCCGATCCCGACCTCATCCATGCCTTCGCCGCGGAGGTCGGCACGCTGGATCGCCTCGAGAAGCTCTACCTGCTCACGTACGCCGACATGGCCACCGTCGGACCGCACACCTGGACCGAGTGGAAGGCCCGGCTCCTCCGCGAGCTCTACGAGAAGACCCGCCAGGTGCTCCTGCGGGAGGAGCACCGTCCCGATCCCGGGACGGCCGAGTCCGCGGGCCGGGAGCTCGTCCTCGAGGCGCTCCAGGCGCGGGCCCGCGGCGTGCGGGTGGACGATCTCGATCGCTTCGTCGCGGCGATGCCCGCCCGTTACTTCCTCACGGTCTCTCCGGGGCTCGCCCCCCGTCACCTGCGCCTCCTCGCCCTGGGCCGGGATCGGGCCCTCGCCGCCTCGCTGCGCCCCGCGGCGGGAGGGGGTCACTCCGAGATGGCCCTCGCCGCGCAGGATCGCCCGGGGCTCCTCGCGATCATCGCCGGGGTCCTCGCCGCACACCGGATCGACATCCACCACGCCGAGGTCTTCTCCACCGCCGGGGACCCCGCCCTCGGCTGGCTGGGCGGGAGGGCCCTCGATCTCTTCGATCTCCGCGGGCCGGAGGAGGGGCCGGTGGCGCCGGGCCGCTGGCGGGCGGCCCGGGCCGATCTCGACCGGGTGCTCCGGGGAGTGGAGGATCTCGACGGGCTCCTCGCCCGGAGGCTGCGCGCCTCGACCCTGCCCGCGAAGCCCCTCCCGCGCGTGCCCACGAAGGTCGTGATCGACGACGACAGCTCGCGCACCCACAGCGTCGTGGACGTGTTCGCGGCCGATCGCGTCGGGCTGCTCCACACCCTCGCCCGGACCTTCTTCGAGCTCGGGCTCTCGGTGGACCTCGCCCGGATCAGCACGGAGGGGCACCGCGCGGCCGACGCCTTCTACGTGCGCACGCCCGGCGGAGGCCGCCTCGATGGGGACGAGGCGAGGAGAGTGGTCGCGAGGCTCACCGAGGCGCTCGCCCAGGGCGAGGGGAACCAGGGGCTCGGCGGGGAGAACCATCCGTGATCGCGGGTGAGTACGCCCTCACGGGAGCCGCGCGACGCAGTGACCGCTTCCTCGGGGGCTCCCTCCTTCGGTAGTCTCTCCGCCGGAAAACCCGGAAGATCGGGAAAGGGCGGAATGGAGACGAGACCCCGATTCCTCACGAGCCTGGAGATCGCCGCGGTCTGCGGCGTATCGACCCGCACCGTCTCGAACTGGATCCGGGAAGGGGTCCTCGCCGCCCACCGGACGGCGGGCGGGCACGGGAGGGTCTCCGCCGAGGAGGTGAGGAGGTTCCTCGGGGACCGGGGGATGGCGGTCCCACCGGACCTCGCGGGAGCGGGGCCGATGCGCGCGGCCTCCCCGCCGGCGCCGGGAGCGGAGGAGAAGCCGGACGTCCGGAGGATCCTCGTCATCGACGACGACGAGGCGTTCCTCGAGGTCGTGCGGGAGGTGCTCGCGGCCTCGGGGTTCGAGGTCGAGGGGGCCCGGCACGGCTTCCTCGCCGGCTACCTCGTCGGGCGATCCCGGCCGAAGGCGATCCTCCTCGACATCCTGATGCCGGGGATCGACGGGTACGAGGTGCTCTCCCTCCTGCGCCGGAGGCCGGAGTCCCGCGGCATCCCGGTCGTCGCCTGCACGTCGCTCCGGGGCGCGGAGGTCGAGGCGCGGGTGCGCTCCGCCGGCTTCGACGCCTACCTCCGGAAGCCGGTCGAGTTCCGGGTCCTGCTCGACACGCTCGCCCGCCTCGTGCCGTGACCCGCGGCGCCCGGGCGGGGCGGCGTCGGTCCCGGCGGCAGCCTGCGCTTGGGGGGGGCGGGGAAAGCTGTTAGAACGCGCCTGATGCCGGCCGCCCCCATCGTCGAGATCGATCCCCACCACCCGCAGCCGCGGGTCGTGGAGCGGGCGGTCGCGACCCTCGCCTCGGGCGGGCTCGTCGCCTACCCGACCGACACCTACTACGGGATCGGCTGCGACCTCTTCGACAAGCGGGCCATCGAGCGCATCTACCAGCTGAAGCGGATGCCCCGGTCCCACGAGCTCTCCTTCGTCTGCCAGGACCTCGCCGAGATCGCCCGGTACGCGATCGTGGACAACGCGGCCTACCGCGTGCTCCGCCGGAAGGTCCCGGGCCCTTACACGTTCGTCCTGCCCGCCACGCGCCTCGTCCCCGACCTCGCGCTCCGCCGGCAGAAGACCGTCGGCATCCGGATCCCCGACAGCCCCATCGCCCTCGAGATCGTCCGCCGGCTCGGCCACCCGCTCATCTCCACCTCGGCGGCGACGCCGGAGGGCGAGGTGCTGATCGACGCCGGGGACATCAAGGAGCGGCTCGGCCACGGCCTCGACCTCGTCCTCGACGGCGGCTACCGCCCGAACGAGCCATCGTCCGTGATCGACCTCTCGGGCCCGGAGCCGGTCGTGCTCCGCACCGGCAAGGGCGACGTCTCCGACCTCGTCGCCTGATGGCGCGGCGAAACCGCCCGACCAAGTCGACCGGACGCCGCCATGATGGCGGTGGCCGCTTCGATCGACCCGGGCCCGTCCGTGATTCCCCGAGCCTGTCGAGGAGCCACTTCGAACGCCCTTGCCTGCACGCGAGCGATCCTGCACGCGAGCGATCCTGCACGCGAGCGATCCTGCACGCGAGCGATCCTGCACGCGAGCGATCCTGCACGCGAGCGGTCCTGCACGCATCCGTTCGCCCTGAGCCTGTCGAAGGGCGAACGTCGATGCGCGATGCGAGTGATCACGGCCACGAGACGCCGACCCCTGCCGTGAACTGGACGGCCCGCGGGGCGGCGATATCGTCGTCCGCGTGCAGCCCCTCCTCACCCCCGTCCGATCGTTCCTCGCCCACGCGAGCGCCGGGCGCGGGCTCGCGAGGAACACCGTCCTCGCCTACGAGAGCGACCTCCGCCGCTACGCCGGACACCTCGAGCGGCTCGGCGTCCGCTCCTGGGAAGAGGTGGGGCGCGGGGAGGTCCTCGCGCACCTCGGCGAGCTCGCCGGGGCAGGGCTCTCGCCCCGCTCGCAGGCGCGGGCCCTCTCCGCGATCCGGTCCTTCCACGCCTTCCTCCTCGCGGAGCGGATCGCGCCGCTCGATCCGACGGACGAGATCGACGGTCCCGGGCTCGGCAGGCGGCTCCCCGGGCTCCTCGCCCCCGGCGAGGTCGTCCGCCTCCTCGGCGCCCCGGATCCGCGGACACCGGCGGGCCGCCGCGACCGGGCGATGCTCGAGCTCCTCTACGCGACCGGCCTGCGCGTCTCCGAGCTCGTCGGGCTCGAGCTGAACGACGTGGACCTCGAGACGCGGGTCCTCGTGGCGAGAGGGAAGGGGAACCGCGACCGGATCGTCCCCGTGGGCGCCCCCGCCGCCGAGGCCGTCCGGGCCTACCTGTCCGGCACGCGCGACGCGCTCCTCCGGGGGCGGCGCTCCCGGGACCTCTTCGTCACCGGGAGGGGAGGGCGGATGACCCGGCATGGGTTCGCGAAGCTCCTCGCCCGCCACTGCCGGACGGCCGGGATCCGCCGGAAGATCTCCCCGCACAAGGTCCGCCACAGCTTCGCGACGCACCTCCTCGAGGGGGGCGCGGATCTCAGGATCGTGCAGGCGATGCTCGGGCACGCGGACGTCTCGACGACCCAGATCTACACGCACGTCGATCGGACCCACGCCCGGCGGCTCTACGAGCGGTCCCACCCGAGGGCCTGAGGGCCGCGTAGGGGCCGTGAGGGGCTTTTCTCGAGACGCCTCGGACCGCGTTGACCACCCGGGGCCGCGCTGCTAAAGAACCGATTTCCCTCGGAGCCATCGTTTGTCCTTCCCGAACCTCGCCCAGATCGCCGCGGCGCTCATCACGCTCATCCTGTCGCTCACGGTCCACGAGTTCGCCCACGCCTGGGCGGCCTACCGGCTCGGTGACGACACCTCGAAGCGGATGGGGCGCCTCACCCTCGACCCGCTTCCCCACATCGATCCGATCGGGACGATCGGGTTGCCGCTCGTGCTCATGCTCTCCGGCACCGGGTTCCTGTTCGGGTGGGCGAAGCCCGTCCCGGTGGACCCTTCCCGCTTCCGCCGGGACGTGCACATGTGGAAGGGCATGGCCTGGACCGCGGCGGCGGGGCCGCTCGCGAACCTCGCCTTCGCCCTCGTCGCGGTGGTCATCGCCGGGCTCCTCATCCGGTTCGCCCCCCAGACCCTCCTGCCGGGCTCCGGGATCGGCGAGTTCCTCTTCTCGCTCGTCGGGCTCAACGTGCTCCTCGCCCTCTTCAACCTCCTCCCGGTCCCGCCGCTCGACGGGAGCCGGATCGTGGACGGGTACCTCCCCTACCGGCTGCGCCCGGGCTGGGAGCGGTTCACGTCCTACGCCCCGTTCCTCCTCCTCGGCGTCTTCGTCCTCGGGGGCCGGATCGTCGCGGGACCGACTTACGCCCTCTCCTCGCTCTTCTACCGGCTCGCCGCCGCCATCGGCGGAGCCTAGGCCCGGCCCCCATGCCCCAGAAGCGCCCCCTCGTCGTCAGCGGGATGCGCCCCACCGGCCGCATCCACCTCGGCCACCTCCACGGCGCCCTCATGAACTGGGTGCGGCTGCAGGCGGAGAACGACTGCTTCTTCTTCTCCGCCGACTGGCACGCCCTCACGACGAGCTACCACCAGACCGAGATCGTGAAGCAGTCCGAGCGGGAGATGTTCGTCGACTTCGTCGCCGCCGGCATCGACCCGGCGCGCGCGACCCTCTTCGTGCAGAGCGAGGTGAAGCAGCACGCGGAGCTCTTCCTCCTCCTCGGGATGATCACGCCGCTCGGGTGGCTCGAGCGCTCCCCGTCCTACAAGGAGATGCGGGAGAACATCACCGACCGCGACCTCGCCCTCTACGGCTTCCTCGGCTACCCGGTCCTCATGACCGCGGACATCATCCTCTACAAGGCGGCGCGGGTCCCGGTGGGGGCGGACCAGGTCTCCCACCTCGAGCTCTGCCGCGAGATCGTGCGGCGCTTCAACTTCCACTACGGCGAGGTCTTCCCGGAGCCGCAGCCCCTCCTCACCGAGGCGGCGAAGGTGCTCGGGACCGACGGCCGGAAGATGTCGAAGAGCTACGGGAACACGATCGACCTCGGCGAGAGCGCGGAGTCCACGTCGAAGAAGATCATGGGCATGGTCACCGACCCCGCCCGCAAGCGGCGGCAGGACCCCGGGAACCCGGAGGTCTGCGGAATCTACTACCTCCACAAGGTCTACTCCGAGGCCGGCACGGTGGCCTGGGTGGACGAGAACTGCCGCACGGCCGGGATCGGCTGCGTGGACTGCAAGAAGAAGCTGCTCGAGAAGCTCGGCCCGGCCCAGGAGGAGATGCGCGCCCGCCGCGAGGCCCTCCTCGCGCGGCCGGGGGATCTGGAGGAGATCGTCCGGGCCGGCACGGCGCGGGCCCGCGAGGCGGCGGAGCGGACCATGGCCCAGGTCCGCGATGCGATGAAGATCGGCTAGCCTTTGGCGGACGTGACGATGGACCCCGACAGCGGCGGCGCGGCCGACGGCGCCGGAGCGCGCGCCGCGGCGGACGCCTTCCGCGTCACGCTGCCGCCGCTGCGCCCCGGGGAGCCGCCCTTCGAGGGCCCGCTCGATCTCATCCTCCACCTCGTGAAGGAGCACGAGGTCGATCTCTTCGACGTCCCCATCGCGCGGATCACGGAGAGCTACCTCGCCACCCTCGAGGCGCTCCGCGAGCTCGACATCGACCTCGCGGGCGAGTTCCTGCACATGGCGGCGCAGCTCGTCCTCATGAAGTCCCGGCTCCTCCTCCCCCGGACCGAGGTGGCGGAGGACGCGCCGGGCGCCGAGGACGCCGGCGTGGATCCGCGGGCGGAGCTCGTGAGGCGGCTGCTGCAGTACCAGAAGTACCGCGCCGCGGGAGAGGAGCTCGGCGGGCGGGACATCCTGGATCGCACGGTCTTCGTCCGGCGCGCGCGCGCCGAGCGCCCCGCGCCGCCGGACGGGCCCGAGGGGCTCGCGGACGTCTCCGTGTTCAAGCTCATCGAGGCGCTCGACCGGGCGCTCGCGGGCGCCCGGCCGGAGACCGCGCACGAGATCGCGACCGAACGGCTCACGATCAGCGACGCGATCGCGCGCGTCGCCGACGTCCTCCGGCTCCGGCGCCGGGCGACGTTCGAGGAGCTCCTCGCCGGCCCGGAGGAGCGGCGGAGCGACCGGGCGGCGATCATCGCCACGTTCCTCGCGATCCTCGAGATGGCCAAGCTGAAGCTCGTCCGGATCTTCCAGGCCGCGGGCGGCGAGGCGGGGCGCGGAGGGGAGATCCTCGTCGAGGCGAAGGACACCCTCGGGGACGAAGTCCCGGAAGGGCAGGAGGACTACCGATGACGAACCCCGGCGACGGCCGGAGCGACGACCCCGCCGCCCGGCCCGGTCCCACCGAGCGGGAGCTCGCCGAGCTCCAGGCGGCGGAGGAGGCGAAGGGCGACCCGGCCCTCGACGAAGTGGTCTCCGCGGAGATCGACGTGCCCGCCCAGGCGGAGGAGCCGTTCGACAAGCTCCAGGCCGCCGCCCGGCGGCTCTCCGAGGCCCGGGTCCGGACCGTGGTGGAGACGCTCCTCCTGCTCGCCGAGCGTCCGCTCTCCGTCGAGGAGATCCGGCAGGCGACCGGGCTGGAGCCCGCCCGGATCGAGAAGGCGCTCGACCAGATCTCCGGCAACTTCCGGGAGGGGATCTCCGGGATCGTCCTCCACGAGGTCGCCGGGGGCTGGCAGCTCCGGACCTCCCCCGACAACGCCGACTTCGCGCGCCGCTTCCTCCGGGTGAAGCCGCAGCGGCTCACCCGGGCCGCCCTCGAGACCCTCGCCATCGTCGCCTACCGGCAGCCGGTGACCCGGCCGGAGATCGAGGAGATCCGTGGGGTGGACTGCGGCGCGGTCGTGAAGGCGCTCCTCGAGCGGAGGCTCGTGAAGATCCTCGGCAAGAAGGAGGAGCCGGGCCGCCCGATCCTCTACGGGACGACCCGGGAGTTCCTCGAGTTCTTCTCGCTGAAGGACCTCGCTTCCCTGCCCACCCTGCGGGAGTTCCACGAGCTCTCCGAGGAGCACCGCGACATCGTCGAGAAGGCGCCGGAGCCGGAGCCGATCGCCGGCCTCGTCGAGGAGCTCCGGGACCCGAAGCTCGCCGGCGAGCTCGAAGCCCGCCGCGCGGAGGGGGATCGGGCGCTCGACGAGCTCGAGCAGGCGATGGACCGCGCCGACGAGGTCGCCCGCTCCGCCCGCACCGCGCTCGACGAGAAGCCGAAGGAGGAGCCGCCGGAGCCGGGTGGCCCGGAGCGCCCCCCCGGGGGCGGAGGCCCGGCGTGACCGCCGAGCGGCTCCAGAAGTTCCTCGCCGCCGCGGGCGTCGCCTCGCGCCGGAAGGCGGAGGAGCTGATCCTCGCGGGCCGCGTCCGCGTGAACGACAGGGTCGTCTCCACGCTCGGGACGAAGATCGATCCGGCCCGCGACCTCGTCGCCCTCGACGGCAAGCTCGTCGCCCGCAGCGACGCGCGCGCCTACTACCTGCTCTACAAGCCGCCCGGCTGCGTGACGACCGCGTCCGATCCGGAGGGGAGGCCCACCGCCCTCGACTACCTCCGGGGGGTCCGGGAGCGGGTGTTCCCCGTCGGGAGGCTCGACTGGGACGCCGAGGGCGCCGTCCTCTTCACCGACGACGGCGAGCTCGCGAACCGGCTCGCCCACCCGCGCTACGGCCACCGGCGGGTCTACCTCGTCAAGGTGAAGGGGGATCCCGCGCCGGAGGCCCTCGCCCGGATGAAGGAGGGGCTGCGGCTCGAGGACGGGCCCGCCCGCGCGCTCGAGGTGGCCGTCCACGAGCGGGCCGACCGCAACGTCTGGATCCGGATCGTCGTCGGAGAGGGGCGCTTCCACCTCGTGAAGCGACTGTGCGAGGCGGTCGGGCTCCAGGTCCAGCGGCTCTTCCGGCCGGAGTTCGGCGGCGTCACCGTCGCCCGCCTGCGCCCGGGCGCCTTCCGGCCGCTCTCGCCCGCCGAGGTCCGCGAGATGAGGCGCACGGTGGGGCTCTCTCCGGGTGAGCCCGCGGCGGCGCCCCACGAGCTCCCGCTCCCGAAGGCCGCCCGCCGGCACGGCCGCGGCCAACCCGCGCCACCGACCGCGGCGGCGGCGCGGGGA
>JBBIPT010000055.1:0-17803 GCA_037442705.1 Anaeromyxobacter sp.
CGCGAGCTGGGCGGCCGCCTGGGCCGTGCGCGGCGCGGCGCGACGCCGAGCCGCTCGCGGGCGTAGTCCCCGAGGCCGGAGAAGCCGAGGCGAAGGACGCGGTCGCCGGCGCCGAGGGCGTCGAGGATCTCCCCGACCGCGACGTCGATGGCCCGCGGGCGCGTGCGACCCGGGCGAGGAGCCCGTCGAGGAGGAGGCCCGCCTCGCTCCGGAGGACGTGCGGGCGCTCGTGGGGCATGGGGGGCTCGAGCTGGAAGGCGGCCGCGGCGACCTCGTCGAGGGAGGGCGGGGCGGGCGCGGGGGCGGTGGCGGCCTCGAGCATGGGCGAAGGATGGCATCCGGGTCTGACACTGGACGGACGCGCAGCGCGACGGAGGGTCGAAGGGGCTCGTGTCGCGCACTCGGAGTCGGAGAACTGTTCGTGATTACGGGCGGATTGACGGAGCGTGTTGACGGACTGGAAGGGAATGCGCCAACCTGTCCCGCGACGGCACGACAAGAGCGACCTCGAGCGCAAGGCGAGGCAGCAGAAGCCCGGACCCCAGTGGTCCTAGGGCGTACCGAATGCCGGCGGTCGCGTGCGAGCGCTTCCCCGGGCGTGCAGCGGAGAGAGGGGACGCATCGTCATGGCGGCTGCGAGCACTTCGACCATGGGCTTCTGCTCTCGGGCCACGCGCAGCCTGCGATCGGTCCTGTTCTCCGCGATTCCACTCGCCCTTCTTGGCTTCCCAGGGCCCGCCGTAGCGCAGGATGCGTCCGCAAGCGCGCGGTCGTATCTGCGGGCCGCGCAGGACCCCACGGGAGCCTTCCCGGGGCTGCCTGTCATCGACACGGTCCTGGCGGTGTCGAGTCTCCCGGAGGGCGAGACCAGGGACGCAGCCGTCCTTGCCGTGGCGCTCTCGCGCTCCGACAACGCGGAGGCGCTGTTCGCGCGAGCGTCCGTGCTCGCGGGGACGCCGTACCTCGATCCCGTCGAGGTGGCTCTTCTGGAAACAGATGTCGCCGATGGGTCGCTCGGTCTGGGAAATGGATGGAGGGGGGCGGATCCCATCGTCGTGGCCCGTGCGCTGGACGCGATCTCTGCGGGCGCACTCCGGATCGAGCTTGCGGATCCACTGCTGTCCGCCCTCGCGGCGGCGCAGAGGGCCGACGGAGGCATGGGATTCGCGGACGAGCCGGCGGATCCTGCCTTGACGGCTGAAGTGGCGCGCTCAGTGATCCCGTTCGCAGGGAGGCCGGCCGCAGATACCCTCATCGTTCGAGCGCGTGGCCACCTCGAAGCGCTGGACGTGAGCGGGCTTCCCGCGGCCGACCTCGCCCTCATCCTTCTCGCCGGAGGCCAAACACCGGCCCGCGCCGCGGAGCTCGTGAGCGCCCTCCTCGGGCGGCAGGGACCGGGAGGGGACTTCGACGGAGAGGTCCGAGCCACGGCGCTCGCCATCCGTGCCCTCCAGGTGGCGGCGCCTGACCTCGTAGTGCGGGCGTCGCCCTCGGAGAGCCGGGAAGTCGTGGTCGGCAAGGCGTACCGATTCCCGATCTACGTGTCCAACCAAGGGAAGGTCGCGGCCGGCGCGAGCGAAGCCATGTGGGTAGCTCGCGATCCCGAAGGGAAGGTCGTGTCGGCTGGCCGTCTGCCGCTGACCGCGCTCGCGCCCGGCTTGACGGAGACCTGCTGGATCGAGGCGGGGCCATTCGCCGGCCGGGGAGCTCATCGAATCGAGGTCGTCGTCAACCCCGAGGGGCAGATCCAGGAGGCGCGGTGGGAGAACAACCTCCTCGGGTTCGAAGTGAAGGTGCTCGGCCTCCCCGATCTCATCCTGGAGCCATCCGACATCACGGTTCTGCCCGATACCCCCCTGCTCCACGAGACCGCGCGCGCGAGCGTCCGGGTGAGGAACGTCGGCGAGTCCGTGGCCAACGCCGTGCACGTCCAGTTGTTCCTGGGGGACCCGGCGGTGGGCGGCCGGTTGCTGGCGAACGTGGTCCTGGAGTCCGTCGCGCCGGGCTCGCCGAGGCTCGTCACCGCGAACCTGGGCGTGGAGACGCTGGACCCGATGGCTCTCGTCGCGCGGGTCGATCCGGGGAACGCGATCCCGGAGGGGGACGAGTCGAACAACCAGGCGATGACGACCCGGGCGCCGGTCAGGCCGGCGGACTTCGACATCGACATGTGGGCGTGGGCGGAGGCCTACCCCGGCCCCGCCGTGCCGCAGGGGGAAGCAGCGTCGATTCGGTACAGGTTCAACGCGACGATCACGCGTTTCGGGATGCCCTACTTCAGCAAGGCGGGCTGGCCTTTCCGCACGGTTCCCGCCGTCGTGATCGAGGATCTTCCGGATGGCACGGCGAGGGTCGTAGCCCGCCAGGACGTCCAGTTCCAGGTCTATGTGAACATCCATCAGGGGACGGCGAGCTTCTACACGTCCATCTACACGTACGAGCTCCCGCGAGACGCCGTTCCGGGGTCTTGCCGCTTCCGTGTGGTCCTGGATCCGGAAGGGACTCTCGAGGATCGGGATCGAACGAACAACGCCGTGCCGGTCGCCGTCGAGATCCGGAACCCGGGGGTGCCGGAACTGAAGTTCGCCGAGGGAACGGTCCGGCTGGACCCTCCGGTCATCGATCCGGCGCATCCGGCGACGCTTCACGGATCCGTCTCCAACGTGGGGCTTGCCCCCGCCTTCGACGTGCCGGTCGTCATCGCGCTGCCCCGACGTACGGTCGTGCGCACGATCCCGTTCCTCGACCAGGGCGGTACCTACGAGATCACGGAGATCGTCGCCTCCGAGGACGTGGCGAGCCCGTACATGGCGTATCTCACGATCGATCCGGACGGGGTCGTCGTCGAGAGCACGAAAGGGAACAACGTGGCGTCCGTCCGGCTGCCCACGTCGAACGTGCACCTCGAGATCGCCTCCGTGTCTTCGCCGGGGCCGGTGGCGGCCGGATTGCCCGCCAGGCTCGGGGTCGAGCTGCGGAACGACGGCTATCGGGACGTGACCCTTCTCGAGCTGACGGCGATTGGGAACTCCACCCAGCTCGCCCGCGTCGTCCCGTGGACGACGATCCCGGTCGGGTCGTCGAGGTGGGTGGAGTTCCAGGTCCCGACGGGCTCGCTCTCGGGCGACTCGGTCGTTCGCCTGGAGGCCCGTCCCGTCCTGCCGGCCTACGGAACCGTGCATGCGGTCGATACCGTTCTTCAGGTCCGGCATCCGGACTTCGTCGTTCCCGAGCGGGGGATCGCCGTGGCCCGGAAGGTAGGGCCAACGGGAGAGCTCCTCTCGCCGAGCGTGACGGTGGGCAACGCCGGGACGATCCGCTCCGATACTTCCGTTCGCGTGTACAGGGGCACGCCCGCGCAGGGGCGTCTCGGATGCTCGGGGGTCGTCGGCGTAGACGCCTCCGGTTCTGCGGTATTCGAGTGCGGGTCCTTCCCGCCGCCGGAAGAGCCTCCGTTCGTTCTCACCGTGGTTCTGGACGAGGAGAGCCGGGTCCGGGAGTCGGACGAGACGAACAACGTCTCCGCCCGGCCCATCGACAAGAACCTCGGAGACGTCGTCGTCGCCTTCGACGAGACGCACGGACCCGGATCGACCGTGGGGGAAAACCCCGGGGGAAGTTTTGGATCGTTCGCGGGCGACTTGTCGGACCTGGCCCGCGATCTCTCCGCCCGCGGATACGTGGTCGAGACGCTCAACCCCGGGCAGAGCGCCTTCACGGCATCCAGGTTGAGGGGTATCGACGTGCTCGTCGCGCCGACCTCGACGGAGTTGTTGAGCCCGGTCGAGTCGAGAACCCTCGAGGACTTCATCCGAACGGGAGGCGGGTTCCTGTTCCTCAGTGAGTGGGGAGGCGGATCGACTCCTCCCGCATGGTCGGCGTGGCAGGCGCAGGTGGGGTCGCTTCTGGGCCTAACTCCTGCCCCAGAGCTGATGAAGGTCGGGATGATCTGCACCGGCGGGTGGGCGAGCTTCTCTCGGCAGAACGGAACCCTCTTCTCTCACCCCGTGACCGAGGGTGTGAGCTCGATCATCGGGAACCTCGTGGGCGGGTACAGCGTCGTACCACCGGCGGCGACGGTCCTGGCGGTTTCCGGATCGACCTGGACGACTCCGAACGTGCCGGTCAGCGGGGTCATGCAACTCGGATCGGGCCGGGTCGGCTTCCATGGCGACGGGACCATCGCGGACGCGAGCATCGCCGTATCGGGTGAGTGCTCGCCCGCCGGCTCGCCCTACTACATGGCCGACAACCGTCGTTTCGTTCACCAGATGATCGACTGGCTCGCGAACGGCGGCCCGGCGGACTACCCACCCGACCTCGCGTTCACTCCCCCCCGCGTGGAGCTCTCGATCGCCGCTCCGACTGCCGGCGACGTGGTCCGGGTCTCTGCGGTCGTCCGCAACGTGGGTGGGGCGACCCGCGCGTCCGGGCCCACGACCGTGCGCTTCTTCGACGGCGATCCCGCGACCCTGCTTGCCGAGCTGCCGGTTCCATCCCTCGACGTGGACCAGGAGCACGAGGTGGCGTTCGACTGGGACACCTCGTACGCCGTCGGGCGCCACCGGATCACGGCGGTCGTGGATCCCGACGGAACGGTCGACGAGTACTCCGAGGAGAACAACGCGGTATCCGGGGACGTTCTCGTTCGCGCCCGCGGCAGCCTCAGGATCCAGGCGAGCGATCTCGAGGTGCTTCCGGGCAGCCCCGCCATCCTCTCCGTGCGAGTCCACAACATCGGCTATTCACCCGTTCCGGCCGGCGTGCCGCTGACTGCGAGCGCGGAGCGTGCCGGCGGCGGACCCGCGGTACGGGCGGGGGAGATCGCACTCCCGCCCATCCCCGCCCGTGGCGCGGTGACCGTCACGCTTCCTTGGCCTGGTGCGCTCCCGATGGAGGCGATGCGAGTCGTCGCCGCGGTCCATCCGCCTCGAGAGATCCTCGATCCCGATCCTTCGGACGACGAGGCGGGGATCCCCGTCGAGCCCCCAGACGTCGAGGTGTTCGCGCCGCGCGCCGGAGCGGTTTGGGGCGGGGTGAAGACGCTGAGGTGGCGTACCCGGAGCGAGACGCGACCCGTGCTGGCGACTACGGTGGCAATCGCGCGATCGGGACAGCCATTCACGGGCCTCGGCCAGTACGCGGACGCATTCGATCTCGACACGCGGACCTTCGCGGACGGGGACTATGTCCTCAGGATCCTCGCGGACGACGGCCTGCAGACGGCGAAGGCCGAGATCCCCTTCCGCATCGACAACGCATCGGTCGCGCTGCGCAGCTTCGGATCGTCGAGCGGTAGCATCACGCTTCCGGCCACCGGCGGCGGCACCAGCATCCTCCTGCCCGCAGGCTCACGAGTGTACTCGAGCGAGGTGCTGGTGGATGCTCTGGGCGCGTCGTCGACCAAGGTCACGACGGTTTCGTTCGGGGACTCGACCGGCGGCCAGCTGGTCACTCGAGGCTCGAGGCTCCTCTTCTACTTCCGTAACGGGCCCTCGGTTTTCGTGGTCGTCTCCGACGACGGGGGGTCGCTCTGGACGGCGCCGATCCAGGTGACGCCTCCCGGCGTGTCCGTTGCGGTGCAGACCGTGGCGTCCAACCATGCGGCCGTTCACATGGCGTACCAGACCTCGTCGAGGGAGGTCTTCGCGACGGCTAGCGGCGACGGAATCTCCTTCGGCCCGGCGTCGCTCCTGGGAAGCGCGATGCCCGCGACGTGGCGGATCGCCGCGTCGGACGACGGCGTCGCGCTGGCCGCGTCCGCGTACGGTGCGCTCTACGTGGCAACAGGGAGGGGCGATGGCCGTTCCTGGGGTCCGCTGCAGGTCACGGCCGTAACGCTCAGCAGCCCGCCCGCGACGGGGCTCGTCGCGAACGGACGGCTCCACTTGCTGCACGGGTGGGGTACCTACGGGACGCCGACGCCCCCAGCAGTTCACTACCGGACCGCGGTGCTGGCCCCCAATGGATCGTCCTCGGCGCTCGAAGGGCCGATGGTCCTCTCGGACTCCACGGCCCCAATCCAAGTGGAGTTCGCAGGCGGTGCCCTCGTAGTGGCCCAGGGCTACGCGGTGACGGGGAGCTCGGAGATCCGGATCCACCGCTGCGACCTGGACAGGGGGAGCTGCCTGGACGCGGACTCGTGGACCCCGGAGCCCGTAGTCGCGGCGAGGCTCGCCACGATCGGAACACCCGTGTTCTCGTTCGGGATGCGTCGTGACGATCTGGGGCAGGCCATCTGGAACTACGGCGGCGGAGGCCTTGCCGCTCTCGGGAGAGAGGGGGCTCTGCGGTGGAGCCCCGCGGGGCCGAGCGGGCTCGCCGTTCTCGCGAACGGGCGCTGCGTCTTCGGACCGGAGTCGGTCGGTTGCACCACCGGCTCGGGTGGCCGGGACTTCGTCCGCGTTCCCCGCCTGACGCCTCGCGACGTCCGGCTGGACGTCGGGGCGGATGGAATCCCCGAAGCCGCGTGGCCGGGGATGCCCGGTACGCCGGTCTACGCTCCTGATCTCGCCGACGCGATGAACGCATGGCTCGCCTCGCACGTCGACGCGGACGACGGCGTCGTCGACGGAAAGAT
This sequence comes from Anaeromyxobacter sp., assembly GCA_037442705.1. Lineage (GTDB taxonomy): Bacteria > Myxococcota > Myxococcia > Myxococcales > Anaeromyxobacteraceae > Anaeromyxobacter. Next base: position 6,581 of record JBBIPT010000055.1, read on the forward strand.
CGCGATCCCCGTGCGGATCGATGGCGGCGGTGCGGGCCAGACCGTGCTCAGAAACCTCGAGGTCCGCTACCAGGATCCGTCGGGGCTCCTGGCGTTCGCCCAGCCTCCCCTGTTCTCGCCGGGAGCGAGCCCGGGCGTGCTCGACACGACGACGCTCACGGTCCGCGACCCGGGGGACGTGAAGATCTGGAGCGCGGCCGGAGCGCTCGTCAGACAACTCCCACGTCCAGGCGCGCCCTCTGGCGAGGTGCCTTTCGACGGGCGCTCGGACGGTGGCTCGGTCCTCCCCTCGGGAGCGTACGGATTCGGAGCCGGTTTCGCCCCGGTCGCGGCTCTCGAGATCGACGACCTCCCGCCCGTCGTCTCCCTCGCGTCGAGTGGTGAGGGTGGCTACTCCGGCCACGTCGACGTGGCCGGCACCGCCACGGACGTGGACTTCGCCGGGACCCCGAAGAACTTCGCCCGGTATGCCCTCGACTACACGGTGGACGGGCTCACCTACGTGCCCATCGCCGCGGGCTCGTCACCGGTGAACGGCGTCCTCGGGCGCTGGAACGCGTTCGCCGTACCTGCGGGAGGAGCCACGCTGCGTCTCAGGGCCTGGGACCGGGCGGGCAACGATTCTTCCGTCCTCCAGGCCGTGACCGTCACACCGGGAGCCCCGCAGCCTCCGGTGATCACCGCCCCCACGGTGGCGGGACGCCCGATCGACGTGCTCGCCCCGGTCGTCACGGTCTCCGGGTCCTCCGAGCCAGGTACGACGGTGACCGTCCAGGTCGAGGGCGCCGCCATCGGGGCGGTTGCCTCGAACGGCACCTGGTCCCTCGCCGGCGTCACGCTGCCCCCGGGGCTCGCGACGATCACCGCGAGCGCGAGGAGAGGGGATCTCGAGAGCGCGCGTTCCCTTCCCGTGGAGGTCGTGCGCTACGCCGGCTCCCTCTCCGTCTCGGCTCCTGCGGCGGCGAGCCGGGGCGACTCGGTTCCGATCGAGGTAGCGCTCTCACAGACGAGCGCCGCCGCCCGCGTCGTCCGGGTGCGGCTCACGGTGCTCGACTCGGCCGGGCACCCGGCCCCGTTCGCGGCCTCCCCGACGGAGTTGGACGTCTCCATTCCGGCGGTGGGGGCAGGCTCGGCACGGGCCGTCCTGCGGACGGGATCCGCTCCGGCCGGAAGCTACGTCGTGAAGGCGGAGGCGGTCGCCGGCGCCCCGATCGCGTTGCAGGCCGAGGCGCCGCTCCGGATCGACGCGGAGGCGGACCTCTCGGCGAGCCTGTCGAGCGACCGCGAGGTGTACGCGCCCGATCAGGCGGTCACCTTGAGTGCCACGGTGTGGAACGCTCCGTCCGGGCGTCCTTCGAGTCCCCTCACGGCGGAGATCGAGGTGTTCGGCCCGTCGGGCGTCTCGTCGACGCTCGGTCCCATCGACTGGGGCGTGCTCTCCCCCGGTGCGAGCAGGGTCGGGACGGTCGTCCACGGCGCGCACCCCCTCGCGGTCGGGCTCCACTTCGCGGAGCTCAGGGTCGTGGATCCGGACGGCCGCGTGGTGGCGCGGGCCACCGCCGGCTTCGAGGTGAGGCAGTCCACGGAGCCGGGGGCGGTCGTCGGAGCACTGGCGGTGACGCCCGGCGAGTACCGTCCCGGTGACGCGCTCCGAGCCGACGTCGAGATCCAGAACCGGGGAGGGCCGACGGCGCCCAGCGTCGCGGTGCTCCTCGTGTCCCCTGCAACCGGAGCGATCGTGGACCGCGCCGAGCGGAACCCGTCCATCCCGATCGGGGGCTCCTTCGCAGACTCTGCGATCCTGTCGACGTCAGGCGCGGACGGCTCCGAGCTCATCGCGATCCTCACCGCGGACGGACGGGCCCTCGACGCAGCGGCGGTGACGCCGGCGCCCTGGCGTGACACCGAGCCCCCTTCCATCTCCGTGGCCGGCTTCGTGAGCGGGGAGTTGCGCGCCGGGACGGTGACGCCGACGATCGAGGTTCGCGACGAGAGTCCGGTGACCTGGACCGCGACCCTCGGCGGCGCACCCTACGTGAGCGGGACGCCCGTCACGGCGGAGGGCGACTACACGCTCGTCGTGGAGGCGGCCGATTCGTTCGGGAACGCGGCCTCGTACGCCGGCGGCTTCGGCATCGACACGACGCCTCCCCGCATCGAGCTGAGCGGCGTGGAGGACGGCGCCTCGTATCCGGTTCCCCCGATTCCGGCCTTCACGGTCACGGATCGGCAGCTCGAGGAGGTCGTCGCGACGCTCGACGGCGCCCCCTTCGTCTCCGGCACCGCCGTCCCCGGGCCCGGCCCCCACGTGCTGGCCATCGGGGCCCGCGACCGGGCTGGGAACCGCTCCGAGGTGTCCGTTCGCTTCCACGTGGCGGCGGTGAGCGCCACGCTCGTGGCCCGCGCCGGGACATCGTCCAGAGTCCTCGTCGCGGTGGACTGCGACCGGAAGGGGAGTTGTGACGGGATCGCGCCGTTCCTTCGCCGCACCCTCACGGAAGCCGGGATCGCGTACGACCTCGTCGGCACGGGAGAGGAACTGAAGTCGGCGTTCCGTACCCACCGTCACGGCGTGTGGTTGCTGTACGCGCCGCCCTCGGCCGAGGCCTCCCTCCACGAGGAGATCCGGGAAGCGGCATGGGCGGGTGGGGGGCTCGTCGTCGTCAACGCAAGGCCGTCCGATGCGATGCCCAAGGTCGGTCCGGCGCTGGGCGTCTCGTTCGGGGGGAGCATCCGGGCGCTCGGAAGCGTGACCGTGCTGGAGGGTCCGCTCGGCCCCGCGCGGAGCATCGCCCTCGGAGGAGGCGGTGTCGAGCAGCGACTGGAGGGTGCGCGGGCGGCCGCGCTCTCGGGGGCGAAGCTCGTGGCGTCGACGTACGACTACGGAGCGTCCCGCTCGGTGACGCTGACGTTCGATCCCGAGGTGACCCCGACCGAGGACGTCGCGCGGCTCCTCGTGAGCGCCGTCCGGCACGCGGCCACAGCGCGCCGCCCTGCCCGCGTCGCCGGCCAGGATGAGTGGGTGTCGTTCGTCGCGACGTTGGCGGCGGGCGGGCCTGCGAACCTGCGAATCACGGCCGAGCTTCCGCCGGGCGGGCGCGTCGTGGAGGCGCCTCTCTCGGAGGGGGCGGCTCCGGTCACATGGCGTTTCCTCTTGGACGACGGGGAGAGCGCGACGCGGGAGTTGCTTCTCGCGCCGGGACCCGAGCCGGGGATCCTCGAGGCCGTCCTCGCATACGAATCGGGCGGGTCATGGCTCGAGCTCGCGGCGGCCTCGGTGGACGTGTCGCCGGCCATGGACGCCGAGGAGCTGCTCCGGGAGGCGGCCGGCGCGGTGGGCGCCCTGGGCGTCACCGGTCCCGACGTGGCGCTCCGCGCCGAGGCGCTCTCGAACCTCGGGGCCATACGGCTGCCGTTGGCCGGGGATCCGGAGGCGGACCAGGCCGTGAAGCACGTCCTCAACGCCCTGAAGAGCGTGCTGGCGATGGAACATCAGGGAACGGCTTCGGCACGCACCGCGCTGGGCGAGCTCCTGAGGGCGCTCGAGATCCAGTGGACCACGTTCCAGTGAGGAAAGACGGACCATGCTTCGAGCGAAGAACGCCTGGTGGTTCAAGGTCTGCGCGGGGCTGACCGCCGCGCTCACCGCGTGGTTCGGCGCCGAAGCCTCGGTGCTCCTGGAGAGCGCTCGTCAGGCGAGAGCGAGAGCGCACCGTGCCGAGGACGTTGCGGCTCGACTGGGGGTCGACGTCCGGAGCGTTCGGGGAGGAGCGGCCTGGGACGATGCCGAGCGAAGCGCCGCCGCCGAGCGGAGGACGAAGGCCCTCGGTCGCCTTCGCGCGATCGCTCAGGGCCCGCGCGCGGACAGGGAGCGGGCCTCGGCCCTCCGGGCCGAGATCGAGCGACGGCATCTCCCGTCGCTGCTCGGAGGGCTCGCGCGCTCGACGGAGGAAGCCGGTGAGGTGACGTCCGTCGTGGGCGACGTCCCGCCCGCCGCCTCGGAGCGTCTGGAGGCGGCACGAGCGTCGATCGGGCGGTCGCTGCGACTCGTGGGTCCCGCCGAAGGTCCGCTCCGCCAGGCCCTCGACCGCGCGCGAGCCCTGGAGGGGGCCCTCTCCGGCGTTCGAAAGGGTAAGAAGCTGGAGCGCGCCACGGCGGATCGCATTCGCGCGGCAGCGAACGGATCCCAGCGGAAGCCGGCAGTCGAGCGGAGGTCGCCCTTCGCCGAGCCTGCGAGGCCTCCCGAGCCTCGCAAGGCAGTGCGGCTCGGCACGGTTCCTTCCCCGGAGCAACGCGCGCTCTATGCGGAGCTGATCGGGACGCCGGGGCTCGAGATCGAGTCGCCCGCGGGGCTCCTCTCCGCGGAGGAGATCGCCGCGGGGCTCGCCCCCGAGGCCAGGATCGCGGCGGCGCACGATGCTGGGGCCCTGGTGCGGGCACTGTCGCTCTCCGCGATCGGGCAGCCCACGGACGGAGACCTGGGGGAGGACGAGCTGACCCGGCTCACGCCCGAGATCCGACGGCTCGCGGCCGACCTCGGGGGCGATCCGCTCGCCATCTACGGGTTCGTCCACGACGGGACCGACGCGGAGCCCTACTACGGGGCGAAGAAGGGAGCCGCGGGAGCGCTGCTCGCGCGCTCCGGAAACGACGCCGACCTTTCGAGCCTGCTCGTCGCCTTGCTTCGCGCCTCGGGCATCCCGGCGCGCTACGAGTACGGAACCGTCGACCTATCCCCCGCGCAGGCGATGGCCTGGACGGGGACGACCGACCCATCGCACGCGGCGGACGTCCTGCAGACGGGCGGAGTGCCCACGGTCCAGATCCTCGACGGCGCGCGGGTGAAGTCGATCCGGGTCGAGCACGTGTGGGTCCGGGCCTGGGTTCCCTACTCGAACTACCGCGGGATCGCGCGGCCGGGCAGCCGCGCCACGTGGGTGCGGCTCGATCCCGTGCTCAAGCAGGCCCGTATCGCCCCGGCGCGCGACCTGCGCGGGAAGGTCCGCTTCGACGAGGCCGCGTTCCTGGGAGGCCGGATCGAGCGAATGCCGCTCGGCGCCTACGAGGACCAGCTGCGGGGGTGGCTCGCGGCGAACCGCATCGAGTGCGCGACGCTGGACGAGCTCATCCCCCGGCGGCAGCGGATCGCCGACGGGCTCACGGTCCTCCCCGCGGAGCTGCCGTCCCCGGTCGTCGCCTCGCTGGCGACCTTCACGGTCCTCCCGCAGTCGATGAAGCACGGTGCGAGGATCGGGGTCGGGGGCTGGTCTGCGACGATCGATCTCGCCTCCGTCTATGGAAGAAGCGTTTCGGTCCGGTACCGCGGCGCGACGGCGGCGGATCAGGCGGCCATCGAGGCCGCGGGCGGGATCGACGCCCTGGCGAAGCCGTGGACGGTCCGGCTCGTGCCGTACGCTTCCCTCGATGGGGCGGAGATCGGTCGCGGTGAGCCGGTGCTCGCGGGCACGGGGCAGGCCGTGACCGTGACGCTCTCGTCGCCCTTCCGCGGTGTCGAGCAGAGGCGCCACCACGTGCGGGCGGGGAGCGTCTGGGCCCTGGGGTTCGCCGTGGACGCGGTGCCGGAGGCGGTGCCGGCGGCCGCCGAGGCGGCCCTGGCGAGGGCCATCGCGCTCGGAAAGACGGGCGACGACCTCGAGGAGGCCCGCGCGAACAGGGCCATCTGGCGGTACTTCGCCGGGGCGCAGCGAGACGGCGAACGGGCGCTGGGACTGGGTTGGGGGCGCCTGGGCTACGTGGTGTCAGAGGGGATCGCGGGGCGGGAGATCGAGGCGGACGTGCTCTACGGGGTCCCCGTGGCCCTTCGACCCGGGCGCAACGTCATCGACGTGACCGCCGGGTGGTCGCCGTACTCCGTGGACGGGAACGACGCCGAGCTCCCCCGCTCCAGCCACCTCGCGCTCTGGCAGGCGAGCGCATGGGAGCACAAGGTCTGGGAGATGACGCTCAACGTCCCCGCGATCTCGACCGTCCGCATCCTGCAGGCGGCGCGCCAGCAGGGCGTGGAGGTGCTCGAGATCGTCCCCGGGCAGGCGTCCGTCATCGATGGGCTTCCCTACTCGGAGGCGGCGAGGCAAGACCTGCGAGACGGCCTCCACGCGGGCCTTCGCGCCCGCGTGCCCGCCCGGCCGATCACCTGGGGCGTCTACGAGACCAAGGAAGGATATGTCCTCTGGGATCCCGCGACCGGCGGCGGAGCCTTCCGCCTGGCGGGGTTCTACAGCGGGGGGGAGGGGAAGGGACAGGGGTCTTCCTCCGGGGGAGAGTGCCCCCCTTGCTCCGGTTCCGAAGCAGCGGGCCACTCCACCGTGAGCGTCACGACCGGCGCCATGCGATTCGCAGAAACGGACCTGGCCGTTCCGGCGCGTGGCATCCCCGTGAACTTCGTGCGCCGCTACGACTCCTCGAGCCCGCACGGCGGGCGGCTCGGTCCCGGATGGCAGCACTCGTACGAGGTGAAGCTCGTGCCACAGCCGGCAGGGGCACTCCTCTTCGTCAACGACGGCTTCCGGACGCAGAGGTTCACGGAGACCCCGGCCGGATGGACCGCCGAACCCGGCTACCACGAGAAGCTCGCCTCGACGGCGAGCGGCTGGACGCTCACGTTCAAGGACGGCACCGAATACCGTTTCCGCACCGACGGCCAGCTCGCGTCGATCCACGCCACGACGGGCCACGTGGTGACGGTCCGCTACGACGCGGCCGGCCGGCCGGATGCAGTCGTCGACGCCACGCAGCGCGAAGCGCTCCGGTTCTCCTACGACGCGGCGGGGATGCTCTCGGGCGTCGCAGACCTCCACGGGCGCGCCGTCGCCTTCGGGCACGAGGGGGGAGCACTCACCTCGGTGACCGACGTCCTGGGGAAGGTGCAGCGCTACGGCTACGAGGGCCGCCGGAAGCTCGCGTGGAAGGAGGATCGGAACGGAAGCCGCGTCTGGGAGTTCTACGACGGCGAGGGGCGCTGGATCGGAGGTCTCGATCCGGACGGCCACGGCCGGCGGATCTCCTACGACGTGGCGAACCGAAGGGCGGTCCACCTGGACAAGCGGGGAGGCGCGACGATCTGGGAGTACAACGCGAACGGCAACCCGGTCTCGGTGACCGACCCGCTGGGGAACCGCAGGACGATGGAGTGGAACGACCGCCACGAGAAGGAGGCCGAGGTGGACGCCCGGGGGAACCGGACCGAGATGACCTGGGACGGTGACGGGAACCTCCTCACCCGCCGCGACGCCACGGGAGCGGTCACGACCTACACCTACGGCCCGCGCAGCCGCGTCCTCACGGTCGAGGGGCCGGACGGTAAGGCCACGGTCAACAGGTACCTCGACGACGGGAACCTGGAGACGACGACGGACCCCACCGGCGCGGTCACCCGCTACGGCTACACGACGGACGGGTTGCCCGAGGCGATCACCCAACCCGGGGGAGCGACGACGACCATCGGCTACGACGCGGCCGGGCGCGTGACGAGCCTGGAGGACGCGGGGGGCGGCAAGACGATCCTCGGCTACGACGCGAACGGGCACCTCGAGACGATCACCGATCCGGCGGGCGCGGTCCGGACGCTCATAGCGGACGCGGCGGGACGGATCGAGAAGATGATCGACGCGGAGGGCCATGAGGTGTCGTTCGAGTACGACGCCGAAGGGAACCGGACTGCCGTGATCGACGCAGGCGGGCGGACGGTGTTCGGGTACGACGCGCTCGACCGGCTCGTGTCGGTGACGGACGCGGCGGGGAGGGTGACCCGGACGGAGTACGACCCCGAGGGGAACGTCACGGCCCGGGTCGACGCTCTCGGGAGGCGGACGAGCTTCGCATACGACGCCGGCGGACGCCTCGTGGAGACCGTGGACGCGGCAGGAACGGTCACCACGCAGGGCTTCTGCGCGGACGTCGGCGGGCAGCCCTGCGCGATCGTCGACGGCGCCGGCCACCTGACGGAGGTCCGGCTCGACGCCCTCGGCCGGCCCCACGAGACGGTCGATGCGAACGGGCGGATCACCACGGAGCACTACGACGTCGCGGGCCGGCGGGACTGGACGCGCGACGCGGCGGGCCGATTGACGGCCTACGGGTACGACGCCGCCGGCCGGCTCGAGGTCGTCACGGACGCTCTCGGAGGGACGACCCGCTACGGGTACGATCCCCGCGGGAACCGCAAGGCCGTGACGGACGCGAACGGCCACGTCACCACGTTCGAGTACGATCTCGCGAACAGGCTGCGCTTCGAGACGAACCCCATCGGGAAGGTGACCGAGTATCGCTACGACGCGGCCGGGAACCGGAGGTTCAAGATCGACGGGAACGGCCAGACGACGGAGTACCGGTACGACCGGAACCGGCGCCTGAAGAAGGTGCTCTTCGCGGACGGGAGCGCGTACGACTACGACTACGACGCGCGAGGCAACCGGACCCTGGAGAAGAGCGCCCACCACGAGCGGGTGCTCGCGCACGATGCCCTCGGCCGGCTGGAGCGGGTGGAGGACCGTACGCTCGGCCGGACGATCACCTACGGCTACGATCCGGTCGGGAACCGGAACCGGATGACGCTCGACACCGGGGAGACGGTCGAGTACCGCTGGGACGCGGTGGGACGGCTCTTCGAGACGATCGACCCGCAGGGGGAGACGACGCGGTTCCGGTACGACGCGGCGGGGCGCCGGCGGCGGGCGGAGTACGGGAACGGGACGTCGGCGGTGTACGGGTACGACGCGGTGGGCCAGGTGCTCTCGATCGTCTACGCGGACCGGGCCGGGGGCGTGCAGACGGCGTTCGGCTACGAGTACGACGCGGCCGGGAACCGCAAGCACAAGGCCTTCGCCGACGGGACGAAGGAGGCCTACGGGTACGACGCGCTGGACCGGCTCGTGTCGGTGGACTACCCGGGCGGGCGGCAGGTGGAGTACGGCTACGACGCGGTGGGGAACCGGCGGCAGCTCGTGGACACGTCGAAGGGGACGGTGACCCGCTGGGCGGCGAGCGCGAGGGCGAGCAGCCGGTACCACACGAGCGGGCTCGGGTCGGCGGGGGAGGCGACGGGGGCGCCGAACATCACGGGGTGCGCGCAGGCGACGCGGACGGCCCAGTGGGTGTCGGGGTTCGACTCGTGGACGACCTCGCGGGAGGAGTGGCTCGAGCTCGACTACGCGAAGGCGGAGCGGGTGCGTGGGGTGAGGATCCACGAGACCTACGGGGGCGGGTTCGTGATGCGGGTGGACCTCGTGGAGGAGGACGGGACGGCGCACACGGTGTACGAGGGAGGGGACCGGACGGCGTGCGGGGAGTGGCTGGAGGTGCGGTTCCCGCTGACGAGCTACCGGGTGAAGAAGGTGAAGGTGGTGACGCGAGCGGTGGGCCCGGAGGGGATCGACGCGGTCGGGCTCGAGGCCCAGGTGGTGGAGGATTACCAGTACAACGGGTTCAACCAGCTCCTCTCGGTGACCCCGAGCGACGGAAGGCCTTCGACCGCGTTCGCCTACGACGGGAACGGCAACCAGACCTCGAGGACCGACGCCTCGGGCGTGACGCAGTACGTGTACGGGGCGGACGACCGGCTCGCCGGGGTCGCGCTCCCCGGGGGCGGCGGGAGCGCGTACGAGTACGACGCGAACGGGCTCCGGGTGAAGAAGGCGGACTCCGCGGGGGCGACGCGGTACCTGCTCGACGGGCTGTCGGTCGTCGCGCAGTACGCGCCTTCGGGTGAGCGGCAGGCGTTCTACGTGCAGAGCCTGGCGCGGATCGACGAGGTCCTCTCCGTCGTGAACGGCCAGGGGAAGCACTGGTACCAGGCGGACGCGCTGGGGAGCGTCTACACGCTCACGACGGCGGCGGGGGAGGTGCGGGCCCGCGGCGGGTACGACGTGTTCGGGGCGCCGGTGGCGGAGTCCGGTGCGGCGGTCGGGCAGCCGTTCGGGTTCACGGGGAGGGAGCATGAGTTGGAGAGCGGGCTCGTGTACGCGAGGGCGAGGTATCTGAGCACGGTCCACGGTGGGTGGACTCAGGCCGACCCCTTTACCGAGTCGCTCACGCGGAACGGGGGGCTCGGCGCGGAACCGATGCTGCGTCCCCTCGCTGTTGGCGTCCCGTTCCCCGATCCAGAAGCATCACGGTACGAGTTCGGCGGTAGTCGGCCCACGGTTCTTGCCGACCCGACCGGCCTCATGGTCGTGTACCTCGGAGCCGGAGCGACGGTGGCCGTGCCCGGGTCGGGGTTCACGTACGGTGTTGGCACGGCAATCGGCACCGGAACTGGCTTCTCGTTTGCCTTCGCTCTGACGGCCGGTTTCGCCACGCAAGCATATGGCATCATCAACGTGTCGGCCTCGATCGACTTCAGCGTCTTCTGGGGGCTGGAGCCTGACGAGGCGTGCAGCATACGCGGGCCGTTTCTGAACATCAGCATGGACCCGGGACTCGGAGCTGGCGTGTCCCTGGTGTGGAGCATCACCTGGCCGTCGGTGAAGAGCTTCATGAACACGGGTCGTGGCTCAGACTTCGCTGCGGCGCTCGGGCGTCCGGTGGGCCTCACGATTTCCCCCGGGATAATCCCGACGAAGTGGGGCCTCCCCGCAGGCGGTGTCACCATCACTGGGACGTGGAGTTGGTTGCCATACTCCTATGGCTGTGGCGAGTGCGGGTGACGGCATGGGTCCCACTCGACTCAGTACCCGAGTTCTGTTCCTGGGCGCCTTCGTCCTCATGGGCAGTGGCCTGCCCTTCGTCTTTCGCTTGCTGTACTCGGTGCCCGAGGGCCGCGTGATGGCTTGCGCGACGAGTTGGTCTCATAGGTACTACGCACACGTCACCCTGGACACGGGTCGCGAGCTGTCCTTGACGCAAGAGGACATCCTGAATCCTAGGCAATGCCTGCCAGTTGGGACTCGGGTGGAGAAGCGCGCCCTCGAAGGAAGGTACCGAATCGACGGTAAACTCGTGCACGCCGGGGCAGCACAAGCGGCCGCGGTCCAGTTCATTGCCCTGTGCGGACTCCTTGTCGCAGCAATAGGATGGGTACTTAGAAGACGCGGGAAGTGAAACGAGGCGCTGGCCGTGAGGGCGGGCAGCCGGTCGTGCTCGGCCGGCTGGAGCGGGTGGAGGACCGTACGCTCGGCCGGACGATCACCTACGGCTACGATCCGGTCGGGAACCGGAACCGGATGACGCTCGACACCGGGGAGACGGTCGAGTACCGCTGGGACG
>JBBIPT010000056.1:0-17781 GCA_037442705.1 Anaeromyxobacter sp.
CCCCGGCTTGGTGCCGGGGGAGAGGGGAAGATTCACCTGGAGGGAGCCGAGCACACGGCGGCCCGGGCGGCCGGCTTCGCCACGGGAACGGCGGACCTTCAGGCGAGCTCGGGGACGTGCCGGGCGAGGACCTCCCGGAGCCCGGCGAGGTCCGGGCGGCGCTCGAAGGCCTCGCGCACGTACCGCAGGGAGGCCGGGATCGAGGGGAGGAACCCGGGGTTCTTCTTCACGCGGTCGATGAAGACGAAGCGCCCCGCGTCCTTCAGCTTCCGCTGCACGGTGAGGAGATCGAAGGTCGCGCGGAAGGGACCGTAGTCGAGGCGCGGCCCGCCCTCCGCGGCGAACCGGTCGAGCCACCGCCGGAGCATCTCCTCCAGGAACGGCGCGTCGAGCTCCACGTAGCTGTCCCGGAGGAGCGCGACGAGGTCGTACTGGCGCGGGCCGAGGAGCGCGTCCTGGAAGTCGATCACCGCCTGCTCCCCCGAGGGGAGCACCATGAGGTTTCGCGACTGGTAGTCCCGGTGGGTGAAGCCGAGGGGCTCCGCCTCGAGGGTCCGGGCGATCCGATCGAGCTCGCGGTCCGCGACGGCGCGCTCCGCGGTGGAGAGCTTCCCGCCCTTCCAGGCCTCGAGCCCCCACTCCACGAAGTGCTCGAGCTCCCAGCGGTAGAGGTCGGCGTCGAAGCGGCGGCCGAAGGCGACGCAGCCCGATGGGCTCGCCTCCGCGCGGGCGCGGAGCCGCGCGAGCTGGTCGATGGCGGCCTCGTAGAGCGGGGCCCGGGGCGCGCCGGCGAGGAGGCGCGTCTCGAGCATCTCGTCGCCGAGGTCCTCGAGGACCATGAGCCCCTCCGCCGCGTCGAAGAGGAAGATCTCCGGGACGCGGACGCCGATCCCGGCGAGGTAGCGCTGGACGTCCACGAAGGGGTCGGTCGCGGGCGCCTCGCCCTTCGTCACCTCCTCCGGCCTCGCGCCGGGAGGCATCACCATGACGACCCTCGACGCCGGCGGGGCTCCCACCCGCCAGTAGCTCCGGAGCGAGGCGTGGCCGGCGAGCCGCAGGACGGGGAGCAGGGCCGCGTCCACGCCCGTCGCGCGCCGGACCACCTCCCGCACGCGGGCCTCGGTCGCCGGGTCGCTCGCCATCGCCGCTCCCTTCCCGGGGCTTTCCGCCCCCGCCGGCCCGCGCCGCGCGTTGACGCGACCGGGGGCCGATGCCTATAACCCGTCGTTCCGCCGGGCCTTTCCGGCCGTCTTCTCCGGGAGTCCGCCCCCATGAGCTACCACGAGACCGTCCTCTCCGCGATCGGGCGCACGCCGCTCGTCCGGCTCCAGAAGATCGTGGGCCCCCGCGACGCCGCGGTCCTCGTGAAGCTCGAGTACCTGAACCCCGGCGGCTCCATCAAGGACCGGATGGCGCTCCACGTCCTCGAGAGGGCGGAGAAGGCGGGCGTCCTCCGGCGGGGCTCCACCATCGTCGAGAACACGAGCGGGAACACCGGCGTCGCGGTCGCGATGTTCGCGGCGGTCCGCGGCTACCGCTGCGTCTTCACGATGCCGGACAAGATGTCGAAGGAGAAGCAGGACGCCCTGAAGGCCTTCGGGGCGCAGGTCGTCGTGACCCCGACGAACGTCCCGGCCGACTCCCCCGAGAGCTACTACTCCGTGGCGAAGCGGATCGCCGCCGAGACGCCGAACAGCTTCTACCTGAACCAGTACCACTCCGCCGACAACGTGGAGGCGCACCGGCTCTCCACCGGCCCCGAGATCTGGGAGCAGACGGACGGGAAGATCGACGCCTTCGTCGCCGGGATCGGGACGGGTGGGACGATGAGCGGAGCGGGGAAGTTCCTGAAGCAGAGGAACCCGAAGCTCGTGAACGTGGGCGTGGACCCCGTCGGCTCGGTCTACTTCTCCATGTTCAAGACCGGGAAGCTCTCGCAGCCCTCCGTCTACAAGGTGGAGGGGATCGGCGAGGACATGATGTGCGGGGCGATGGACCTCTCCGTCCTCGACGACGTGCGACAGGTGAACGACGCCCAGGCATTCGCGATGGCGCGCCGGCTCGCCCGGGAGGAGGGGATCTTCGCCGGCGGCTCGTCGGGCGCCGCGGTCCACGTGGCCGCCCAGGTCGCGCGCGAGCTCGGCGAGGGGAAGACGATCGTCGTCCCCCTCCCGGACGGCGGCCGCTCCTACGTCTCCAAGTTCTTCTCCGACGAGTGGATGCGGGACAACGGCTTCCCGGTGAACGGCTCCGAGCCCGCCTCCGCCGCCACGGTGAAGGACGTCCTCGGCCGCCGCCGCGGCGAGGTCGTCACCGCGCGCCGGACCGACAAGGTCGAGGCCGTCGTGAAGAAGATGAAGGAGCACGACATCTCGCAGATGCCGATCGTGGACGAGGCGGGGCGCGCCGTGGGGATGATCCACGAGTACGACCTCCTCGAGTTCCTCATCGAGGGGAAGCACCGGCTCTCCGAGGTCGTGGACCCGCTCGTCCAGCCCCTCCAGGGCCTGGTCGGCCCCGACACCCCCGTCGGCCGGCTCCGCGAGATCTTCTCCGACGACAACGTCGCCGTGGTGAAGGAGGGCGACAAGGTGACTGGCATCGTCACGAAGATCGACCTCATCGAGTTCCTCGGGGAGCGGCTCGGGTAAGGGAGGCGCGGATGGCCGAAGGGAAGACGCGGTTCGAGACGCTCGCGATCCACGCGGGCCAGTCCCCGGACCCCACCACCGGCGCGATCATGACGCCGGTCTACCTCACCTCGACCTACGTCCAGGACGGGCCCGGCGTCCACAAGGGCTACGAGTACTCCCGGACGCAGAACCCGACCCGCCACGCGCTCCAGGACTGCCTCGCGGCGCTCGAGGGGGCGCGCCACGGGCTCGCCTTCGCCTCCGGGCTCGCCGCGACGGACGCGGTGCTCCACCTCCTCGACGCGGGCGACCACGTCGTCTACTCCGACGACGTCTACGGCGGGACCTTCCGGATCTTCGACGAGGTCTTCCGCCGGCTCGGCCTCTCCTTCGACGCCGTGGACATGAGCGACCCCGCGAACGTGGAGCGGGCGATGCGGAGGGAGACGAAGCTCGTCTGGATCGAGACGCCGACCAACCCCATGCTGAAGCTCGTGGATCTCGCCGCGGTGGCGAAGGTCGCGCAGGCCCGCGGCGCCCGGACCGTCGTGGACAACACCTTCGCGACCCCCTGGTTCCAGCGGCCGCTCGAGCACGGGATCGACGTCGTCGTCCACTCGACCACGAAGTACCTGAACGGCCACTCCGACGTGGTCGGCGGCGCGGTGCTCACCTCCGACGGCGCGCTCCACGAGCGGCTCGCCTTCCTCCAGAACGCGGTGGGCGGGGTCCCCTCCCCGATGGACTCCTTCCTCGTGCTCCGGGGGCTGAAGACCCTCCACGTCCGGATGGCCCGGCACGCCGAGAACGCGATGGCGATCGCGCGGTTCCTCGAGGGCCACCCGCAGGTCGAGCGGGTCGCCTACCCCGGGCTCGCCTCGCACCCGCAGCACGACCTCGCGAAGCGCCAGATGAGCGGCTTCGGCGGGATGCTCTCTTTCGTGCTGCGGGGCGGCCTCCCCGCGGCGACCGCGTTCCTCCGGGCCGTCCGGATCTTCGCCTGCGCGGAGTCGCTCGGCGGGGTCGAGAGCCTCATCGAGCACCCGGCGATCATGACCCACGCCTCGGTGCCGAGGGAGACGCGGGAGAAGCTCGGGATCGCGGACGGGCTCGTCCGCGTGTCCGCGGGGATCGAGAGCGTGGAGGACCTCCTCGCGGATCTCGAGCGGGGGTTCGCGGCGGCGAGGGCGGTGTGACCTGCGCCATCCGTTCCGTTCGCCCTGAGCTTGTCGAAGGGCGAACGGGAGACGAGAGCACTACCCCTCCTCCGGCGGCCGGAGCCGCCGGAAGCTCCGCCAGAGCGCGAGGTCGTAGACGATCTTGAGCCCGCCCGCGACGAAGAAGGGGACGCTCGCGAGCGCCGCGCTCGCGTAGAGCGGCCCCGCGGCGAGCGGGGCGAGCGCCGCCCCCACCGTCCGCGCGATCCCCGTGACCCCCGCCGCCGACGACCGCTCGTCCGGGTCCACGACCGCCACCGTGTAGGACTGGCGGGTCGGGACGTCCATCTGGGAGATCGAGAACCGGAGGATCAGGACCCCGATCGCGAGCGGCAGGGTCGGCATGAGCGGCACGAGGACGAGGAGCACGTTCGACGGCAGGTGGGTGAACACCATCGTGTTCACGAGCCCGACCCGGCGCGCGATGGCGGCCGCGGAGAGCGCGGAGATCCCGGCGACGACGTTCGCCCCGAAGAAGATCGCGCCGAGGAGCGCCGGGCCCGCCCCGAACTTCTCGTGGAACCACCAGGCGACGAAGCTCTGCACGACGAAGCCGCCCGCGAAGGCGTCCACCGCGAAGAGGGCGGAGAGCCTCGCGACGACGCCCCTCGACCGGTGGAGGCCGAGGGTCGCACGGGCGGTCCTCGTGGGGGCCGGCGCCTCGACCGCCGGAGAGAGCCGGGAGGAGGCGAACGCGAGCGCGACGCCGGTCGCGGCGTAGGCGGCGAAGACGAGCCGGTAGCTCGCGAGCGCACCCGTCCCCGCGCGCTGCAGCCCCTCGGCGATCGCCCCGCCGGCGAGGGCGCCCACGGCGGTCGCGAGGGCGCCGGTGAGCTGGTACCAGGCGAAGGCGCCCGTCCGCCGCTCCGGGGCGAGCTCCTGGGAGAGGGCCGCCTGCTCGATCGGGAGGAACGGCCCCACCTCGTTACCCGAAGGGCTCACGACGCCGACGGTCGCGGCGAGGACGAGGAGGAGGAACGAGCCCGTCGTGGCGAAGGCCGCCCCCGCGACGACCATGAGCGCCGCGCTCGCCACGAGCATCCGGCGGCGGCCGAACCGGTCCGCCCGGGTCGTGAGGACGAGGGAGAGCGCCGTGTCGCCGAGGAGGGTGAGGGTGAGGAGGAGGCCGATCCGCGCCTCGCCGAAGCCGGAGGCGGAGAGGTGGAGGACGAGGACGACCGAGGCGAGCCCGTAGGCGAACATCCGCGCGGCGCGCGTGACGAAGAGGAGCCGGACGTCGCGGGTCGGGGTGGGCAGGCGGGGGATCGTACCGCGGCGGGAGGGTGCCGTGGTGCTGACTGATGGCCGTGATCACTCGCATCGAGCCGCGACGTTCGCCCTTCGACAGGCTCAGGGCGAACGGATTCCTTCCCGTCCGTTCGTGGTGACCCCTACCCCGGACCGGATCGAGCGCGACCCGGAGCCAGCGGTCGCCGCGGGTCCCTCCGCCCGGACGTCGCGCGACGGCAGGCCCAGGCCACTCCCCGGGAGACGTACCGCCCGCCAGTCCGTCCCCGCGCGATGCCTCCCGGCGCGAGCTGGAGGCTCGAGATCCCTCCGTAGAGCCCGAGCATCTCCTCCGCGAGCGCATCGAAGCGCTCGATCCCGCCGTGCTGCCGGACCACGGCGGCGAGCGCGTACGCGGCGGACAGGGACCGGGAGAGCTGCCGCTCGAGCGCGAACGCCGCGCCGGCCGCCGCCTGGGACGCCGCCTCCCGCTGCACCGCCGCGTGGAGCTGGTCGTCCTGGCGGATCAGCGCGTGGCCGAGCCCGGCCGCGGCGAGGAAGGCCGCCGCGGAGAGCAGGGCGGCGTTGCGCCGCCTCGATCGCGCGCCCCGGGTCGGCTCCGCCACGCCGGGAAGTATCGTCCTTCCGTCGAGGCGGGGACAGCCCGGGGAGCCCTACGCCGCCGGCTCCACCCGCCCCTTCGCGCCGAGCCCGAGCTTCCGCATCACGATCTCCGCGGGGCAGAAGCCGGTGAAGCCGCTCTGGAGGAGGTTCGCCCCGACGAAGGCGGTGAACCAGAGCCAGTTCGGGCTCGCGAAGATCGGGCTCCCCTCGACCCCGAGCCCGAGGGAGAGGAGGACGAAGGTTCCCGCCATGATCCGTACGCCGCGCTCAGCGCTCATCCGTGGGGTGCTCCTTGCTGGACCGCGGGGCGAGATGCCCCGCGCGAGCCGTTCGAGTCCTCATGCACCGGAGAGGGTTCGGAAGTAAAGTCCCGCCCCATGCTCGTTCCCACCGCCCTCCTCGCCTCCGCGCTCACCCTCGCCCTCCCCGTGCCACCGAAGGAGCTCCGCGCCTCCACCCGCCGCGCCGTGGACGCCCTCGTGAAGCGGCACGGCGACACCGAGCGCCCCCGCGTCGAGCGCGGCGTCGCCCAGGCGGCCGCCTTCTGGCGGGCGTCCGACGGCGACGCGAAGGCCTTCGAGGCCTTCTGCGCGGAGCACTTCCTCCCCCGCGGCCCGGACCTCGACGCGACGTTCGAGCGGCTCGAGGCATCCTTCGAGGTGCTCGACGGTCACGCCCTGGAGGTGAACCGCGACCTCGCCCGCTGGGCCCAGCTCGACCTCGGCCCCATGCGCCCGGTGGACGGCCTCCTCGCCGCCCACGACGCCTTCGCCCACGTCACCGACGACCTCTTCGACGGGAAGATCGCCTTCGTCGCCCTCCTCAACTTCCCGCTCACGACGCTCGACGAGCGGCTCGCGAAGGGCGAGACCTGGTCCCGGCGCGAGTGGGCCGAGGTCCGGCTCGCGAACCGGTTCGCCCGCCGCGTACCGGCCGAGGTGAACCAGGGGATCGCCCGGGCGAGCGCCGCCGCCGACCTCTACATCGCGGACTACAACCTCTGGGTCCACCACCTCCTCTCCGAGAAGGGCAAGCGGCTCTTCCCGAAGGGGAAGCGGCTCCTCTCCCACTGGAACCTGCGCGACGAGCTGAAGGCCCAGTACGCCGCCAAGGACGGCCTCGCCCGGCAGCGCGCCATCGCGAAGGCGATGGAGCGGATCGTGACCCAGACCATCCCGGCTTCGGTCGTGAACGACCCCCGGCTCGACTGGAACCCCTGGACGAACGAGGTCCGGCCGGCGCCGCCGGAGACGGTCGAGGACGGCGCCCCGAAGGGCCCGGCGAAGGCGGGCAGCGCCCGGGAGCCGGACACCCGCTACGCGACGATCCTCGCGAACTTCCGTGCGGTGAAGGCGGCGGACCCCTACTCCCCTTCCGCGCCGACCCACATCGCGCGCGGCTTCGACCTCGATCGCGAGATCCCCGAGGCGAAGGCCGTCGCGATGCTCGAGGAGGTCCTCGGCTCCCCGGAGCTCCGGGCGGTCGGGAAGGTCGTCGAGAAGCGGCTCGGCCGCCCCCTCGAGCCCTTCGACATCTGGTACGCGGGGTTCAAGGCGAGCGGCGGCCCGGCGGAGGCCGAGCTCGACGCGATCACCCGCGCGCGCTTCCCCACGGCCGAGGCCTACCGCGCGGCGATGCCGGAGCTCCTCCGTGGCCTCGGCTTCTCCGCGGAGAAGGCCCGCTGGCTCGCCGAGCGGATCGAGGTCGACCCTGCCCGCGGCTCGGGCCATGCGATGCCCGCCGCCCGCCGCGGGGACCACCCCCGGCTGCGCACCCGGATCGGCGCCGGCGGGATGGACTACAAGGGCTTCAACATCGCCGTCCACGAGATGGGGCACAACGTGGAGCAGGTCTTCGGGCTCTACTCCGTGGACCACACGCTCCTCCAGGGCGTCCCGAACACCGCGTTCACCGAGGCGATCGCGTTCGTCTTCCAGTCCCGCGATCTCCCGCTCCTCGGCCTCCCCGAGGGCGACGCGGGAGCGAAGCCGCTGCGCGCCCTCGGCTCCCTCTGGGCGACGGCGGAGATCGCGGCCGTCTCGCTCGTGGACCTCGGGGTCTGGCACTGGATGTACGACCACCCGTCCGCGACGCCGGCGGAGCTCCGCGAGGCCACGATCCGGATCGCGAAGGAGGTCTGGAACCGGTGGTGGGCGCCGATCGTCGGCGTCCGGGACACGCCGATCCTCGCGATCTACTCGCACATGGTGAACAACAACCTCTACCTGCCGAACTACCCGATCGGCCACCTCATCGAGGCGCAGATCGAGGAGCACCTCGACCGGCTGCCCGCGGGGAAGACCCTCGGCGAGGAGGTGGAGCGGATGACGTCCTTCGGGTCGGTGACGCCCGACGTCTGGATGCGCCACGCGACGGGGGAGCCCGTCTCGGCGGGCCCGCTCGTCCGGGCCGCGGCGCGGGCGCTCGAGGGGCGCTGAGGGGCGGAGCCGTCCGCGTCGGCCGAGCCGGGGCTTGCCAGCGGCGCGGAGGTCGAGTCGAATCCGCCGATGCTCCTCGACCCCCTCTCCCTCCGCTCCGTCACCCTCCGCAACCGGATCGCCGTCTCCCCGATGTGCCAGTACTCGGCCGTCGAGGGGCGCGCGAACGACTGGCACCTCGTCCACCTCGGCGCGTTCGCCCAGGGAGGGGCGGGGCTCGTCGTCTTCGAGGCGACCGGGGTCGAGGCGCGCGGCCGGATCTCCGCCGCCGACCTCGGGCTCTGGGAGGACGGCCAGGTGGAGCCGCTCGCCCGGATCGTCCGGTTCCTCGATGGGCAGGGGGCGGTCTCCGCCCTCCAGCTCGCCCACGCCGGGAGGAAGGCCGGCGTCCGGCCGCCCTGGGAGGGCGGCGCGTACGTCCCGGTGGCCGACGGGGGCTGGACGCCGGTCGCCCCGAGCGCCCTCCCCTTCGGCGACGGGCACCCCACGCCGGAGCCGCTCGACGAGGCCGGGATCGCCGCGGTCGTCCAGGCCTTCGCCGCCGCGGCGCGCCGCGCCCTCGCGGCCGGCTTCCGGGCCCTCGAGGTCCACGCCGCCCACGGCTACCTCCTCCACCAGTTCCTCTCCCCCCTCTCGAACCAGCGGAGGGACGCCTGGGGCGGTTCCTTCGAGAACCGCACCCGGCTCGCCCGCGAGGTCGTCGCCGCGGTAAGGCGGGAGTGGCCGGAGCGGCTCCCGCTCCTCCTCCGCGTCTCGGCGACCGACTGGGTGCCCGGAGGCTGGAGCCCGGAGGAGACCGTGGAGCTCGCCCGCGCGCTCGGGCCCCTCGGCGTGGACCTCGTGGACGTCTCGTCGGGCGGGCTCGTCCCCACCGCGAAGGTCCCCTTCGGCCCGGGTTACCAGGCCGCCTTCGCGGAGCGGGTACGCCGCGAGGCGAGGATCCCGACGGGCGCCGTCGGGATGATCACGACCCCCGAGCAGGCGGAGCACGTGGTCCGCTCGGGGCAGGCGGACCTCGTCCTCCTCGGGCGGGAGCTGCTCCGGGATCCCCACTTCGCGCTGCGCGCCGCCCGCGCGCTCGGGCACGAGGGCTCCTGGCCCCGGCAGTACCTCCGGGCGAGATAGCCTCCCGGAGACGGGCGAACACGAATCGGGAGTTGCCGCTTAGAATCGGGACCGGACGGAGGGCGTCGAGTGAAGGTCGGCCGCTGGGAGATCGCGAGCGTCGTGGACGGGGCCTTCGCCCTGGACGGAGGGGCCATGTTCGGCGTCGTCCCCCGGGCGCTCTGGGAGAAGCGCGCCCCGCCCGACGCCCGGAACCGGATCCGGCTCGCCGCCCGCTGCCTCGTGGCGAGGGACCGCGGCGCCTCGCGCGTCGTCGTGGTGGACGACGGCCTCGGCGGGAAGTGGGACGCGAAGCGGGCGGACATCTACGCGATCGACCGGAGCGGCGGGGGGATCGAGGCGGGGCTCGCCCGGCTCGGCCTCGCGCGGGAGGACGTGACCGACGTCGTCCTCACTCACCTCCACTTCGACCACGCGGGCGGGACGAGCCGGCGGGGGGCGGGAGGCGCGCTCGAGCTCACCTTCCCGCGCGCGACCCACCACGTGCAGCGCCGCCACTGGCAGCACGCGCACGAGCCGTCGGAGCGGGAGGCGGCGAGCTTCCTCGCGGAGGACTTCGAGCTCCTCCGGCAGTCGAACCTCCTCCACCTCGTGGAGGGGGAGGCCCGGCTCTTCCCCGACTTCGAGTTCGTCGTCTCCGAGGGGCACACGCCCGGCCAGCAGCTCGCCCGGTTCCGGGGGGACGGCACCCACCTCACCTTCTGCGGAGACCTCATCCCGACCCACGTCCACCTCCGGCCGGCATGGGGGATGGCCTACGACGTCCTCCCCCTCACCACGATCGAGGAGAAGAAGGTCCTCCTCGCCGAGGCGCTCGAGGACGACGCCGTCCTCGTCTTCGGGCACGACCCCGGGATGGCCGCCTGCCGGCTCGTCGAGGAGGAGGGCCGCCCCGCCTTCCGGGAGGCGGTGGAGCTTTGAACGAGCCCAGGGTCACCGTCAGCCGCCGCGGCGCGGAACGCCTCGCCCACGGCCACCTCTGGATCTACCGGGCCGACGTGGAGCGCGTGCCCGCCGGCGTCGAGCCGGGAGACGTCGTCCTCGTCGCGGACGGCCGCGGCCGCTTCCTCGCGAAGGCCTTCTGGTCCTCCCGCTCCAAGATCTCCCTCCGCGTCGTCACTCGGGACGAGGAGCCGGTGGACGAGCCCTTCTTCGCCCGGCGCCTCGCCTCGGCCATCGAGGCGCGGGAGCGGACCTTCGGCGGCGAGCGGTTCGTCCGGCTCGTCCACGGCGAGGCCGACCTCCTCCCCGGGCTCGTCGTGGACCGGTACGGCGACGCCGCCGTGATCCAGACCCTCGTCCCGGCGACGGAGCGGCGGAAGGCCCTCCTCGCGGACCAGCTCTCCGCCGCCCTCGGCCTCCGGACGATCGTGGAGCGGAACGACGTCCGGGTCCGCGAGCTCGAGGGGCTCCCGCAGACGAAGGGGGTCCTGCGCGGCCCGGAGCCCGGCCCGATCGAGTACCGGGAGGGGGACGTCCGGATGCGGATCGACCTCCTCGCCGGACAGAAGACCGGGGCCTTCCTCGACCAGCGCGAGAACCACCTCCGCGCGGCGGAGTACGCCCGCGGGCGCTGCGCCGACTGCTTCTCCTACGCGGGCGGCTTCGCCCTCCAGCTCGCCCGGCGGGCGGAGCGGGTCACCGCGGTGGAGATGCAGCCCGGCGCGGCGGCGCTCCTGCGCGAGAACGCGGCGCTGAACCGGGCGGAGAACCTCGAGGTCGTCGAGGCGAACGCCTTCGACTGGCTGCGGGACCGGTCGGAGGAGGAGCCGGCCTTCGACCTCGTCGTCCTCGACCCGCCCGCCTTCGCGAAGAGCAAGGACTCCCTCCCGGCCGCGCGGCGCGGCTACAAGGAGGTGAACCTCCGGGCGATCCAGATCCTCCGGGAGGGCGGGATCCTCGTCACCGCCTCCTGCAGCTACCACCTCTCCGCCCAGATGCTCGAGGAGATCGTCCTCGACGCGGCGAACGACGCCGGCCGCCGCCTCCAGCTCCTCGAGCGGCGGGGTGCCGGCCGCGACCACCCGGTCCTCCTCGGGGTCCCGGAGACCTCCTACCTCGAGGCGCTCTTCCTGCGGGTGACGTGATCCGCGCCTCCGGGCCCGGCGCCCCCTGTCCCTCGCCGCCCTCCTCGCGCTAGCATCGGGCCTCCGCCACGGGGCGGGTCCCATGGCCACGAGCCCCAAGGACCTCGGCGACGGACCGCTCGCCGCCCTCGCGAGGAGCCCCCTCCTCGCCCGGCTCGACGCGCGCGAGCGCGAGCGGTTCCTCGCGCGGACGGAGCCGGTCCGCTTCCCGGCCGGCGCCGACGTCCACGCCGAGGCGGACGCGGGCGAGGCGCTCTACCTCGTCTCCTCCGGCGAGGCGGCGCTGCGCATCCCGGGGCTCGCGCACCTCCGGCTCGGCCCGGGCGATCACTTCGGCGAGCTCTCCGTGCTCGGCGGACGCCACCGGGGCGAGACGGTGACCGCCCAGACCCCGGTCACGGCGGCACGCGTCACGGCCGCCGTCTGGGCCGGGATCGAGCGGGACGAGCCGGCGATCGCGGCGCGGGTCGCCTCCGCCTTCGCGGCCGCGCTCGGCGAGGAGCTCTCCCGGCTCACCGGGGAGATGGGGCTCCTCCTCCGCGGCCGCTCGCTCCCGCGCGCGGCCGAGGTCCCGGTGCGAGTCCTCGGCGAGACGCGCCGCGTCCGGACCGGCACCCGGCTCCAGGAGCTCCTCCCGGCGGAGGTGGGCGGCGCCCTCGTCGTGGCGGGGCTCCTCGGCCAGAAGCCCGTCTCCCTCTCGACCCCCGTCTTCGGCGAGGCGAGCGTCGATCCGCTCACGGTCCGCCACTGGGAGGGGCGGCGCATCTACGCGCACTCCGTCGGCCTCCTCCTCCTCGAGGCGGCCCACCGGATCGATCCCCGCCTCCGCGTCCGGATGGGCCCCTCCCGCGGCGCGCGGCAGGTCGTGGACGTGGCGGGCGCGGGCGACCCCCGGCGGCTCGCGGAGCGGCTCCGCGAGGCGATGGAGGGGCTCGCCGCGGAGGACACCCCCTTCCGGCTCGAGTTCTGGGCCACGGACGAGGCGGCCTCCCTCTTCCGCGATCGAGGGTGGGACGACGCGGAGCGGCTCCTCCGGATCCGGCGGCAGGCCACGGTGCGCCTCGTCTCCTGCGGCGAGGTCTACGCGCTCTCCATGGGGCCGCTCCTCCCCTCCACGGGCCGGATCCGCGGCTTCCGCCTCTCGCCGGGAGAGGAGGGGCTCTCGCTCGAGCTCGGCGACGTGGACCCGCGGAACGGCGGGGACGGCGCGCCGGCCGGGCGGCGGCCCCGCCAGGGCGAGATGCCCCGCGCGCACCGCGGGTGGCTCGAGGCGATGGGGGTGGAGAGCGTCGGCGCCTTCAACGACCTCTGCATCTCCGGACAGGTCTCGCAGCTCATCCGGGTCGCCGAGGGCTTCCACGAGAAGCGGATCGGCCAGATCGCGGACGCGATCGCCGCCGCGCGCGACCGGATCCGGATCATCTCCATCGCGGGCCCGTCCTCCTCGGGGAAGACGACCTTCATCAAGCGGCTCACCGTCCAGCTCCAGATCGACGGCGTGAACCCGGTGGGGCTCTCGCTCGACGACTACTACGTGGACCGCGTGAAGACCCCGAAGGGCCCCGACGGGGAATGGGACTTCGAGGCGCTCGAGGCGCTCGACCTGCCCCTCCTCCAGGATCACGTCCGGAGGCTCCTCGCCGGAGAGGAGGTCCGCGCGGCGCGGTACGACTTCCTCACGGGGAAGAGCCACCCCGGCGGCGGACCGGTGATCCGGCTTCGCCCCGGCGACGCCCTCATGCTCGAGGGGATCCACGGCCTGAACCCGGGCCTGCTCGGGACGGCGCCTCGCGAGGGGGAGCTCTACCGGATCTTCATCCACCCCGCGACGACGCTCTCCTTCGACCGGCTCACCCGCGTCTCGGCGACGGACCTCCGCCTCCTCCGCCGGATCGTGCGGGACCGGCACCGGCGGGGCTACTCCGCCGCGGAGAACATCCAGCGGTGGCCGTCGGTCCAGGAGGGCGAGCGCCACCACATCTTCCCCTTCCAGGCGGAGGCGGACGCCGTCTTCGACGCCGCGCTCGTGTACGAGCCGGCCGTGCTCAAGGTCTTCGCGGAGCGCTACCTCCTCGAGGTCCCCCCGAGCCACCCGGCCTACGCCACCGCCCTCCGCCTCCGCCACCTCGTGGACCGCTTCGTCGCGATCTACCCCGACCACGTCCCGCCCACCTCCATCCTCCGCGAGTTCATCGGGGGGAGCGGGTTCGAGTACTAGGGAGCCGCATGCCCGTGGACGACCGCGATCTCGCCCAGGTGGTCATCGACACCGTGGGCGCGCTCGTCGTCGCGCTCGACCGCGAGGGGCGGATCCTCCGCTGGAACCGGGCCTGCGAGCAGGCGACCGGCTACCCGCGGGAGGAGATGATCGGCCGGCCGGTCTGGGACCTCCTCGTCCCCGGCGAGGGCGACGGGGTCCGGGAGGTCTTCACCCGGCTCGCGGCGAAGGAGTACCCGAGCCAGTACGAGAACCACTGGGTGACGAGGTCCGGCGAGCTCCGGCTCATCGCCTGGTCCAACTCGGTGCTCCTCGACGATGCGGGCGAGGTCCGCACCGTCGTCGGCACCGGCCTCGACATCACCGACCGGACGCGCGCGGAGGACGCGCTCCGGCGGCAGGCCCGCCGCCTCGAGGCGCTCGCGGAGGCCTCCCGCGTCTTCGCCTCGGGGCTCGACTACAAGACCACCCTCGACACGGTCGCCCGGCGGCTCACCGAGCTCATCGGGGACGGGGCGCTCATCCGCGTCGTCTCCCCAGACGGCGAGTGGCTCCTCCCGGTCGCCGTCTACCACCCCGAGCCGGAGCGCGAGGCGCTCCGCCGGCGGATGCTCGCCGCCGCCCCTCAGCGCACGACGGAGGGGCTCACGGCGAAGGTGCTCGCGAGCGGGGAGACCCTCCGGATCCCGCACCTCACCGTCGAGACCGTCCACCTCGAGATGAAGCAGGAGTACTGGCCCTACCTCGAGGGCGTGACGAGCCTCATGATTGCCCCCCTGAAGCAGCGGCGGCAGGTCTTCGGCCACATCACCCTCATGCGCGACGCGAGGGGGGCGACCTACACCCGCGACGACGAGGCCCTCCTCGAGGACCTCGCCCACCGCGCCGCCCAGGCGATCGAGAACGCGCGCCTCTACGGCGAGGCGCAGGCGGCCGTCGCCGCCCGGGACGAGTTCCTCTCCATCGCCTCCCACGAGCTCCGCACGCCGCTCACCGCGCTCCGGCTCGCCCTCGAGAACATGCGGCGCGTCTCCACCCGCGAGGCGAT
Source organism: Anaeromyxobacter sp. (assembly GCA_037442705.1). GTDB lineage: Bacteria > Myxococcota > Myxococcia > Myxococcales > Anaeromyxobacteraceae > Anaeromyxobacter. Next base: position 14,618 of record JBBIPT010000056.1, read on the forward strand.
CGAGCGCCTCCCGCCGCAGTACGTCGAGCGCGTGCTCGCCACCGCGGAGCGCCAGGGGCAGCGGCTCGAGAAGCTCGTCGCGGCCCTCCTCGACGTCTCCCGGATCCAGATGGGCCGGCTCGACCTCGACCTCGAGCAGGTGGATCTCGGCGCGGCGGTCGCCGAGGCGGCCGCGCACCTCGAGGACGAGGCGAGCCAGGCCGGCTCCGAGATCCGGATCCAGGGCACACCCGCGGGCGGGCTGTGGGACCGGCTCCGCGTCTCGCAGGTCGTGACGAACCTCCTCTCGAACGCCGTGAAGTACGGGGCGGGCAAGCCCGTGGACGTCGAGTTCGGCCCGCGGGACGGCGGGGCGAGGCTCGCCGTCCGGGACCGCGGCATCGGGATCGACCCGGCCGATCAGGTCCAGATCTTCGAGCGGTTCGAGCGGGCCGTCTCCTCGCGGAACTACGGCGGGCTCGGGCTCGGCCTCTACATCGCGAAGCGGCTCGTCGAGGCCCACGGCGGGACGATCCGCGTGGAGTCGAGGCCGGGCGAGGGATCGACCTTCGTCGTGGACCTCCCACAGCGCCCTGCCGCGCCGCTCCGCCCGCCCGAGCGCGGGCCCCAGGCGCCCCGCTGAGGGCAGCGCTCCGCGTGACCGATCGCTGGCCGCCCGGGCCGACGCTCCTCTTGCGTGACCGGCCGCTGGCCGGCCGGGCTCCTGCGCATTGCCCGCAGCCGTTCGCCCTGACCCTGAGCCTGTCGAAGGGTCGAAGGGCGAACTCTGCTCCCCTTGCGAAGCCGGCCGCTGGCCGCCCGGGCCGCCGTTCCGCCGTGTGCTCGGCGCGCACGGCTTTGGCGTGACGCGCGCGCTCGCTTGCGCCGCTCGATGCGCGTCGGTCCGAACTCGCTTCCGCCGTTCCGCTCGCTTCGCTTCGCGGCGGCGGAAGCTCGGACAACGGACCGCCCCCTTCGACAGGCTCAGGGTGAACGGCCGCGGGGTGCGCAGAGGCGGATCATCACGGCGGGCGCGCCTCACGAACACGCCCTTCGACAGGCTCAGGGCGAACGGCCGCATGGTGCGCGGAGGCGTCTCGCGCTGTGGCTCGGGTGGGGAGTCCGAGAGGAAGTTCTGGAGTTCTTGGAGCCGCCCACCCCCACGGCGACGCAACGCGCCGGCTTCGGGGCTCCGCAGCGACCGGCGCGACTGCGCGTCTTCTGCAGACGCCTCCCCCACGGCCCGCACGGCGTTGCGGCCCTTCGACAGGCTCAGGGCGAACGGCCGATCATCGGCTCTGGCGCGCGGAGCGCCGGGAGTCGCGGAGCCCCGATGCCGGCACGCAAGAGCGTCGCCCCATCCCCGAAGGGCCCCGAAGGCCGGCACGCGGCGACGCCCCGCGCGAGCAGTCGCGATCAGCCGGCGGGGAACCCGGAGGCCGGGAAGAGGAGCACGTCCTCGATCGCCTCCGCCCCGGTGAGGAGCATGAGGAGCCGGTCGAGCCCCACCGCCACCCCTCCCGCCTCGGGCATCCTCCCCACCGCCTCGAGGAAGGGCTCGTCGAGCGGGTAGACGGGCCGGCCGAGCCGCCGCCGGAGCTCCTGCTCCTCCACGAGGCGCCGGCGCTGCTCGGCCGCGTCGGTGAGCTCGGAGAAGCCGTTCGCGAGCTCGAGCCCGCCCGCGTAGAGCTCGAACCGCTCCGCGAAGCGGGGATCCTCCGCCTTGGGGCGCGCGAGCGCCGCCATCGGCGCCGGCCAGTCCACGAGGTAGGTGGGCCGCCCCACGCCGAGGCGGGGCTCCACCGCGTCGAGCATCACGCGGAAGAAGACGTCGTCGAAGCTCTCGCCCGGCGGGCCGGGGTCGTGGCCCGCGCGCCGCGCCGCCTCCGCGAGGCGGGCGGCGTCCCCGTCGCAGGGGGCGATCTCGATCCCCGCGTGGCGGCGGAAGGCCTCCTCCACGGTGAGCCGCTCGAAGGGCGCGGAGAGGTCGAGGACCGCGCCCCCCCGGGAAGCGCGCGGCGCGCCGTCCGGCGACAGGGCGCGCGCGCACGCCTCGACGAGCCGCTCGAGGTCCTCCATGATCCCCCGGTAGTCCGTGCCCGCCCGGTAGAGCTCGAGCATCGTGAACTCCGGGTTGTGGGTCCGGGAGAGCTCGCCGTTGCGGAACACCCGGACGAGCTGGAAGATCCGCTCGAACCCCTCCGCGAGGAGCCGCTTCATCGCGTACTCGGGGCTCGTGTGGAGGTAGAGCGCGCGCGGCGCGCCGCCCGCCTCCGGGACGAAGGGCGCCTCGAAGGCCCGGATGTGCGGCTCCATCCCCGGCGCCGGGACGAGGCACGGGGTCTCCACCTCGAGGTAACCCCAGCCCGCGAGCGTCTCGCGCACGGCGGCCTGGAGGCGCGCCCGCGCCCGCGCGTTCCGGCGCTGCGCCCCGGTGATCACGCAGCGGAGCTTACCCCGCTCCGCCGCGGCGTGTGGCCCTACTTCCCCTCCAACTCCCGGAGCCTCGCGCGCAGCTCCTTCTCCCTCCGGAAGCGCTCCGTCACGTCGCGGAGGATCGCGGCGAAGCCCTCGATCGCGCCGTCCGGGCCGCGGAGGACCTGGATCGTGAACTCGACGGAGAGGGTGGAGCCGTCCTTCCGGAGGGCGGGGACGGCGAGGGTCTCCGTGGAGTACCTCGTCGTGCCGGTCTCGAGGACCCGATCCCACCCCGTCCAGTGACGGGCGCGCTGCTTCTCGGGGACGACGAGGTCGAGCGAGCGCCCGCGGACCTCCTCCTCCGTCCAGCCGAAGATCCGCTCCGCCCCCGGGTTCCAGAGCCTGACCTTCCCCTCGCGGTCGGCGAACAGGATCGCGTCCGCCGCGCCCTCGACGATGCGAGCGGCGAGCCGCTCCTCCCTCGACGTGCTTTCCATTCGGTCCTCCTCGGTGTGTCTACGAGTTGGCACGGCCTGGCGGCCGACGTCCGCTCCCGGTCGGGTGACACCCCGGCCGAGTCCGGCTACGCTCCCCGGTGGACACGGGTCATCGAGGCAGGAGGGATCCTCAATGAGACGGAAGCTCGCCGCGCTGCTTCTCGCCGTCCCCTTCGCCGCCTTCGCGCAGGAGACCCCTCCGCCGGCGCCGCCGGCCGCGCCGCCTGCCGCCGCCCCGGAGGCCGCGCCCCCGGCCGCCGAGCCGGCTCC
>JBBIPT010000057.1:0-17774 GCA_037442705.1 Anaeromyxobacter sp.
CGGCCGCTGCCGCAGGCGCATCCGCAGGCGGCAGCGGCTTCCGCATCCGCACCCGCATCCGGAACCGCAGCGGCAACCGCGACCGCTTCCGGCCGCCCGCAGCGAAGCGAGGACGGCCGGAAGCCTTCTACGCCCTACGGGCTCCTTGGCCGGCTATCCCCGAGCAAGCCCCTGTATCAGCTGATGCCGGGCACCCGACCCTCGCGAGCGGCCACCGCTCGCACGGCTTCGACGAGACGCTGTTTGCGATCCACGCCGGCAGCACCCGCGCCAAAGGCCCGAGGCTCCGTCGTCTTGGTTCCGCCAGCCGACACCCAACCAGACTACCTGCGACCACGCCGATCGCCAACTTGGGTCACTGGTCCGGCCGCCGCCGCACGGCCCTGCCATCCGTGACCACTTGGTCCGATGACGCACGTCCGCCGGGGCTCCCCGGTTGCTCCCCCCGGAACGTCGAAAGTTGAGTAGTCGTGTAGACGGCCGAGGAGGGGCGGGAGCGAGGAGACCGTTGGAGCTCAGGCAGTTGGTAGAAAAGGTGTGCGCCGATGCCAGCTTGCGCGACCCCCGGGCAGATGTTCGAATCCCCGTGGGGTCGATTCAGCCACGCCACGGCTCGCTCGCCCGGAGGGCGGCGAGGATCGCGCGGGTCGAGGGGGAGCGGTTCAGCGTGTAGAAGTGGATCCCGGGCGCCCCGCGGCGGAGGAGGTCGGCGCACTGGAGCCCCGCGTAGGCGACGCCCAGCTCCCGGGCCGAGTCCGGGTCCTCCCGGCGAACCTCCATCGCGGCCCGGAGCGGCGGGGGGATGGACGCCCCGCACATCGCCGTGAACCGCTCCACCTGCTCCACGTTCGTGAAGGGCATGATCCCGGGGAGGATCGGCAGGCCGATGCCCGCCGCGCGGGCGCGATCCACGAACCCGAAGTAGCGTGGATTGTCGAAGAAGAGCTGCGTGACGAGGAAGTCCACCCCTGCGTCGACCTTCGCCTTCAGATGCCGAAGGTCCTGCCCGAGGTCGCGCGTCTCCACGTGCCCCTCGGGGTAGGCCGCCGCCCCCACGCAGAACCTCCACCGGCCGGGCTGCGACCGGATGAAGGCGACGAGCTCGCTCGCGAAGCGGCAGCCTTCGGGGTGGGGAACGAAGGCGTTCTGGCCGCGGGGAGGGTCGCCGCGGAGGGCGAGGACGTTCTGCACCCCCGCCTCGGCGATCTCGTCGAGGACCCCGGCGATCTCGTCCCGGGAGGCCCCGGCGCACGTCACGTGCGCCATCGCCTCCACCTCGCTCTCGCGCTTCAGCCGCCGCATGAGGTCCATCGTGGTGCGCCGGCTCGACCCGCCCGCGCCGTAGGTCACGGAGACGAAGGCCGGGGCGAGCGGACGGAGCGCGTCCACCGTGGCGAAGAGGGCGCGCTCGCCGTCCTCCGTCCGCGGGGGGAAGAACTCGAAGGAGAAGACCGGCTCGCCGCGCTCGCGCGCGAACCTCAGGATGTCGCTGATCCTCACGCGCGGCGAGAGTATCCCGGGCCGCGCGTGGCGCGCCACTTCCGGGCGGCGCGGCCTGCCGGCCGGCGAAGCCCGGCGTTCCGCGCCGATCCGGCGGCGGGAGGGGATCCCCCGCGGTGGCTCAGCGCCCCGCCCAGGCCACGGCGAAGGTGGCGCCGGGAGGGGGCGTCCCGGGGACCACCGCGACCTCCACCCCCTTCACGTCCGACACCTCGAGCCCGCGCTCCAGGATGCCCCGGTACCAGTCGGCCACCCCGCCGACGTCGTTCATCCAGACCTCGACGCTGCGCTCGCCGGTGGGGCGCGCCCGGGTCTCGGTGAAGTTGTTCCCGAGCCGGATGAAGGTCGCGGTGTAGTCGAGGATGGTCCGCGGATCGATCTGCCGCGCGAGCGCGGCCATCATCTTCCCGGGGTAGGTCTGCACGAAGGCGTCGATGTGGTCGCGGCCCGCCCGGTGGAGCGCCCCCTCGGCGGTGGCGTCCGGATAGGCCGCCGCGCACGCCATCGCGGCACACCGGTGGAACAGCTCCGCGGGATAGACCGAGACGAGCGGCTCGTCGAGCGCGATCCCGGCCTCGCGGATCCTCCCGCGGGTGGCCTCGTCGATGCGCCCCTTCATCGCTCGCAGGAAGAAGGCCTCGACCGCGACCGCGTAGATGTAGCGTTCCGCCATCGAGCCTTCCGGCCACCCCGCGCCGGAGCGTAGGGCCCCGGAAGGCTCCGGCGCAAGCCCGCGCCCTCCGGATCCGCCGGCCCCGGCGGACCGGGGTTGACACGGCCGCCCTCCGAGGCCATTCGTTGCCGTCGAACGGTCATGCCGGCGAGCGCCCGCTACATCACCCCCGAGGGCTTCCGCCGGATCGCCGCGGAGCACGAGCGGATCTGGACCGTCGAGCGGCCCCGGATCGTCGCCGAGGTGGAGGCGGCGGCCGCCCTCGGCGACCGGAGCGAGAACGCGGAGTACCTCTACGGGAAGCGGAAGCTCCGGGAGCTCGACCGCCGGCTCCGCTTCCTGTCGGAGCGGATGGACGCCCTCACGGTCGTCGAGCCACGCCCCCATCCCGACGGGCGAGCCTTCTTCGGCGCCTGGGTGACCGTCGAGCAGGAGGACGGCGAGGCGCGGACCTACCGGCTCGTCGGCCCCGACGAGTTCGACGTCGCCCGGGGGCTCATCAGCGTGGAGGCGCCCCTCGGGCGCTCCCTGCTCGGGCGGCGCGAGGGGGACACCGTCACCGTGCACAGGCCGGCGGGGGCCGCCGAGGTCACGATCCTCGAGGTCCGCTGGTCGCGCGAGCCGGCCCGACCGTCACGCCCGGTCACTCCGCGGCGGGCGCGGTGAGGGAGGCGACCCTCGCCCAGAGCGCGTCGGCGCCGGTCCCCTCGACCGCCGAGAACGGCACGGCCTCCCCCCGCCCGAGGCCGAGCCCCTGCTCCACCGCCCGCAGGGCCGACGCCCTCCGGGTCTTCGCCAGCTTGTCGATCTTCGTCGCGGCGACGACCACCCCCCGCCCGGCCGCCCGGAGGAAGGCGAGGGCGTCCGCGTCGCTCTCGGACGGATCGTGGCGCGCGTCCACGATGAGGACCACCGCGCGGAGCACGTCCCGGCCGCGGAGGTAGTCCTCGATCATCGCCGCCCAGCGATCCCGCTCCTCCCGGGAGACCTTCGCCCAGCCGTACCCCGGCAGGTCGCAGAACCGGACGTGCCGGGGCCGGGCCGCCGGCGTCGGCCGGAAGTGGACGTCGAAGAACTGGAGCGCCCTCGTCCGCCCGGGCGTGGAGGAGACCCGCGCGAGCCCCTTCCTGCGGGTGAGCGCGTTCAGCATGGAGGACTTGCCCACGTTGGAGCGCCCGACGAAGGCGAGCTCCGGGACGGGGCCCTGCGGCCACTCCTCGGTCCGCGTGGCCGTCCGCGCGAACTCCGCAGAGACGAGCTGGATCACCTCGCCCCCTTCGGCTCCCGGCCGTGCCGGACGAGGGGCAGCTTCCTGCCGTACTCGAAGCGCCGGAGGCTCGGCGTGGCCTCGGTGTGGCATCCGGCGCAGGTGCGCTCCCCCGGATCCACGAGCCCGAGCGCGCGCGCCAGCTCCGGATCGCGCATCACCCAGGGCGCCGAGTAGAGCCGCCCCGCCCCGTGGCACGCCTCGCAGGAGACCCCGGCGATCCCCGCGTCCGCGTCCGGCGCGTGGCAGGACAGGCAGCGCCGGTCGTCCCGGCTCCGCTCGGGGAGGCTCGCGCGCCCCCGGGCGTGCGCCGAGGCGGCCCACGCCGCGTAGGCCGATGGATGACACGCCTTGCAGGACTCGGGTCCCACCTCGTCGCCCGCGCGGACGGGCGCGGGCGGCAGGAGGAGGGCGGCGAGCGCGAGGAACGGGAGGAGTCTCACGGACGCCGGAGTATAATGCGGCATGCGCTCCGGATACCTCGGTTTGCTGCTCGCCGTCTCCCTCCTGCCCTCCGCGGCGCAGGCCCGGCCCTGGAAGGGCGTGAACCCCGGGACGAGCAACGTCCAGGAGGTCGTCGACAAGTTCGGCGAGCCGACCACGCGCACGAAGCGCACCGGGCGATCCGTGCTCGCCTACTACGGCGACCAGGCCCTCGAGGGGACACGCCAGGCCCAGTTCCACGTCGATGCGCAGAACGTCGTGGTGGAGATCACGATCTTCCTCACCGCCCAGCTCGACGCGGAGTCCATCGAGGGGACGTACGGGAAGGCCCCGCAGCGCACCTTCGTCGAGGACACCTTCCAGAAGGTCTGGGTCTACCCGCAGGAGGGCGTCACCGTCTACTTCGGCAAGGACGGCAACGTGGAGGCCCTGAGCTTCGGGCCGGGGGCGAAGGCGAAGCCCCGGTCGGCCGCGCCGGAGGGCGAGGCACCGGCCGCCGCGCCGCGGTAGCCGTGCGGCTCGTCGGGCTCACCGGAGGGATCGCGACCGGCAAGAGCACCTTCGCCGCGGCGCTGCGGGACCGGGGCGCGCCGGTCGTGGACGCGGACGCCCTCGCCCGGGCGGCGGTCGAGAAGGGGCGGCCCGCGCTCGCGGAGATCGCCCGCGCCTTCGGCCCGGAGGTCCTCGCGCCCGACGGGACGCTCGACCGCGGTCGGATGGCCGCGCTCGTCTTCGCCGATCCGGCGGCGCGGCGCCGGCTCGAGGCGATCCTCCACCCCGCGGTCCGCCGGGCGATGGCCGAGGAGACGGCCCGGCTCGCGGAGGCCGGCCACGACCTCGCCTTCTACGACACCCCCCTCCTCTACGAGACCGGGCTCGACCGCACGCTGGACTGCGTCGTCGTGGTCTGGGCCCCGCCGGGGCTCCAGCTCGCCCGGCTCCTCGCCCGCGACGGCCTCGGGGCGGCGGAGGCCGGCGCGCGGCTCGCCGCGCAGCTCCCGGTCGACGAGAAGGCCCGGAGGGCCGACTTCGTGGTGGAGAACGCCGGGGCTCCGGACGAGCTCGGCCCGAAGGCCGAACGGCTCCTCGCCGACCTCCGGGCCGGATCGGGGCGCAGGCTTCCCAACGCCCCCCCCGTGCGCTATTGAGCGCCGATGGCCGCCGGGACCAGCGTCCACCTCGTCACGGGCTACCCGGGCTTCATCGGCCGGCGGCTCGTCGGCAGGCTCGTCGAGGACCTGCGCGGCAAGCCGGACCGGATCGTCCTGCTCGTCCAGGCCGCCAGCGCGCGCAGGGCGCGCGAGGACCTCGCGCGCCTGGGCGCCTCGCACGCCGGGGTCGTCGAGGGCGACGTCGAGCGGATGCACCTCGGGCTCTCCGGGGCGGAGTTCAAGGAGCTCTGCCGGGAGGTCACCGACGTCTGGCACCTCGCGGCCCGGACGTACCTCGGCGCCGGGCGCTCGGAGATGCGCCGGGTGAACGTGGAGGGGACGCGCAACGTCCTCGACCTCGCCCTCGCCGCGAAGCGGCTCCGGCGGATGAACCACTTCTCGAGCGCCTACGTCTCCGGCGACCGGGTCGGGGTGATCCTCGAGGACGAGCTCGCGATGGGGCAGCGGTTCAGGAACGCCTACGAGGAGACGAAGTTCCAGGCGGAGGTGCTCGTCCGGCGCGCCCAGGAGGAGATCCCCGCCACGATCTACCGGCCGTCCATCGTCGTAGGGGACTCCCGCACCGGGGAGATCGACCGCTTCGAGGGGCCCTACGCCCTCGCCATCCTGCTCGTCGCGTCCCCGCTCGCGGTCCCCCTCCCCCTCCCCGGCGACGCGTCGGCCCCCCTGAACGTCGTCCCGGTGGACTTCGTCGTGGACGCCGCCCTCACCGTCTCGCGCCACCCCGGCGCGGCGGGACGGACCGTACACCTCGTCGATCCTGCTCCGCTCTCCGCCCGGCGCGTCTACGAGATGATCGCGGAGCGGGCGGGGAAGCGGCTGCCGCCCGTCTCGCTGCCCGTCCGCGCCGCCCGGGCGGTCCTGCGCCTCCCCGTCCTCGAGCGCTTCGCCCGCGTGCACCGCCCGGCGATCGACTACGTGAACCACCTCGCCATCTACAACTGCCGCCACCTCATCGAGCTCCTCGACGGCACGGGGATCCGCTGCCCCCCCATCGGCAGCTACCTCGACCGGCTCACCGGCTTCGTGCAGGCCACCTTCCGGCGCAGGCAGGAGCAGGAGCTCCGCGCCGAGGCCGACGATCCGCTCGATCCCTCCCCCGGATCCGCGCCTCGTTGACGCCGCGCGTCGCGCCGCCGCCGGCGCCCTTCGTGCTAAGGTGCGGCCCCTCGCTCTGGGAGACGAATGAAGCGCCTCCAGGACTTCACCGCCGGCGACACCTTCGAGCAGACGCGGGAGGTGGACCCCTACCGGCCGGTCTACTACGCGGCCGCGTCCGGCGACTTCAACCCCATCCACATCGACCCGGCCGTGGGCCGCGCCGCCGGCTACTCGGGCGTGATCCTCCAGGGGATGTGCACCTACTCCTGGCTCTCCGACGCCTGCGCCGCCTACCTCGGCGACCCGGCCCGGCTCGTCCGGCTCCGGGCGCGCTTCACGAAGCCGGTGCAGGTCGGCGACGTCCTGCGCTTCGAGGGGCGCTGCGCCGCCGTGGAAGGCTCCACCGTCCGGCTGGAGGTCACGGTGAGGAACCAGCGGGGCGAGGAGGTCCTGAAGGGCGCGGTCGCAGAGGGCCGCGTGCCGGAGGTCTGAGCGACGTGGCGATCGACCGCAAGCACCTCGGCCGCAGGTACGGGCCGTACACCTTCACCGTCGGGCTGCAGCACGTCCTCGACTTCGCCGCCGCGACGGGCGGCGGCGTCCCCGGCCACGTCTTCTCCTCCCCGCCCGACCGCGCCCACCCGCTCACCTGGGACGAGGCGGCCGCGAAGACCGGCCCCCACGGCGGGATCGTCGCCCCTCCGAGCTTCGCCGCGACGTTCGGGATGGAGCCGTTCGCGAAGGCCTGCTCCGACCCCGAGCTCGGCGTGAACGTCCTCCGGCTCGTCCACGGCGACCAGGAGCTCGAGTTTCTCGAGCCGGTCCGCCCCGGCGACGTCCTCGTGACCGCCGGCGAGATCACCCGCATCCAGGACCGCGGCAACCTCGACTTCCTCGAGGTCACGAGCACGACCACGAACCAGCACGGCCGCGTCGCCGTGCGCGGCGTCTGGACCGCGATCATCCGGAACTGACCGCCCGGCAGGCCGACGTTCCCCTGGCGAGGCCCCACGCTGGCCGCCCGGGCCGCCGTTCCCCCTCGCGAGGCCGGCCGCTGGCCGCCCGGGCCGCCGTTCCCCACGCGTAGCCGGCCGCTGGCCGTTCGCCTCGGCGCCTTCGCTGCGCGGCGCCGATGCTCGGACAACGGACCGCCCCCCTCGACAGGCTCGGGGTGAACGGCCGATCTTCGGCTCTGGCGCGCGGAGCGCCGGGAGTCGCGGAGCCCCGATGCCGGCACGCGGCAGCGTCGCCCATCCCCGTGGGGACCCGATGGCCGGCACGCGGCAGCGCCGCCCCATCCCCGTGGGGACCCGACGGCCTGCACGCGGCGACGCTCCCCACGGGATCCGCGCAGCCGTGCCTGGGCGTCAGCTCGTGATCACGCCGTCCGCGATCAGGTTCGCGAGGATGCGTGCGGTGTCGAGCCGGGGGAGCCCCGACAGGGCGAACAGGGACTCGTAGTCCACGGTCCCGTCGATCTGGGCGAGGAGGAACCCCGCCCGGTGATCCAGGTTCAGCCAGAGGACCTCCTCCGGCTTGATCGCGAGGCGCGGCACGGCCGCGAGCCGGCCGAGCTTCGACTCGTACATCGAGACGAGGGTGGACTCGTTCTGGCGGAGGTAGTCGCGGGCCTCTCCGTGATCCGGGTCCACCTGGAGGATCTTCTCGATGAGCTCGAGGGATCCGGAGAAGTCCCCGAGCGCGAAGAGCTCCTTCGCCGCGGCGAGCCAGACGTCCACGTCGCTCTGGGGCTGCCCCGCGGACGGGCGGGTGCCTTCGGGCACGAGCGGGCGCAGATCCGACTTCTCCGCCACCGCCTCGAGATCCAGCCCGCCGCTCGCCGACTCGAGCTCGATCGTGGCGGGGGCCGACGGGCCCTCGTCCCAGGGGGACGGGGCGAACTCCCCGCCGGACTCCCCGTCGCCGGGCGCGCCGCGGCTCCCCTCCACCGCGGAGAGGGAGCCGGGGAAGGGCGTCACGGCCGGCGTCGCGTCCCGGATGTGCACGAGGTAGGCCCGGGCCTTCGCGTTCCCGGGCTCCGACTCCAGGACCTTCTGGAACGCCTCGCGCGCGTCGCGGATCCGGCCGGCCATGTAGGCCCGGATTCCCCTGTCGAGGAGGTCCGCCACGCTCGCCACCGCCTAGCCTCCCGCCGGCTGCCGCGCCGAGGCGGCGAGCCCCTTGAAGAGCTGGAGGGTCCTGTCCAGGTTCTCCTGCTCCCGGTCGAGGGCGGCCGCGTCCTGGGCCTCGATGGCGGCGCGCACGCGGGCCACGACCCCCTCCGCCTTCTGGACCGCGTCCTTGCCGAAGCGGGTCCGCTCCAGCGCCTCGTGGACGGCCGGCACGAGCGCCTCGATCTCCCGGAGCACGGCCTCCGCCTTCTCCCGGCGCTCGTCGAACTCGCCGGCGGTCGCCTTCTTCTCGAGGAGCTCGTCGATCTGCTCGTCGAGGATCCGCTTGAGCTCGTCCTCGGTGAGGCCGGAGGTCGCGGTGACCGTGATCGACTGCTCCTGGCCCGTGTCCACGTCGCGGGCCGACACGCCCACGATCCCGTCCGCCGAGATCTCGAAGGTGACCTCGATCGACACCTCGCCGCGCCGCGCCTCCCGGATCCCGTCGAGGATGAACTCGCCGAGGAGCTCGTTGTCGATGGCCCGCTCGCTCTCCCCCTGCATCACCGCGATGCGGACCGACCGCTGGTTGTCCTGGACGGTGGTGAAGAGGTGCGTCTGGCTCGTCGGGACCGTGGTGTTCCGCGGGATCACGGTCTGGAAGTAGCCGCCGACCACCATGATGCCGAGGTTCTGCGGCGTCACGTCGAGGAGGAGGACCTCCTGCCCCTTCGCGGCGGGCGCGACGAGCGCGTGGGCCTGGATCGCCGCGCCGAGCGCCACGACCTCGTCCGGGTGGACCCCGCGGCAGGGCTCCCGCCCGAAGAAGTCCTTCACCGCCTTCTGGACCCGGGGCATCCGGGTCATCCCGCCCACGAGGATCACCTCGCCCACCTGGGCCGGCCGCACGCCGGCGTCCTTCAGCGTCCGCTCGGCGACGGAGATGCAGCGGTCCACGAGGTCCTTCGTGAGCTCCTCGAGGTGCTCGCGGGTGAGCTGCTTCTCGAGGTGGAGCGCCCCCTTGCCCTCCGCGCCCGCCACGAGGAACGGGAGGTGGATGGAGGTCGACGGCGCCGCGGAGAGCTCGCACTTCGCCTTCTCGGCGGCGTCCTTCAGCCGCTGCAGCGCCATCCGGTCCTGGCGGAGGTCGATCCCCTCCTTCTCCTTCGCGAAGGCGAACGTGAGCCAGTCCATCACGCGCCGGTCGAAGTCCTCCCCGCCGAGGTAGGTGTCGCCGCCCACGGCCACGACGTCGTACACGCTCTTCCCGATGTCGAGGATCGAGACGTCGAAGGTCCCGCCGCCGAGGTCGAAGACGACGACCTTCCGCTCCATCTGCTTGCCGAAGCCGTAGGCGAGGGCGGCGCTCGTCGGCTCGTTGATGATCCGGAGCACCTCGAGGCCGGCGATCCTGCCGGCGTCCTTCGTGGACTGGCGCTGGCCGTCGTTGAAGTAGGCGGGGACGGTGACCACCGCCTTCCTCACCGGCCGCCCGAACCAGGCCTCCGCGTCGGCCTTGAGCTCCGCGAGGACCTGGGCGGAGATCTCCGGGACCGAGACGGTGCGCCCCGCGAGCTCGACGCGGACGTCGTGCCCCTCGGGCCCGGCGACGAGCCTGTAGGGGAGGACCTTGCGGGCGTCCTCCACCTCCTTCGACCCCCACCGCCGCCCGATGAGCCGCTTCGCCGCGAAGACGGTGTTCTCGGCGTTCGTGATCGCCTGCCGCTTCGCGAGCGTGCCCACGAGCCGCTTGCCGTTCTTCGCGACCGCCACGATGGACGGCGTGAGGAGCTGCCCGCTCCGGTTCGGGATCACCCGGGGGACTCCGTCCCGGACCGTCGCGACGACGGAGTTCGTGGTGCCGAGATCGATGCCGACGACGGGATCGAGGTCGCTCATCTCAGGAAGCTCCACCGGAGCTTCCTCAGCCGCTCCTTCGCGCCCTCGAGCCTGGGATCGAGCTCGAGCGCCCGCTCGAGCGCCCGCTTCGCCTCTTTCGCGTTCCCCTCCGCCTCGAGGACGCGCCCCATCGCCTCGTGGGCGAGCCCCGCCTGCGGGCTGGACTTCATTGCCGCGGCCGCGAGCGCCCGCGCGGAGGCGAGGTCGCCGCTCTCGATGGCGGCCCTCGCTCCGTGCGCGGAGGCCCGGAGGTGCGCCGGATCGGCGTCGAGGGCCTCCCGGTACCTCTCAAGCGCCCCGGACCACCGCTCCTGGACCTCCAGCTCGAGGCCGGCCTGGAAGAGCTCGTTCGCCCGCGTCGCCGCGGCCTTCCGCTTCGCGTCGGCGGCGAGCGTGGCGAGCGCCTCGTTCCTGGGATCCATGCCCGCCGCGATGAGGAGGTCGTTCGCGGCCGCGGCGAACTTCCCGGCCTCGAAGGCCTCCTTCCCACGGCGGGCGAGCTCGTGCACGCGCCCCGCCCGCGCGAGGAGCGGGTTCCCCCTCGCGATCCTCGCCTTCCGCTCCTGCGACCGCCGCTCGTCCTCGAGCTTGCGGGCCTCCATCTTCGCGAACTCCTGCGCGGGGGCGGTCGCCCGCACGTACTCGGCCCGGCGCCCGGGATCGACGAGGAGATCGCGGGCCTCCGTGAGCCTGCGGAAGATCTTCCCGAGCCGCGCCTTGTAGCTCCCGAGCCGCTTGCCAGGGTAGCGGTCGGGGTGGAACACCTTCACCTTCGCGATGTAGGCGTCCCGCGCCGCGGCCGGCTCCGCGTTCCAGGGAATCCCGAGCGACTCCCAGTGGGTCCACTTCTCCACGTTCGCCTCGGAGAAGAGGATCTCCTTGCGGAGCTCGACGTCGAGATCGACGTCCTCGGCGAGGTCGGCGGGGGCGAAGACGAAGCCGCTGTATCTGTCCACGCTCAAGCCCGTTGACCCCCGAGAAGCCGCCCGCTTCACGCGACTTTAGCGGCGGGTGCTCCGGGGGGTCAACGCGCCGCCTCCCCTCCCCCCTACCATGAGCCCGGGACACCGGGCGGACGGGGGAGGCGCAGGCGCGGGTTCGCGCTCGCCGTCACCGCGGCGCGAGGAGGAGCTCGAGGAGCGCCTTCTGGGCGTGGAGCCGGTTCTCCGCCTGATCGAAGATCGCCGACCGCGGCCCCTCCATCACCGCGTCGGTGATCTCCTCGCCCCGGTGGGCGGGGAGGCAGTGGAGGACGATCGCGTTCGGGCGCGCGCGCGCGACGAGCGCGTCGTCCACGATGTACCCCGCGAACCGCCTCCGGCGCTCCTCCGCCTCCCCCTCCTGCCCCATGCTCGCCCAGACGTCGGTGTTGAGGACGTGCGCACCCTCCGCGGCCTCGGCCGGCGAGCGGACGACCCTCGCCCGCCCTCCCGTCTTCCGGAGCAGCGCGGGATCGGGATCGTACCCCTCGGGGCAGGCGATCCGCAGGTCGAAGCCGAGCAGGACGCAGGCCTCGAGCCAGCTGTTCGCCATGTTGTTCCCGTCGCCGATCCAGGCGACGGAGAGCCCGCCCTTCGAGAGGGCGTCCACCCCGAACCGCTCCGTGACCGTGAGGAGGTCCGCGAGCACCTGGCAGGGGTGGGAGGAGTCGGTGAGGGCGTTCACCACCGGTACGTTAGCGAACCGCGCGGTCTCCTCGATCTTCGAGTGCTCGAAGGTCCGGACGACGAGGCAGTCCACGTAGCGGGAGAGGACCCGGGCGGTGTCGCGGATCGGCTCGCCCCGGCCGAGCTGGGTGTCGCGGGGCGAGAGCATGATCGAGCTGCCGCCGAGACGGTGCGCGGCGACCTCGAAGGAGACGCGGGTGCGCGTGGAGGCCTTCTCGAAGATGAGGCCGATCGTCATCCGCTCCAGCGGGCGCGGCCCCATCTTCCCGAGGAGCTTCCACTCCGCGGCCCGGGCGACGAGCTCGAGGAGCTCGGCCCGCTCGAGGTCCGTCACCCGGAGGAAGTCCCGCTTCACCCGTTCCGTGGGCTCCATGCCGTTCATCGGGCCATCGCCGGCGCGGCGGCCACCGCGGCGGCGAGCCGCTCCACCGCGAGGTCCGCCTCCGCCTCGCCGAGCGTGAGGGCCGGGGCGAGCCGGATCACGTCCGCTCCGATCGCGTTCACGAGCAGCCCCCCCTCGCGGGCGAGCCGCACGACCTCGCCCGCGTCCACCCCGCGCAGGACGACGCCGACGAGCATCCCCCGCCCGCGGACGCCCGCGATCCGGCCGCCCGCGGTGGCGAGCTTCCCGAGCCGCTCGTGGAGCCGCGCGGCGACCTTCGCCGCGGCCGGCAGGGCGCCCCGGATCTCCCGCAGCGCCGCGAGCGCCACCGCGGCGCCGAGCGCGTTCCCCCCGAAGGTGCTCGCGTGGCTCCCGGGGGTCAGGTGGGCGCCCACCTCCTCCGAGGCGAGCATCGCCCCCATCGGGTAGCCGTTCGCGAGCGCCTTGGCCGAGGACATGAGATCGGGCTCGACGCCCTCCGCCTCGTGGGCCCACATCCGTCCCGTCCGCCCCATGCCCGTCTGCACCTCGTCGAGGCAGAGGAGCGCCCCCGCCTTCCGGGTGAGCGCGCGCGCGCGGGCGAGGTAGCCGTCCGGCGCCGGCATCACGCCCGCCTCCCCCTGGATCGGCTCGACGAGGAAGGCCGCCACGCGGTCTCCGAGCGCACGCTCCAGGGCGGCCGCGTCGCCGTACGGGACGTGACGCACGCCGGGGACGAGCGGCTCGAAGCCGTGGTGGTACTTCGGCTGGCCGGTGGCCGTCAGGGCGAAGAGGGTCCGGCCGTGGAAGGAGCCCTCGCAGGCGACGATCTCGTGGCGCTCGGGGTGCCCGCGGTCGGCGTGGTACTTCCGCGCGAGCTTCAGCATCGCCTCGTTCGACTCCGCCCCGCTGTTGCAGAGGAAGACCCGCTTCGCCCACCCCGTCGTCGCGGCGAGGGCCTCGGCGAGCTCCACCGCCTTCGGGTTGTAGAAGAGGTTCGAGACGTGCCAGAGGGTCCGCCCCTGCTCCTCGAGCGCGCGGACGAGGGCGGGGTGGCAGTGGCCGAGCGCGACGGTGGCGATCCCCGCGATGCAGTCGAGGTACTCCCTGCCGTCGGCGTCACAGACGCGGCTCCCCTCCCCGCGGACGAGGACGAGCGGGGCCTGCCGGTAGTTCGGCGTGAGGGCCCGCTGCGCACGCTGGATGATCGGGTCTTGCGCGCTCATGGCGCGCTTATAGCACGCCGCTCCGCGGGCGGGCTCGCGCTGCCGGCGAGTCTGGACGGCCGCTCGCGACTCGTGAGCGGCCCCTGGCCTCGGGCCTCGGACCTCGGGAGCGGCAGCAGCGATGCATTTCCCGAGGCCTGGAGCCCGAGGCCCGAAGCCTCGGGTGTGCTCGGTCGTTTAGAGGATGTACCGGGAGAGGTCCTCGTCCCGGGCGACTCCGTCGAGGCGGGCCTTCACGTAGGCCGCGTCGATCACGATCCGCTGGCCGCGGAGGCCGTCCGCCTCGAAGGAGATCTCGTCGAGGAGCCGCTCCATCACGGTGTGGAGCCGGCGCGCCCCGATGTTCTCCATGCGCTCGTTCACCTCTGCGGCGATGCGGGCGACCTCCTCCACCGCGTCGTCGCCGAACTGGACGTCCACGCCCTCCGTGGCGAGGAGCGCCGTGTACTGGCGGACGAGGGAGCTCCGCGGCTCCTTCAGGATCCGGACGAGGTCCGCGCGCCCGAGCGCGGCGAGCTCCACCCGGATGGGGAAGCGCCCCTGGAGCTCGGGGATGAGGTCCGAGACCTTGGCGACGTGGAAGGCGCCGGCCGCGACGAAGAGGACGTGGTCGGTCTTCACGACGCCGTACTTCGTGTTCACGTTCGACCCCTCGACGATGGGGAGCAGATCGCGCTGGACCCCGCCGCGGGAGACGTCCGGCCCCTGGGCCGCCTCCCTCCCCGCGATCTTGTCGATCTCGTCGATGAAGACGATCCCGGCGTTCTGGGCCCGGTCGAGCGCCTCGCGGACGACCCGCTCCATGTCCACGAGCTTCGCCGCCTCCTCCTGGGCGAGGATCTCCAGAGCCTCCCGGACCTTCACCCTCCGCTTCCGCCGCTTCTGCCCTCCGCCGAGCATGGAGACGATCGGGTTGTTCCCGATCGACTGCATCATGTCCTGGAAGCCCTGGGCCATGTCCTCCATCCCCGGGGCGAGGAAGGGGACGGAGGGCGCGGACTTCTCGGAGACCTCCACCTCCACCGCCTCGTCGTCGAGCGTCCCCGCCCGGAGCCGGGCGCGGGCCTTCTCCTTGCCGCTCGCCCCGGCGTCGGCCCCGGGGGCCGCTCCCCGCTGCCACTCCCCCGCGCCGCCTGGGCCGAGGGCCTCGAGGACCCGCTCCTCCGCCGCCTCCCGGCCCGGTCCCGGGAGCTTCTCCAGCTCCTCCTCCTTCACGAGCTTCACGGCGGCCTCGACGAGGTCGCGGATCATGGAGTCCACGTCCCGGCCCACGTAGCCCACCTCGGTGAACTTCGAGGCCTCGACCTTCACGAAGGGCGCGCCCGCGAGCCGGGCGAGCCGGCGGGCGATCTCCGTCTTCCCCACGCCGGTCGGCCCGATCATCACGATGTTCTTCGGGAGGATCTCGTCCCGGAGCTCTGGGGAGACCTTCTGCCGCCGCCAGCGGTTCCGGAGCGCGATGGCCACCGCCCGCTTCGCCTCCGCCTGGCCGACGACGTGGCGATCGAGCTCCGCGACGATCTCGCGGGGCGACATGTCCTGTGGCTTCAAGACGGGAGCTCCTCCACGGTGAGGTTCGCGTTCGTGTAGATGCAGATCTCCGCGGCGAGCCGCATCGACTCCTCCGCGATCCCCCGCGCGTCGAGGGCCGAGTGCGCGAGGAGCGCCCGCGCCGCGGCGAGCGCGTACGGACCTCCCGAGCCGATCGCCACCGCCCCGCCCCCCGCGACCGGATCGGGCTCGATCACGTCGCCCGCGCCGGAGAGCACGAGGACGTGCTCGCGGTCCGCGACGACGAGGAGGGCCTCGAGGCGGCGGAGCATCCGATCGGTCCGCCACTGCTTCGCGAGCTCCACGGAGGCCCGGGGGAGCGACCGGGCGTGCTCCTTCAGCTTCTTCTCGAAGAGCTCGAAGAGCTGGAAGGCGTCGGCGGTCGCGCCGGCGAACCCGGCGAGGACGGCCCCCTCCGCGAGCCGCCGGACCTTGCGGGCCGTCGACTTCATCACGGTCCTGTCCATCGTGACCTGGCCGTCCCCCGCCATCGCCACCTTCCCGTCCTTGCGGACGCAGAGGATCGTCGTCGCGTGGAATCCTGGCATGCGAGACAGGTAGCGCGGCGGCGGCCGGGGGGCAACGTGGAAGGGCGCGCCTACCGCCTCGCGCGGGGGTGGGCCCGGTCGTAGGCCTCGGCGAGCCGCTTCCAGTCGAGGTGCGTGTAGCGCTGCGTCGTGGAGAGCGACGCGTGACCGAGCAGGTCCTGGATCCCCCGCAGGTCGGCGCCGTTGCCGAGGAGGTGGGTCGCGAAGCAGTGGCGGAGCACGTGGGGATGGACCCGACGGGGGAGCCCGGCCGCGAGGACCCACCGCTCGATCCTGCGGCCGATCGAGCGGGGGGAGAGCCGGGTCCCCCGCTCGCCGAGGAAGAGCGCCGCTCCCGCGCGGGCGGCCCCCGGCCCGCGCGCGAGGGACGGCCGGCCCTCCGCGAGCCAGGCCGCGAGCGCCTCCCCCGCCGGCCTGCCGAACGGGACGATCCGCTCCTTCCGCCGCTTGCCGGTGACCCGGACGAGCCCCTGCGCGAGATCCACGTCCGGCACGTCGAGCCCGGTGAGCTCCGAGACCCGCAGGCCGCTCGCGTAGAGGAGCTCGAGGAAGGCGCGGTCCCGGAGGGCGAGCGGACCGCCGGAGGCGGAGGGCGCCTCGACGAGGACCGCCACCTCCTCCTCGGGGAGGACCTCCGGGAGGCGCCCGGGCTGCCGGGGCCCCGGGACGGCCCGCGCCGGGTTCCCGGGCGCGAGCCCCTCCCGGACGAGGAAGCCGTAGAAGGTGCGGAGCGTGGAGAGCTTGCGGGCGAGGCTCCTCGGCCCCGAGGAGGCCGCCTCGCGCGCGACGAACGCCCGGACGGTGGACGGCGACGCGGCGGCGATCGTCTCGCCGGACTCCGCGAGGTGGGCGAGCCAGCGCGCGAGATCGCCGAGGTAGGCCTTCACGGTGTGGGCCGACGCCCTCCGCTCCGTCTCGAGGTGCGAGACGAAGCGCGCGGCCTCCGCGGGCAGTGCCGTGCCGTCGATCTCCGCACCCACGGGGCGAGGTTGCCACCGCCCGGGCCGCGCCGCGAGTTTCCGCGCGCACCCGGCCCGCGCGGTCACCTCGGCAGGTCGGCCACCCAGATCCCCTGCCGCTTCGGATCGACGACGGCGTAGGCGATCCGGCGGGAGGCGGGGCCGAGGAAGCGGGCGGAGCCGGGGAGGACGGCCGTGTCCACCGTGACGAGCCTTCCCCCCTCCCAGACGCCCACGTCGAGGGCGGCGACGTCCATCCGCTGCCACGTGACGAGGAGCCGGCCCGGGTCCCCCGGGTCGAACTCGAAGCTCTTCACCCCGGGGGCGATCGGCTCGGGCTTCGAGCCCGGCGGTGGCCCGGCGGCGGGGACCCGCTCGAGGTCGCAGGCCTCCGCGTTCCTCACGCACCGCGTCCGGTAGTAGAGCCACCGGCCGTCCGGCGAGAAGGAGAAGCCGAAGACGCCCCGCGCGATCCCGTCCGGCTTCGCCCCCTCCGGCGCGTCCGCGTGAGCGAGCGCCAGGTCCACGGAGTAGCCGCCGAGCGTCGTGTGCTGGAGGAAGGCGACGTGCCGCCCGTCCGGGGAGAGGTCGAAGTCGGAGACGTTCGCGGCCACCTTCCGGGCGGGGGCGCCCGCCCCGCCGATCCCGAGCGCACCCGAGCGGACCCTGGGATCGTACCCCTCGAGCCACGCGAGGCGCGGGGCCTCGCGCGCCCAGCGGAACTCGCCGACCTCTCGCGCGACGAGCCGGGTGGGCTTCCCCGGCTCGGCGAGGTGGAGGTTCCCCTGCCGCCCGGGTGCGACGTCGGCGACGAACGCGAGGAGCTCTCCCTCCGGGGCGAAGGCGAAGCCGTGCGCGCCCTGCGCCACCGTCCTCGCGCCGGCCTTGCCGCGGGCAGGGGAGACCCGGAGGTCGCTCCCCGCCTGGCCGCGGACCGTCCAGGCCGCGAACGCGCCGTCGCGGGAGAACCCGTACTCCCCCCCCTGGCCGGCGTCGAGCACGCGGACCTCGTCGAGGCTGCAACCCGCCCCCACGATCTGCCCGCCCGCCGCGTGCGTCCGGCGGGCGAGGAGCCGGATCCCGCCCTCCCCGCCGCAGCCCGCCTCTCCGGCGGGGGAGAGGTCGAAGGTCGCGATCCCGTCCCCTCCCGCCGGGCGCCGCGGCGCCGCCTCCCCCGGCGCTGCCCGCGATGCCGGGCGCCTTCGATCACCGCCGCCCGGGACGGGGCGAGCCGAGATTCGAGCCCGGATTCCACTTCGGCACGAACATCTTCACGAGCCGGTGCCTCAACTGCG
>JBBIPT010000058.1:0-17751 GCA_037442705.1 Anaeromyxobacter sp.
GTAACGGACAACGCCGCGGATTTCCGACCGATGGTCGCCCGCGACGACATCCATCCCGGCCTGGCGGTGATGCCAGCCGAGCACGGCCGCGCACGCCAGCAGCAACTCGCCGCGCGGCTGATCGACCACGCCGCGCGGCTCGCCCTGCCGCCCCTCGCGAAGGTCCCCCTCGTCGTGGACCCGGTCCTCGCCGCCTCCTCGGGCCTTCAGCTCCTCGACGTCACGGGGCGGGCGGCCGCCCGGGCGCTCGAGCCGCTCATCGCGCGGGCGCGGCTCGCCACCCCGAACCTGCCGGAGCTCGCCGCGCTCACCGGCGAGGAGGTCGCCTCGGACGAGGGCGCGATCCGCGCGGCCCGCAGCCTCCCCTGCCGGGCCGTGCTCGTGAAGGGCGGCCATCGCGAGGGGGCGCCCGTGGACCTCCTCGTCGAGGGGAGGCGGGTCACCCGGCTCGCCGGGAGGCGGCGCCCGGGCACCGCGCGTGGCACCGGCTGCCGGCTCGCCTCCGCCATCGCGGGGCTCCTCGCCCGGGGGCAGGGGCTGGAGGAGGCGGTCCGCGGGGCGAAGCGGATGGTGGAGCGGTACCTGGATGGGCACTAACCCGGCTCGCGCCGCCGCTCCATCTCCGCGAAGAAGGTCGTCGTCCGGAAGAAGACGAGGGGGACGGAGCCGGTCGGCCCCTGGCGCTGCTTCGCCACGATGAGGGAGACCTCGAAGGTGTCCGAGGCGGCCGTGCCCGACTGGGCGTCCTTCGTGTCCTCCTCGTTCCGGTGGAGGAAGAGGACGACGTCCGCGTCCTGCTCGATCGCGCCGGACTCGCGGAGGTCGGAGAGCATGGGCGGCTCTCCCTTGCGCTTCTCCACGCCGCGGTTCAGCTGGGAGAGCGCGAGGATCGGGCACTCGAGCTCCTTCGCGAGGGACTTCAGCGACCGGCTGATCGTCGCGATCTCCTGCTCGCGCGACTGGCTCGCCCGGTCGGAGGGGGCGTGCATGAGCTGGAGGTAGTCGACGACGACGAG
The DNA here is from genome assembly GCA_037442705.1 of Anaeromyxobacter sp. GTDB lineage: Bacteria > Myxococcota > Myxococcia > Myxococcales > Anaeromyxobacteraceae > Anaeromyxobacter. Next base: position 1,017 of record JBBIPT010000058.1, read on the forward strand.
GTCGAGTCCGCCGTTCTCCCGCTTGATCTTGCGGCACTTCGAGCGGAGCTCCACCGGCGTGAGGACGAAGTTGTCGTCGAGCCACATGCTCGCCTGGCTGATCCTGTCGCCGTGGGTGCTGATCTTGTGCCAGTCGTAGGTGGAGAGCTGGCCCTGCGAGAGCCGCCGCCAGTCGAGCTTCGCCTCGGAGGCGAGGATCCGCAGGGCGAGCTGCTCGGAGGGCATCTCGAGGGAGAAGAAGGCGACCTTCTTCCCCGCCCTCGTCGCCGCGTGGGTGGCGACGTTCAGGGCGAAGGCGGTCTTCCCGACCGAGGGGCGGGCGGCGAGGACGACGAGGGAGCCGGGCTGCAGCCCGAGGGTGCTCTTGTCGAGGGAGGCGATGCCGGTGGGGATGCCGGTGATGGGGGAGAGCCCCTGCTGGACGCGCTTCTGGACCGCCTCGAGGTTGTCGAGGGCCCGGAGGACCGGCTCCTTGATCTCCTTCAGCGTCTCGATCCCGACCCCGGAGGCCGCGCCGAAGACGTCCTGCTGCGCGCCGTCGAGGAAGGACTGGACGTTCGCCCCCGACTCGTAGCCCCGCTCCACCACCCCCTGGGCGACGAGCATCATCTTCCGCAGGCGGGAGAGGTCGAGGACGGTCCTCGCGTAGTGCGCGACGTTCGCGCTCGTCCCGATCGCCCGGGCGAGCGAGAGCGGCAGCTCGCGCGGCACGGCCGTGCCGAGGAGCGCCTTCGCGTCGAGCCGCTGCTGGACGAGGATCGGGTCGAGCGTCTTCGACTCGCGGGCGAGCTCCTCGCAGACCGAGTACACGTGCTGGTGGGCGAGGAGGTAGAAGTCGCCCGCGCGCAGGATCGCGGCGACCTGGTCGAAGGCGGTCTCCTCGACGAGGATCGCGCCGAGCACCGCCTGCTCCGACTCGAGGCTGTGGGGGAGATCCCGGGCGGTGCGGAGGTGGACGGGACCTTCCGTCGGGCGTCGCGCGGGGTCGTTCTCGGCCATGGACCGGCGCAGCCTAGCAGCCGCCCCCCACGCGCTTCATCGTCGATCCTCGGTGGATAACCCGGGAATTCGCGTGGAATGACGCGGTGGAAAGGGCGTGGGCCGGGCGTGGATCCGGTGTGGAGAGCCGTTGCCGCACCCCGTCCGGGGTCTTCGGTGGGCCATTCGCGCGGGGGGTCGGGCGAGGTGAGTGGGGCACCGCCTCGCGCGCCCCGCGCCTCGAGTGTAGAACGGGCGCATATGCGAAAGCCCGCCCTCGCCCTCCTCGCCGCCGCTGCGCTCGCCGGCTGTGCCGGCCTCCAGGACTTCGCCCGGGCCGCCTTCCAGCAGCCCCGGCTCGACTTCCGCTCGGCGAGCCTCGAGGCGCTCGACCTCGAGGCGGCGACGGTCGCCTTCCTCTTCGACGTGGAGAACCCGAACGCCATCGGCGTGGACGTCGCCCGGATCGCCTGGGCGATCGAGATCGAGCGGACCCGGATCGCCTCGGGCGACGTGCCCGGCGGGTTCGTGGTCCCCGCGCGGGGAAAGGCCCCGGTCACCTTCCGCGTCCGCCTGCGCTGGCGGGACGTCCCCGGGATCGTGTCGATCCTCGGCAGCGGGCGCGATCGGATCCAGTACCGGCTCTCCGGCGAGATCGGCCTGCAGACGCCCATCGGCCTCGTCTCCCTGCCCCTCTCCCACGAGGACGGGCTCGGCCTGCCCTCCCTCCCCCGGTTCGCGGTGGAGGGGATCTCCGTCCGCAGCGCGTCGCTCACGGCGGTGGCCTTCGACGTCCGGCTCCGGCTCTCGAACCCGAACCCCTTCCCCCTCCCGGCAGGGCGGATCGACTACTCGCTCGCGGTGAACGGGGCGGGGGTCGCCCGGGCGGCGGGCGCGGCCCTCTCCTCCGTCCCGGGAGGGGCGAGCGCGGAGGTCCGGCTCCCGGTGACGCTCGACGTCCTCTCCGCGGGGCGGGCGGCGGCCGACCTCGCCCGCGGCGCGGAGGTCCAGGTGGACCTCGGAGGGACCGCCGAGATCGCGGAGATGCCCTTCCCGCTCCAGCTCCGCGCGCGCGTCCCCGCCCGCCGCTGACGGCCGAGGCCTGGTGCCGCGACACGGGCATGATGCCCACCTCGGACCTCAGGCATCGGGAACGGCCGCGGAGATGCACTCCCTGAGGCCAGAAGCGCCAGAAGCCTGAGGCCTGGAGCCTACGGGCGCGCACAGCGCCCCCGATCCACGCGTCACTCGCCCGTGCGATGGCGCGCGCGTGCGTCCCGCGGCATCTTCCCCGGGTCTCGTTCACCTGGGGGCCGCGTGTCGCTGGACTGGCAGGAGGAGATGAGCGTGGGGGTCGGCGAGCTCGACGCCCACCACCGGCAGCTGCTGCGGCGGGTGCGCCGGGTCGCGAGCGCGGTCGCCTCCGGCGAGCCCCGCCAGATCCGGAACGCCCTCGCGCAGATCGAGGCCTACCTCGCCGTCCAGCACGCGGGCGAGGAGGTCTGGATGGAGGAGGCCGGCTATCCGGCCGCGAAGGAGCACGCCCGCGCCCACGCCGGGATCGTGGAGCGGATCCGGATGGCGAGGGCGGACGCCGCGGCCGGCAGCGAGGTCCGCCTCGTCGCGGCGGCGGATTGGCTCGCGAGGGCCCTCGAGTCGCACATGCGGAACGAGGACGTGAAGCTCGGCCGCTTCTGGACCGCGCGCCAGAACCTCCGCCTCCTCGCGGAGAAGGGTCCGGGGGTCGGGGCCTCCCTCACGCCGATCCCCGGGATGCTCGGCGTCGTCTCCCACGGCGAGCGCGAGGACGACGCGCCCGGGGAGGACGCGCCGCCGCCGCTTCGCACGGCCCATCCGAACCGGTAGAAGAGCCGGGCCTGGATCGCGGACGTCGAATGGCTCTCGAGCGACGGGTCCGCGCTCGTCACTCCCGCGTCGTTCCACGCGGAGAGGTTCGCGACGGAGAGCTCGTAGAGGAGGCCTACCCGGCCGGCGCTCCCCGCACGACGAAGTAGACGGCGCCCGGGTGGTGGAGGACGAGGGCGGAGGTGGAGGCCTCGGGGACCATCTGGTGGGCCTCGGTGAGGGAGACGCCGATGGCCCGCTCCGGCTCGAGGAGCCGGAAGACCTGCGCCTGGTCCGAGAGCTCGGGCCAGGAGGGGTAGCCCGGGGAGTAGCGCTTCCCCTGGCCGTCCGGGAGGCCGAGCTCCCCGCGGACCACCCGGTGCCAGCGCTCCGCGAGCGCCTCGGCGGACTCCACGGCGAGCCCGTGGAGGTAGAGCCCCCGGGAGTAGTCGCCCCGGTCCTGCGCCTCCCCGGCGAGCCGGAGCGCCTGATCGCCGACGGTGACCACCTGCAGGGCGCAGACGTCCGAGCCGCGCTCCTCGCGGAAGAAGTCGGCGAGGCAGAGGTTCCGCTCCCCGGGCTGCCGCGGGAGCCGGAGCCGGGCGACCTCCGCCTTCCGGGCGGTGGGGTCGAGCACGACGAGGTCGTTCCCCTCGGCGTGGCAGGGGAAGTAGCCGTAGACGACCCTGGGGACGAGCCACCCGTGGGCCTGCGCCTCGGCCTTCAGCTCCTCGAGCTTGGGTCCGAACTCCTCGCGGATCATCCGCTCGTACTCGGCCCCCTTCGCGCGGACGCCCCACTGGAGCTTGAAGAGCTCGTCGAGGTCGAGGTGGGGCCAGAGCTCGCCGAGCGGGATCTGGCCCGAGGGGACGACGCGCGGACCCCAGAAGGGCGGGGCGGGTACCTTCGCCGCCGGCGCGACGTCCGAGCGCTTCGCCGGCGCCGCGGGGGCGGCGGCCTCCGCCGGCGCGACCTTCGCCGCGAGGGCCTTCTGGAGGGTCGTGTGCCGGAGGCCGTCCCGCTTCGCCGGATCGACGAGGGCCTCCACGATCTCGAGCCCCTCGAAGGCGTCCCGGGCGTAGAAGACCCCGCCCGCGTACGGAGCGCCGTCCTGGACGAAGTGGGTCCGCCAGCCGAACTTCCGGTTGATCGCGGCGCCGCCGATCACGACGGGGAAGGTGAGGTTCCGCCGGTGGAGCTCCTCGACGCAGAAGGGCATCTGCTTCGAGGTCGAGACGAGGAGCGCGGAGAGGCCGATCGCGTCGGCGTTCACGGCGGCCGCCTTCTCGATGATCGTCGGGACCGGGACCTGCTTCCCGAGGTCGTGCACGGTGAAGCCGTTGTTCACGAGGATCGTCTTCACGAGGTTCTTGCCGATGTCGTGGACGTCGCCGTAGACGGTGGCGAGGACGACCGTCCCCTTCGAGACCCCCTCCTTCCGCTCGAGGAAGCGCTCGAGGTGGGCGACCGCCTTCTTCATCACCTCCGCGGACTGGAGCACGAAGGGGAGGATGAGCTCGCCCGCCCCGAAGCGATCGCCCACGTCCTTCATCGCGGGGAGGAGGACCTCGTTCAGCACCGCCACCGCGGGGCGCCGCAGGAGGGCGTCGTCGATGAGCGCCTCGATCCCCTCCGGCCTCCGGTGGAGGATCTGGAGGTGGATCCGCTCCTCCGCGCTCTTCCCCTGGAGGACGTCCTCCACGGCGACGGCCTTCTCCGCCCCCTTCTCGCCGAAGTGGGAGACGAGCCGGGCGAGGGCGTCCTCGCGCCGGTCGAGGACGAGGTCCTCGGCGAGGGTCCGTTCGGCCTCCGGGATGAGCGGGTAGGGGCGGACGTCCTTCGGGTTCACGATGGCGAGGTCGAGGCCGGCCTGGACCGCGTGGAAGAGGAAGACGGAGTTCACGACCTCGCGGGCCGCCTTGGCGAGCCCGAAGGAGACGTTCGAGACCCCGAGGACCGTGAAGGCGTCCGGGTGCTCCGCCTTGATCCGGCGGATCCCCTCGAGGGTCTCGAGCGCGCTCCGGCGGTACTCCTCGCCCCCCGTCGCGAGCGTGAAGGTGAGCGGGTCGAAGACGAGGGAGTCGGCCGGGACCCCGTACTCCGCGGCGACCGAGACGATCCGGCGGGCGATCTCGGCCTTCCGGCCGGCGGTCTGGGCCATCCCCTTCTCGTCGATCGTCATCGCGACGACGGCCGCGCCGTAGCGCCGGACGAGGGGGAGGATCCGCTTCACCCTCTCGCCGGACTTCTCGAGGTTCACCGAGTTCACGATGCAGCGGCCCGGGTAGACCTTGAGCGCGCTCTCGATCACGTCCGGCTCGGTGGAGTCGATCATGACCGGCGCGTCCACCGACTGGGCGAGGAGCTTCGCGAGGGCGCGCATCTGCGCCCCCTCGTCGTCCCGCTCGTTCAGGGCGACGCAGACGTCGAGGACGTGGGCCCCGGCCTCCACCTGGCCGCGGGCGATCTGGAGGAGGCCGGCGTAGTCGTCGGCGAGGAGGAGCTCCTTCACCTTCCGCGAGCCCTGGGAGTTCAGCCGCTCCCCGACGAGGAGCGGGCGGGGCTCCATCGCGAGCGTCACCGCCTTCATCGCGGAGGAGAGCTCGGGCAGGGGGCGGGGCCTCGGCCGCCGCGGGGCGTCGAGGGCGCGGATCCGCTCCACGACGGCGCGCATGTGGTCGGGGGTCGTCCCGCAGCAGCCGCCCACGAGGGAGACGCCGTGGTCCTGCACGAAGCCGGCGAGCGCGTCGGCGAGGGCGTCGGGCGAGAGCCTGTAGACCGCGCGGCCGTCCACGTTCTCCGGCATCCCCGCGTTCGGCATCACCGAGACGTGGTGGCTGCACCGCTCGCCTAGGTACCGGACCGAGGCGCGCATCTCCTCCGGCCCCGTCGAGCAGTTGAGGCCGATCGCGTCCACCGGGAGCCGCTCCAGCGTGGCGAGGGCGCTCCCCACGTCGGTGCCGAGGAGCATCCGCCCGTTCGCGTCGATGAGCGTCGGCTGGGCGACGAGGAAGACGTCGCGCAGGCACTCCCGGCGGCAGGCGTCCACCGCGAGCACGGCCGCCCGGAGCTCCAGCATGTCCTGCTGGGTCTCCACGATGATCGCGTCCACCCCGCCCTCGAGGAGCCCCTTCGCCTGCTCGAAGAAGACCCGCTCCAGGGCGTCCGCCGTGATGTTCCCGAGGGCCGGGTCGGAGGAGGAGGGGAGCATCCCGGTCGGGCCGATCGAGCCGGCGACGAAGCGGGGCCGCTCCGGGGTGGAGAACCGGTCGGCGGCGCGCCGGGCGGCGATGGCCGCCTTGAAGTTCACCTCGTAGGTGCGGTGGCCGAGGCCGTACTCGTCGAGCTTGAGCCGGGAGGAGCCGAAGGTGTTCGTCTCGACGGCGTCGCAGCCGGCCGCGAAGTAGCGGGCGTGGATGTCCTCGACGAGGTCGGGGCGCGTGAGCGTGAGGAGGTCGTTCGCCCCCTCCTTGCCCCCGAACTCGGAGGCCGTGAGCTGGTGGCGCTGGATCTGCGTCCCCATCGCGCCGTCGAAGACGAGGACGCGCCGGGCCACGGCTTCGCGGAAGGTCACGCGGTCCTAGATAGCACCGGGGAGGGCCCCCGGCGAGAGGCACCCGGCGGGGCATTCCCCCCGGAGCAGGCGAAGGGGCGCGTGCGGGCGCTAGAATGGGGCGTGCTCCGAGAGGCGCGCTTCTGGCGGCCCGAGCCGGACGGGAAGGTGCTCTGCACCCTGTGTCCCCGGGAGTGCCGGATCGGCGACGGCCAGGACGGCTTCTGCTTCGTCCGCCGGAACCGCGGGGGGAGGCTCGTCACCGCCGGCTGGGGACGGACGACCGGCTTCGCGGTGGACCCGATCGAGAAGAAGCCGCTCCACCACTTCCTCCCGGGCGCGACCGTCCTCTCCTTCGGCACCGCCGGCTGCAACCTCGGCTGCCGCTTCTGCCAGAACTGGGACCTCTCGAAGGCCCGCCGGGACGACGCGGCCGCGGAGGACGAGTGGACGCCGGAGCGGGTCGTGGACCTCGCCCTCCGGACGCGCGCCCCCGGGATCGCCTTCACCTACAACGACCCGATCATCTGGGCGGAGTGGGCGATCGACGTCGCCCGGGAGGCCCGGGCGCGCGGGCTCTTCACGGTCGCGGTGACGAACGGCTACGTCTCGAGGGGCGCGCGGGAGGAGCTCTTCGCCGCGATGGACGCGGCGAACGTGGACCTGAAGGCCTTCACCGAGGAGTTCTACGCGCGCCAGACCCTCTCCCACCTCGCGCCGGTCCTCGACACCCTCTCCTGGCTCGCGCGGGAGACGAAGGTCTGGGTGGAGGTCACGAACCTCCTCATCCCCGGGCTCAACGACGGAGAGGAGGAGACGCGCGCCCTCGCCCGCTGGATCGCCCGCGAGATGGGCGAGGACGTCCCCGTCCACTTCACCGCCTTCCACCCCGCCTACCGGATGCTCGACCGGCCGCGGACCCCCGCCCGGACGCTCTCCCGGGCGCGGGAGATCGCCCGCGAGGAGGGGCTCCGCCACGCCTACACCGGCAACGTCCACGACCGGGAGGGCCAGACGACCTTCTGCCCGTCGTGCGGCGCGCGCGCGATCGAGCGGGACTGGTTCGCGATCCGCGCCGTGCGGATGAAGGGGTCGTGCTGCGCCGCGTGCGGCGCCCGGATCGCCGGCCGGTTCCCCGAGGGCCGGATCGCGACCACGCCGGGCGAGCGGGTCCCGCTCGGGATCCCGTCCTGACGGCGGACGGAAGGGAACTCTCATGGCCGCGTCCCCTTGCGTCGATCCGGACGGGAAGGAATCCGTTCGCCCTGAGCCTGTCGAAGGGCGAACGCCGCGGTGATCGCCGCCGTCAGGGCGAGGGGTTCGCGGGGGTGAGGCCGCAGGCGTCCTTGCCGGACTCCGTGAGGAGCCACTCGCAGAACACCGCCCCCGCCGGCGCGACGCAGGCGTCGAGCCGCTGCTGGCAGTAGTCCTCCTGCGCGGAGGACGGGTCGACGTCCTTCAGCCGATCCTCCACCCTGGTCCTGCAGAGGTCCTTCGTCGCCCCCGGGTCGCAGGAGCAGAGCCGCTCGCCGAGCTCCTGGCACGGGCCGTCCCCGCAGGCCGGGAGGGCGAGGGAGAGGGCGAGCGCGAGGAGGGCGGCGGGACGGCGCATGCGAGGGCGGGAGAATCGCCCGGGCGCCCGGCCGCGTCAAGGCGGAGGAGGCGACGAGGAGCCACGCCGCGCGCACCGGGAAGTGCCCGGGGCCCTCGCGCTCTCCCCGGGGTCCCCGTGAATGCTGCCCGCCCGGCGCGCGTCTGCTAGAGAGACGCCATGAAGACCGCCCTCGCCCTCCTCCTCCTCGCCCAGGCCGGCGGGGCCGGAGCCCCCTCCGCCGAGGACCTCGCCGCCCGAGTGCAGAGCTTCTACGAGCGGACCCGCGACCTCGAGGCGCGCTTCGACCAGACCTACGCCTACGCGGGATTCGGCCGCCGCCAGACCTCCTCCGGGACGCTCCGGGTGAAGAAGCCCGGGATGATGCGCTGGGACTACGAGAAGCCCTCGCGGAAGGTGGTCGCCGTGAAGGGCGCGCGCCTCGTCCAGTACGAGCCGGAGGAGCACCAGGCCTACGTGGACGAGCGGTTCGACGCGACGGCGATGAGCGCCGCGGTGACGTTCCTCCTCGGCAAGGGGGACCTCGCGAAGGAGTTCGACCTCTCCGTGGACGGCGCCGGGGCGCTCGTCCTCCGCCCGAAGGAGAGCGACCCGCGCGTCGAGTCGATCGCGCTCACGGTCGGCAAGGACGGCGAGGTCGGGGCGACGCGCGTCGTGGACGGCTCGGGCAACGTGAACGAGATCCGCTTCTCCGAGGTCCGGAGGAACCGCGGGATCCCCGACGGCGCCTTCGACGTGAAGCTCCCGAAGGACGTGCACCGGCTCCAGGCGCCGTCGAGGTGATCCCGTCTCATGGGCGTGACCGCTTCGATCGATCCACGCTCGTTCGTGGTTCGACAGGCTCACCACGAACGGTCTTGCATGCAGCCGCTCGCCCTGAGCCTGTCGAAGGGCGAACGTCGCGGCACGATCGGCCATCAGCGACGCCAGCCCGGGGGAGGAGGGGCGAAGCCCACGTCGCGCCGGAACGGGTCGGCCCGCTCCCGGAGCCACCGGTCGTCCGCCCTCGCGGTGCGCCGCCCGTCCACGTCGATCCCGAGGGCGAGGAGGCCGGCCCGGTCGTCGTAGCGCAGGGTGAGCACCGCGTCCGGGCGGGGGCGGGCGCGCTCGAAGGGGACCTCCGTCGCGTGGGAGTCCCGCTCCTCGCCGAACTCGGTGCCGAGCCCGGGGCGGGGCGCGGAGGACTTCGACGGCCGGTCCTGCGCGCGCGGAGCCTCCGAGGGAGGAGCGCCGGCGAGCCCCTCGTTCAGCTCCAGGCCCTCCGAGCGCGAGCGCTCCTCGTCGGGCACGACCGGGAAGGGGAGCGGGCGGCGCTGCCGGGGGCGGGGCCACTCGCGCTCGGGGAAGACGGCGACGCCGATCACGCCCACGTCGCGCGCGTCCCCCATCCGCGCGGCGTAGGAGCGCGGCACCGAGGAGAAGCGGAAGGCGGCGACCGAGGCGAGGCTGAGCCGGTACCCGTCCACCGTGAGCTCGCCGAAGGGGTCGACGACGTAGCCGCGCTTCTCGAACGACGAGGGGCGGCCGTCGATCGCGTCCCGGCCGTCCACCGAGACGACGACCTCGACGCGCCGCGCGGAGCCGTTCCGCACGCGGATCCCGTAGCGGCGGCCGAGCGTCCCGAGGACGTAGGTCCTCCCCCCCTCGTGGAACGTGAGGAGGGACGCGCCGTGCTCGTCCACGACCTCGACGGACCAGGGGCCGCGACGCTCGCCCCCGCCGTGGGCGCAGGCGAGGGCCGGTGGAAGGACGAGGGCGAGGGCGAGGAGGAGAGAGCGGAGGGCGAGGGTCGTGGCGCGCATGTGCGAGCCTCCTTTCAGCCGATGGGAACGCGCGAGGGGGCGGAAGGATCTGTAGAGTGAATGGGCCTGCCACCCGGTACGGAATGTGTCCGCGGGACGGCGGGTTGAACGGACGAGCGGGAGGACGCCATGGAGGAGCCGACGACGAGGGAGCCGGAGCGCGGAGGGGGCGGCAAGGTGGTTCTCGTCGCGATCACCCTCGTCCTCCTCGCCGGGGCCGCCTGGCTCCTCTGGCCCTCCGCCGAGCCTCCTCCTCCTCCCCCTCCACCGGCCGCCGCTCCGCCCGCGGAGCCGGCGCCCGCCCCGGCCCCGGAGGCCACCCCCGCGCCGCCCCGGGATCCCATGGCGCTCCTCCGGGACGCCTCGGCCCACGCCGCCTGGCGCAGGTGGATCGGGATGGACGGGCTCGTCCGCCGGTGGGCGATCGTGACGGACAACGTCGCCGAGGGGGTGACGCCGCGGAGGCAGCTCGGCTTCCTCGAGCCCGAGGGGCCGTTCGCGGTGGAGCGGCGCGGCGGGAGGACCGTGATCTCGGCCCGGTCCTACGCGCGGTACGACGGCCTCGCGGACGTCGCCGCCTCGCTCGACGCGCGGGCGCTCGCCGCCGCCTACCGGGGGCTCCACCCGCTCCTCGAGGCCGCCTGGCGCGGGCTCGGCCATCCGGACGGCTCCTTCGACCGCGTCACGGCCCGGGCGATCCGGCGCATCGTCGCGGCGCCCGTGCGGGACGGCGACGTGGAGGTCGTGGACGAGGGCGGCGTCTTCCTCTACGCGGACCCGGGCCTCGAGCGGCTCCCCGAGGTGGAGAAGCACCTCCTCCGGATGGGGCCGCGGAACGCCCGCATCCTCCAGGCGAAGGCGCGGGAGCTCCGGGAAGCCCTCGGGCTACCGGCCGATCCGGGGAAGCGGCGCTGAGGCGTCGAGCCGCGGGTGGAGCGGGGCCGGAGCGAGGGACACCGCCGGTGAGATGCGCGCGAGCGCCCGGCCCCTGAAGGGCCGCAGAGCCCGCGATTCGCTTGGACAGCGCGGGCCGCCTGGTCTAGACCCTGCCGGAGCGAACCCACCCCCCGGAGGTCCGATGTCCCGCCTCGCACGCGCCCTGCTCGCCGTCCTCGCCCTCTCCACCGCCGCGCCCGCCGCGGCGAAGGAGCGGTCCGAGATCCCCGACAAGTACAAGTGGGACCTCGGCGACCTGTTCCCGTCGGACGACGCCTGGAAGGCGGCGCGCGACGACCTCGCGAAGAAGATCCCGGCCCTCGCGGCCCACCGGGGGAAGCTCGGCGGCTCGGCGGACGACCTCGTGCGCGCGCTCGAGGACGTCTACGGCGCCCGGCTCGCCCTCGAGCGGCTCTGGGTCTACGCGAACTCGCGGTCCGACGAGGATACCCGCGTCGGCCCGACGCGCGAGATGCGCCAGGCGGCCCAGCAGCTCGCGGTGGAGCTCGACTCAGCGGGGTCCTGGATCCGGCCGGAGCTCCTCTCCCTCGATCCCGCGAAGATCCGGGCGACGGTGAGGTCCGACCCGCGGCTCGCGAAGTACGCCTTCCCGCTCGAGGACATCCTCCGCTGGAAGCCGCACACGCTCGGCGCCGGGGAGGAGAAGGTCGTGGCCGAGGCCGGGGCGATGGCGCGGGCGGGCGGGTCCATCTCCGGGATCCTCCGGGACGCGGACCTCCCCTGGCCGACCGTGAAGCTCTCCACCGGGGAGGTCCGGCTCGACGCGTCGGCGTACGGCCTCCACCGGGCCTCGCCGGTGAAGGCGGACCGGGACCTCGTCTTCGACTCCTTCTTCGGCGCGCTGAAGGGGTACGAGCGGACGCTCGGCGCCGCCCTCTACGCGTCGGTCCGCTCCCACGTCTTCGAGCGGAACGTCCGGGGCTTCGGGTCCTCGCTCGAGTCCTCCCTCTTCCGGAACGCGATCCCGACGACCGTCTACACGCAGCTCCTCGCCGACGTCCGCCAGAGCCTCCCCACGCTCCACCGGTACCTCGCGCTGAAGAAGCGGATGCTCGGGCTCGAGAAGCTCCGCTACCAGGACCTCTACGTCCCCCTCGTCCCCTCCGCCGACCTCGAGTTCGACCCGGAGAAGGCCCGAGCGCTCACCCTCGCCGCCGTGAAGCCGCTCGGGAAGACCTACGTGGACGGCCTCGCGCACGGCTTCGAGGCGGGCTGGACCGACTACCTGCCGTCGACCGGGAAGCGCTCCGGCGCCTACTCCACGGGCGTCTATGGCGTCCACCCGTACCAGCTCCTCAACTTCAACGGCCGCTACGACGATCTCTCCACGCTCGCCCACGAGGTCGGCCACTCGATGCACACCTGGCTCTCCTACGGCGCGCAGCCCTACCCGACGTCGGACTACCCGATCTTCGTCGCCGAGGTGGCCTCGACGCTGAACGAGAACCTCCTCCTCCACCACATGCTCGGCCAGGTGAAGGACGACGCGACGCGGCTCTTCCTCCTCGGCAGCCACCTCGAGGGGATGCGGACGACACTGTTCCGCCAGACCCAGTTCGCGGACTTCGAGCTCCGGATGCACGAGCTGGCGGACCGGGGCGAGACGCTCACCGGAGAGAAGCTCTCGAAGCTCTACCTCGACATCACCCGCGAGTACTACGGGCACGACAAAGGCGTCTGCGAGGTGCCCGACGTCATCGCGATCGAGTGGGCCTTCATCCCCCATTTCCACTACGACTTCTACGTCTACCAGTACGCGACGAGCCTCGTCGCCTCGACGACGATCGCGCGGGGCATCCGCGAGGAGAAGAAGGGGACGAAGGCGCGCGACGCCTACCTCGACATGCTCAGGGCGGGCGGGTCCGAGTACCCGCTCGACCTCCTCAAGAAGGCCGGCGTGGACATGACCACGCCGAAGCCCTTCGCCGCGGCGATGGCGGAGATGAACGCGATCATGGACCAGATCGAGGCGATCCTCGCCAGGCAGGAGAAGGCGAAGGGGAAGAAGAAGTAGGCGACCCCGGAACGGCTCCCGAGGACCGGTGGGCGATCGGCGGCCCGGGGAGCACCGGGGCCGCCGCGTGCCGGCCTTCGGGAATGGGCGTGGCGCCTCTGCGTGCCGCCTTCGGGGCTCCGCGACTCCCGGCGCTCCGCGCGCCAGAACCGATGATCGGCCGTTCGCCCCGAGCCTGTCGAAGGGCCGCAACGCCGTGCGGGCCACCGCGCGGGTGCTGCGCGAGGCTCCGGGAGCGCGGGGTCCCGCCCGTTGCAGTGCGGTCCGTGGGGGAGGCGCCTGCAGAAGACGCGCAGTCGCGCCGGTCGCTGCGGAGCCCCGAAGCCGGCGCGTGGCGTCGCCGTGGGGGGTGGGGAGGCTCCAGGAGATCCAGAGCTGCCTCTCGGACCCCCTCCCGAGGAGCAGCGAGAGACGCCCGGGCCGCCGTGACGTTCGCCCTTCGACAGGCTCAGGGCGAACGGATGCCTGCAAGGCCGTCGAGGTGCACGGGGCGGCCAGCGGCCGGCTACTCCAGCGGAGCGGCTGCGCGCGGATCTCGCCCGGGGAAGGGCCTCACTCCCCCCGGGCCGGGTCCGGGGCTACGCGCGGCCGGGGAGCACGGAGAGCGCCGCGCCGAGCGCCCCGACGAGCTGCGGGTCCGGAAGCACGCGCACGGCGCGTCCGAGCGCCGCCTCCAGGGAGGACACCATCGCGGGATTCAATGCGACACCGCCGCTCATGAAGACCTCCCCCGCGCCGTTCGCGCCCCGGGCGAGGGAGGCGACCCGGGAGGCGAGGGCCTGGTGGAGCCCCTTCACGATCCCCTCGAGCGGCTCGCCGCCGGCGACGAGGGAGATCACCTCGCTCTCGGCGAAGACCGTGCAGGTGGAGGAGACGGGGACGGCCCGCGCGGCGGAGGCGGCGTGCGCGGCCACCTCCTCGAAGGGGACGTGGAGCCTCCCCAGGATCACCTCCAGGAAGCGGCCCGTCCCCGCGGCGCACTTGTCGTTCATCGTGAAGTCGGTGACCTCGCCCGCGGGGCCGATCCGGATCACCTTCGTGTCCTGGCCTCCCATGTCCACGAGGAGCCCGGCCCGGCGGACGAGGGAGAAGGCACCGCGGGCGTGGCAGGTGATCTCGGTGAGGGCGCGGGCGCCGGGGACGCGCTTGCGGCCGTAGCCGGTCGCGCCCACCGGGGCGTCCCCCGTCTCCCCCCGGAGCGCGGCGAGGAGCCGCTCCACCTGCGGCTCGATCCTCGGGTGCGTCGGCTCCACCCGCCGGCCGAGGAGGCGCCCCTCCGGGTCCACCGCGACCACCTTGCAGGTGGTCGAGCCCACGTCCACGCCGAAGGCGGCCGTCAATCGAAGCTCTCCGCGAAGGCCGTGAGCCTGTTCTCCCCCTGCTCGGAGGCCCAGGCGCGCGGGTCGTTGTGGTCCGCCTCGAGGAGGAGGACCCGGATGCCGAGGTCGCGGGAGAGCCGGTCCTTCAGGTCCACCTGGCCGATCGAGTAGGGCTTGCAGGAGCGGTCGCTGTGGAGGACGGCGCCGTCCACCGCGTACTCCCGCGCGAGTCGCGAGAGGATCCGGAGCCGGTTCGGGAGGTCCTGGTTCAGGATGATGTGGGTGTAGGAGACCGCGGCGGAGCCGACGAGGTCCGAGGGATCGATCCGGGCGCCCGCCTCCGCCCAGGCGTTCGTGTAGCTCGTGCAGACGAAGTTCATGCCCCGGGAGGCGAGGAGGGTCGCCACCTCGCGGACGGCGAACCAGATGGGCAGGTTGTCCCAGAGGAGCCGGTGGCGCTCCTCCTTGATCCCGCCGATGCCCCGCGCGATCCGGTCGCGGAGCTCGTCCCGGAGCATCCGGTAGTAGGCGTTGCACTCCTCGGTCCCGCGGAGCGCGACGATCGGCGCCATGTGGAAGAAGCCGTCGATGCCGGTCCAGGGAGCGGGGCGGTGCCTCCCGGTCGCGAGGCAGTCGGCCCAGAGATCCGTCCCCTCCTTCGCGAGCCGTGCGACCTCGGCGAGCCGCTCCGGCTCGACCTTCCGGCGGGAGACCCGCCCGGCCACGCGGACGACCTCCTCGAGCTGGTCGCGGACGTACTGCACGTGGTGGGGCTTCGCCTCGGTCCCGTAGACGTAGGGGGTGTCCACGAGGACGAGGGGCACCTGGAAGTGGTCGGCGAGGGCCCGGTACCAGTAGAGGACCGTCTGGCAGATGTTCGTGCAGCAGGCGAGGAGGTCGGGGCGGGGGAGCCGGCCGGCCGGGGTCTTCCCCGTCGCGATCGAGCCGAGGTCGGTCCGGACGTAGGAGCAGAGGTCGCGGGAGTAGCCCCTCGCCTCCACCGCGTCGGAGAGCTCCGGGACGATGCGGGTGACGCCGCACATCGCCGCGTGGTTCTCCGGGTAGACGGCGTGGAAGCCGAACGGGCGGAGGAGCTCCACCGGGAACCCGCTCGTCACCCAGGCGACCGGCACGGCGCCGTCGGCGAACCGCCCCTGGTAGTAGTGGCGGGTCATGATCTCCTTCAGCTTCCGGAGCGACTCGAACGGCGGGCCGAAGGGGCTCGGGCGCGAGGGGCCGCGGCGCTGGCGGAGCCGGCGCTGCCAGGACTCGAGGAGCGAGATCGCCGGGGCGATCGCCCGCCCCGCGACCTCGTACTGGACGCGGCGCAGCATCACGCGGCCCTCCCGGCGGCGAGCATCTCGACGAACGCCTCGAGGCGCGTCACCGTCTGGCCGGAGAGCTCCGTCTCGAGCTCGCCCTCGAGGACGAGGACCGGGACGCCACGGGCCTCGAACGCCTCGCGGATCGGCGGCACGTCGAAGAGCTCCGGCTCGCAGAACTTGAGGACGTGCAGGATCACGCCCCGTGCCCCCGAGCGATCGAGGAGCGCCTCGAGGTGGCGGACGCGGAGGCGGGCGTCCGCGGCCCGGGTGGAGCAGGGCGGCGCGGCGAAGTACCGGTCGAGGAGGGCGTCCCAGGGATCGGCGGCGGGCGGCGCCGCCTCGCGCACGATCCTCCGGCCGATCGCGGCGAAGTCGTCCGCCGCGACGAAGGCGCCCGCCGCGCCGAGGACCTCGAGGAGGCCTGGGGGCTCGGGGACGTAGCCGGAGAAGAGGATCGGGACGCCGGGCCGGACGGCTCCCTCGGGCCAGCGCTCGCGGGCGGCGCGGAGCTCGGCGAGGTGCTCCCCCGGCCAGAGCCACTCCCCGCGGCGGAGGAGGGCGGTGAGCTCGCGGTCGTCCACCGCGAGACGTGGGCGCGCGTCGAGGAGGGCGCCGCGGAGCGAGTCGATCTCCCGGTGGAGCCGGAGGGCGGCGTCGAGCCGGGAGGGCTCGAGCGCGCGGCCGGCGACGGCCTCGAGCCCGGAGGCGAGGTCCCGGAGCTCCGAGCGGAGGAAGGCGCGGGCGCTCGGGCGGTCGGGTCCCTTCGGGTGGAGGAAGGTGAGCGAGGGTCCCGCCCAGCCGCCGAAGTCGGTGGCGAGCGTCGCGAGCCCCTGGATCGAGTCGCAGGTGTGCGGGAAGAGGATCGCGTCCACCGCGCCGGCGCGGCCCGAGGCGACGAAGGCGAGGGCGTTCCTCGCGACGGCACAGACGTAGCTCTGGAGCCGCCCCGCCTCCTCCCCGCGCGGCGGGCCGGGCGGCCCCCACATCTCGACGGCGAGGAGGTCGAGCGCGGTGAGGAGCTCCTTCGGGTAGTGGATCGGGAGGACGGCGACGGCCTTCCGGCCGTGCGCGGCGCGCTGATGGGCGATGTATTCCTGGCGGGTCAAGGGCCAGAGGAGACCACAACCCCGGAGGCGTGTCGACGTGCGCGGGTGCGGCCGTGCTAGGAGCCCGTAGGGCGTAGAAGGCTTCCGGCCGTCCTCGCTTCGCTGCGGGCGGCCGGAAGCGGTCGCGGTCGCCGCTGCGGTTCCGGCTTGCGGATGCGGGTGCGGATGCGGGTGCGGATGCGGAAGCCGCTGCCGCCTGCGGATGCGGCTGCGGCAGCGGCCCG
>JBBIPT010000059.1:0-17613 GCA_037442705.1 Anaeromyxobacter sp.
CGGCATCTTCCTGCGCATCAAAGGTCTGGGGCCAGAGCTCGCCCGCGGTCTCCCGGTCCTCCCCGTGCGCCTTCGCGAAGGCGAGCCAGGCGCCCGCGTCGTCCGGATCGAGCCCGGCCACGGCGCGGACCGCGCTCGCCCGCTCGTCGAGGGCGTCGTCGTCGAGCGCGAGGGCGCGGCCGAGGGAGCCGCCGGAGAGCGCGGCGGCGAGCCTCGCCCGGCCGGCCTCGTGCCCCTCGGCGACGAGCCGGCCGGCGATCGACGCCTCCGGCAGGGGACGGAACGGGACGCGCAGGCAGCGGGAGCGGATCGTGGGGAGGAGGGAGTCGGGGCTCGCGGCGACGAGGACGAGGGTCGTCTCCGGCGGCGGCTCCTCCAGGGTCTTGAGCAGCGCGTTCTGTGCCTGCGGGTTCATCGCGTCGGCGGGATCGAGCACGACGAAGCGCCGCCGGCCCTCGTGTCGCCGGAGGGCGAGCCGCCGGTCCACCACGTCGCGGATCTGGTCCACGACGATGTCCTTCGACGGGGAGCGCCCGCCCTTCGGCTCCCAGGCCCCGGCCTTCGCCATCGTCCGCTCCTCGGCGACGACGAGGACGTCGGGGTGGATCCCCTTCGCGATCTTCCGGCAGGGGCCGCACTTGCCGCAGGGGTCTTCCCGGAGCCCGCCCGGCCCGCCCTCCCCGCCCTCGCAGTTCGCCGCCTGGGCGAGGAGCCGGGCCGCGCTCCCCTTCCCCACCCCCTCCGGGCCGCCGAAGAGGTAGGCGTGGTGGAGCGACCCGCGGCGGAGCGCAGAGCGGAGGGAGGCGAGCGCGCGGTCCTGCGCGATGATCTCGGCGAAGGGCATCCCGGGGCGCGGAAGATAGCATGGGGCTCCGCCCCGCCGGACTCCGGCCCGCGCCCATGCCCCGGACGCGAAAGGGCTTTCCGGCCGGGGGCCACGCCCGTGGGCCCGTGTGGGCAGGCGAAATGGACAGCCCTCCCCCGGCCGTTATCATGGTCGTCCTGGAGCGCGCGCCATGAACATCACTCCCCTCGACATCACCCAGAAGCAGTTCCGCAAGTCCTTCCGCGGCTTCGATCGGGAGGAGGTCGAGGCCTTCCTCGGGCTCGTCGCCGTGGAGTTCGAGGCGCTCGTGAAGGACGTGGTCCAGCTCCGCGAGGACAACCAGCGGAAGGCGGAGGACCTCGCCGAGTTCAAGAGCCGCGAGCGGGCGCTGCAGGAGACGCTCGTGACCGCCCAGCGCGCCTCCGAGGAGATCCGGGAGGCGGCCCGCAAGGAGTCGGAGATCACGATCGCCGACGCCGAGCTCCAGGCGGAGAAGATCGTGCAGGCCGCCCACGCCCGGTTCCTCCGGATCGTGGACGACATCAACGAGCTGAAGCGGCAGCGGCTCCAGTTCGAGACGAACGTCCGCACCCTCGTCGAGAGCCACGTGAAGCTCCTCGAGGCCTTCCGCGAGCCGGCCCGGGAAGAGGCCGTCCAGTTCATGCCGCGGAAGAAGGCGATCGAGGAGTAGATCGCCGTCCCCAGTACCCGACGGCGGAGGCCGCGAGCCGGCTCGTGAACAAGGGGATGGTGGTGGTCGCCTCGATCGGCAACAGCGGGACGAGCGGGCTCTACGCCGTCGGCGCCCCCGGCGTCGGCAAGAAGGTGATCGGCGTCGCGTCCTTCGACAACACCCGCGTGCTCCTCGCCCTGTTCCGGATCTCTCCGGACGGAGCCGAAATCCTCTACGGACCCGCCACCGCGGCGCCGGCGCCCCCGACCTCGGGGACCTTCCCGATGGCGAGGACCGGCACGCCCACCACCGCCAACGACGCCTGCAACCCGCTCCCCGCGGGGAGCCTCGCGGGCAAGGTGGCCCTCGTCCGCCGCGGGACGTGCGCCTTCCACGTGAAGTCGCTCAACGCGCAGAACGCCGGCGCCGCCGGGGTGGTGCTCTTCAACAACGTCGCGGGCCGCTTCAGCCCGACCGTGGCCGGGACGCCGGCCATCACGATCCCGGTCGTGGCCATCTCGGACACGGAGGGGCTCCTCATCCACTCGCGGCTCGCGGCGGGCCCCGTGGACATGACCTGGACGGCCGTGTTCGGCTCGTCGCCCAACGCGACGGGCGGGCTCATCTCGAGCTTCAGCTCCTACGGCCTCCCCCCCGACCTCTCGCTGAAGCCGGACCTGGGCGCGCCCGGCGGCCTCATCTGGTCCACCTACCCGCTCGAGCAGGGCGGCTACGCCACCCTGAGCGGCACGTCGATGGCGTCGCCACACGTCGCGGGCGCGGTGGCGCTCCTCCTCGAGGCCCGGCCGAACACGCCCGCCCAGGCGGTCCGATCGCTCCTCCAGAACACCGCCGTCCCCGCCCCGTGGTCCGGGAATCCCGGCCTCGGATCCCGTGACGGCACGTGGCGCCAGGGCGCGGGCATGCTCCGGATCGACGCGGCGATCCAGGCGACGGCGCGCGTCGAGCCCGGGAAGCTCGCCCTCGGCGAGAGCCAGGCCGGCCCCGTGCCGGTGGCCCTCGAGGTGAGCAACGACGGCCCTGCGGACGTCACCTACGCCCTCTCCTACGTGAACTCGCTCTCGGTGCGGAACACGTTCCCGAACCACTCCTTCTTCTCGTCGGACGCGTCGGTCTCGTTCGCCGCCCCGTCGGTCACGGTGCCGGCCTGGGGGACCGCGACGGTCCTCGCGACCGTGACGCCGCCGACCGGGCCGGACCGAGCGCTCTACGGTGGCTGGATCGCCCTCGCGCCCCAGGGCGGCGGGCAGACGCTCCGCGTCCCCTACGCGGGCTTCGTCGGCGACTACCAGTCCATCCCCGTGCTCGTCCCGACGGGGAACGGCTTCCCCTGGCTCGCGAAGCTCGCCGGTGGGAGCTTCTCCAACCAGCCGGCCGGCGCGACCTACACGCTCGCGGGCGGGGACATCCCCTACTTCCTCGTCCACCTCGACCACCCCTCGCGCAAGCTCAAGGTGAAGATCTTCGACGCGGTGACCGGCAAGGCCTGGCACGACGCCTTCGGCGAGGACTACCTGCCGCGGAACTCGACGGCCACGAGCTTCTTCTCCTTCCCGTGGGACGGGACGACGACGGCCGGGAAGAAGGTCTACTCGGTGCCGAACGGCCGGTACGCGGCGGTCTTCGAGGTGGTGAAGGCGCTCGCCACGGACACCGACCCCGTGGAGTCCTGGACCTCGCCGATCAGCACGATCGCGCGGCCGTGACGGCGTGAGCCTCGCCCCCTCCTCCCGGGCCCGCTAGTGCGCCTCCGCCCACGACCGTCCGGCGCCCGCCTCCACCTCGAGCGGCACGGCGAGCGCCGCCGCGCCGGCCATCTCCCGCCGGACGAGGGCCTCGGTCGCAGCGAGGTCCTTCTCCGCCACCTCGAGCACGAGCTCGTCGTGGACCTGGAGGAGGAGCCGGGCGTCGAGCCGCTCCCGCGCCAGCGCGTCGTGCACGCGGATCATCGCGATCTTCACCACGTCCGCCGCGGTCCCCTGGATCGGCGTGTTGATCGCCGTCCGCTCCGCCGCGTTCCGGAGCGCAGGGTTGCGCGCCTTGATCTCCGGCATCGCCCGGACCCGCCCGAAGAGCGTCCGGGACTCCCCCTTCTCCCGCGCCTCGGCGATCGCCCGGTCGATGTACCGCTTCACGCCGGCGTAGCGGGCGAAGTACCGCTCGATGATGGCGCGCGCCTCCACGTCGGGGAGGCCGAGCCGCTGGGCGAGGCCGAACGACGACAGCCCGTAGGCGATCCCGAAGTTCAGCATCTTCGCCACCCGCCGCATCTCCGGGGTCACGCCGGCAGGGGCGATCCCGTAGGTCTCGGCCGCCGTCCTCGTGTGGACGTCCTCCCGGTTCCGGAAGGCCTCGAGGAGGGCCGGGTCCTCCGAGTAGTGGGCGAGGATCCGGAGCTCGATCTGGGAGTAGTCGGCGGAGAGGAGCCGCCGCCCCTCCGGCGCCACGAAGGCGGCGCGGATCCGGCGGGAGAGCTCGGTCCGGACGGGGATGTTCTGGAGGTTCGGGTCGGAGGAGGAGAGCCGCCCGGTCGCCGCCCCCGCCTGGTGGAACGTCGTGTGGATCCGGCCGTCCGCCGGGTCCACGAGCTGGGGCAGCGCGTCCACGTAGGTGTTCTTCAGCTTCGCGAGGGACCGGTGCTCGAGGACGAGCCGCGGGAGCTCGTGCTGCTCCGCGAGCTTCTCCAGGACCTCCTGGTCGGTGGAGGGGCCGGTCTTGAGCCGCTTCACGACGGGCAGCGCGAGCTCCTCGAAGAGGACCTGCCCGAGCTCCCGCGTCGAGGCGACGTTGAAGCTCCGCCCGGCGGCGGCGTGGATCCGGGCCTCGAGGCCCTGGATCGCCCGGCCGAACTCCTCGCTCATCCCGGCCATCGCCCTCGCGTCCACCGCGATCCCGGCCCGCTCCATCTCGACGAGGACCGGGACGAGGGGCGCCTCCACCTCCCGGTGGAGCCTCTCGACCCCCGCCTCTTCCATCGCCCGCTCCAGCGCCGGGACGAGGTCGAGGATGGCCGCCGCCCCCGCGCCCGCCCAGGGCGCGACCCGCTCCGGCTCGAGCCCCTCCACGTCCGCTCGCGAGGATCTCCGCGCTCCGTCCCCGCCCGCCGGATCGGCGGGGAGCTCGTTCCCGATCCGCTCGCGCGCGACGTCCGGGAGGGCGTGCTCGCGCCGCGTGGGGAGGAGGAGCCGGCTCGCGAGCTCCGTGTCCGTCCCGGGCGCCCGGAGCGCGAGGCCAAACGAGGCGAGCGCGTGGAGCGCCGCCTTCCGGTCGTGGGCGTGGACCGGCCGCTCCCCCTGGAGGAGGAGGCGGAGCGCGTCGCGGACCGCCGCGGCGGGAAGGGGGGGCGGCGCGCCGAGGAAGCGGTGGCCGAGCGGGAGGTAGTAGACCTTCCCCGCTCCCGCGAGGGCGAGGCCGACGACCGGCGCGGTCCGAGGCGACTCCCCGCCGAGCACCGGCCGGATCGCCACGGCCGGCGCCGCCCGGAGCGCCCCGGCGGCGGCGCGCAGGCCGTCCTCGTCCCGGACGAGCTCCACCGCCTCGGTGCGGGCGGACGGGGGCGGCGCGGGGAGGTCCTTGAGCAGGCGCGAGAACTCGAGCTCGGTGAAGAGCGTGCGCACGCGCGCGTCGTCCGGCGCCTTGCGGTCGAAGCTCTCCGGCGCGAAGGGGAGCGGGAGGTCCCGCTTCAGGGCGACGAGCCGGAGGTTCGTCCTGATTCTTTCCACGTTCGCGAGGAGCCTCTCCTTCAGCTTCTCGCCGCCGCGGGAGACGGCCTCGGGGATCTCGTCCGGACGGCGGAGCATCTCCTCCACCGAGCCGAAGCGCTGGATCAGGGCCGCCGCCGTCTTCTCCCCGACGCCGGGGATCCCCGGGACGTTGTCCACCTTGTCCCCGAGGAGGGCCATGTACTCCACCACCTGGTCCGGCCGGATCCCGAGCTTCTTCTCCACCTCCCCGGGGCCCGTCCACCCTCCCCGCCCGCTCGCCTCGGCCATCGGGTCGTAGAGGGAGAGCCCCTCCTCCACGATCTGGGCGAAGTCCTTGTCGCCGGTGACGACCACGACCTCCCAGCCCTTCTCCCGGGCGCGGGCGGCGAGCGTGCCGATCACGTCGTCCGCCTCGACCCCCTGCTGCTCGACGACCGGCACGGAGAGGGCCCGCGCCACCTCGCGGACGAGCGGGAACTGGGGGACGAGGTCCTCGGGGGCCTCGGGGCGGTTCGCCTTGTACTCCGGGTCGATCTCGTTCCGGAAGCTCCTCCGCCCCGCGTCGAAGACGAGGGCGACGTGGGTGGGCGAGTGCTCCCGGAGCGCCTTGAGGAGCATCGTCGTGAACCCGTAGACGGCGTTCGTCGGGACGCCCGCGGTGGTCGAGAGGTGCGGGATCGCGTGGTAGGCCCGGTAGACGAAGCCGGAGCCGTCGATGAGCGTGAGCGTCGGCATGCGCGGACGAACGATAGCCCCCCGGGAGGCCGGGAGCACCAGGGAATCCGGAAGTCCGCCCTTCGACAGGCTCAGGGCGAACGGATTCCGCCGAGTCCTTCGTGGTCCGTTCGCGGCCCTCAGCGGACCCGGATCGTCCAGGTCGTCCGCGCGCCGGCCGCGTCCACCGCGACGAGCGACGTCGAGCCGGTCGAGACGCCGACCACGGTCACCGTCTCCCCCTCCACCTTGATCCGGGCGACGCCGTTCTCCTCGAGGAGCACCCGCACGGCGCCGGGGGCCCGGAGCTTCCGCTCCTCCCCGAGCTGGAGCGCGATCTCCCCCGGCTGCCCCGGCGCGGCCGCGGCGGGGCGCCGGGCCTCCTCGACGGTGACCTCGTAGACGACCGTCGCCCCGTCGGCGAAGGCGACTTCGAGCGAGGCTCGCCCTCCCCGCAGCGCCACCACCCGGAGCCGCGGCCCGTCGGCCCGCAGGGCGAGGAGGTCGGGGTCGGTCACGGCGATCCGGTCCACCGGCCGGTCGAACTCGAGGACGACGGCCTGCCGCTCCGCGAGGACGAGCGGCGTCCCCGCCCGGGAGGCGAGGGGGAGGAAGGCGAGGGCGGCGATCAGCGCAGCACGCACCGGATCTTCTCCGCGGAGACGTAGTACTCGTCGCCGTCCTCGATGCGCCGCCGGTCGATCCGCTCCCGCCGGAACCAGGTGCCGTTCGCGGAGCCGAGATCCTCCATCGTCCAGCCCTCCGCGTCCCGCACGATCGCGGCGTGCTCCCGGGAGACCTTCGCCGAGTCGATGACGAGGTCGCAGTGGCGCCCGCGTCCGACGAGGAAGCGATCCTTCTCCACCGGGAGCGACGTGCCGTCCTCGCGGAGGAGGAGCATGCGGCCGGCGGGGCCGGAGGGCTCTCGCTGGCGGATGTCGCGCTCGAGCCGCTCCGCGGTGTCGAGCACCTGCTCCGCGACCGCCTTCCGCTCGAGGACGTCGGGGATCCGGGGCGGCCTCGGCCCTTCCGGCTCGCGGGCGGCGCGCGGCGGCTCCGGGCTCCCCGGCACGACGAAGCCGTGGAGCCTGGCGAAGACGTGCATCGCCTGGTTCACCAGGGCCTCGCGATCGGACCCCATCTCCTCGGCCATCCGCTCGAAGGCCTCCCAGAGATGGTCGGCGACTGCGATCTCCCTCGGCGTCTTCACGGCGGGCCTCCGCGGGCCAGTGCTGCGGGCCCGGCCACCGTAGCAGATGGGCGGGCCGGCCCGGAAGCGAGCGCCCCTATCGAAGGATCCTCACCTCGACCGACTCCAGGCTCGGGGTCGTGTCCACGAGGAAGTCCGCGGGATAGGAGACGAAGAAGCGATAGCCCGCGGCCGCGTCCTGCGGCGAGCGGTCGAACGCGACCGCGCCGTTCGGATGGGACGCCACGGCCGCCGACGGGCGGGCGGTGAGCCGCGACACCCCGCTCGGCAGGGACGCGGAGTTCCCGGATCGGATCCCGAGGAACGCGTCCCGCCCCGGCGTGGACGGAGGGGTCGTCCCGGCGACCTGGGGCTGGACCCCGAGCCGGAAGGCGAGGGCCGGGCCGTTCACCCCCGGGAAGGCCGTCGCGGCGGGGAGGTCCGCCCACCGGTCGATGCAGGCCTGCTCGGTCCCGCAGGTCTCGGCGAGGTGGTGGAAGCGCCGGACCTTCCTCGCGAGCACGAGCTGCTCGCAGACCGCCCGGGTGCAGCTTCCGGTGCACGCCGGGGGGGCCGCGGGCGGCCCCTCCCAGTCGGCGAGGGGGCAGAGCGCGGCGAGGGCGTCCTCGCCGCCGGACGGGTACGCGAGCGAGAAGTCCTGGTCGAGCTGGGGGCGGCCCGCATAGCCGACGCTGGAGCCCGTGAGGACGAGCCCGCCCGCCCGCACGGTCGCGGTGAGCTTCCCGACGACCCCCGCGTCCGCCGCGGCGGAGAGCCCGTCCATGCAGCCGTCCGCGCCGGCGGAGTACTCGAGGAGGAGCGCGCCGCCCGGGTGCTCGGGCGCGGGCGGGAGGAGCCCGGTGACCCGCGTCTCGAACTGGGCCGCCGCGGAGAGATCGGTGGCGTTCACGCAGCCCGCGATCCCCCTCGCCTGGATCACCGCCACGTCGCGGTGCACCGGATCGCGATCGACCCCGAAGGCCGGGTGCCAGACCGCGACGACCTCGCTCGAGGGGTTCGTCTGGAGCGCGAGCCAGAGCTGCCCGCCCGTCTTCCCCGCCTGCGCGGCGCGCGAGCCGAGACCCGCGAGCGTCCCCTGCCACAGGATCGACCAGCTGTCGTCCGGGGTCCACCCGGGCGTGACCCGGACGTGCTTGCTCCCCTCCGCGTCCGGCGGGAAGGCGCCGGTCGCGGGATCCCGCACGTAGATCCGGTGCCCGTCCGAGTAGGTCGCGGACGGGGTCCCGCCGGGCCTCGCGGCGAGCGGCGAGGAGGACGTCGCGACCTTGAAGCGCCCGAGGTCGAGGAAGTAGACGCTCCCGTCGTCGCAGGCCACCGCGCCGACGGCCGTGGTCGAGACGAGCGAGGTCGCGCCCCGGTAGAGCCGCATGAAGCCGGCGGCGGGCGGGTTGGTCGGCGGAGGCCGCTGCGGCGGCGTCGCGATGGCGAGGGCGAGGGGGCGCGCGGGGAGCCGGAGCGGCGCGCGGTAGGGCATGGCGGGCGCCGAGAGCGGCCAGTCCGGCACGAGGCCGCCGGCGGCGGGGTCGAGCATCGCGATCCCGCAGTCGATCCGCTTCCCGGAGCCGCAGCCGGACTCGTCGAGGACCGCGTAGACGCGGGTCACCGTGGGCTGGCCGGCGAAGGCGGCGTCGTCGTCCGCGGCGGACCCGTCCGTCCGCTCCTGGAGGCGCACGGCCGCGACGAGCCGCGTGGGGCCGCGGGCATCGATCGCGCGGACGGGCCACGGGCCCGAGGGGTTCGAGAGGTCGAGCTCGGCGACGCCTTGGACTCCGGGGGCGAGCTCGTCCCGGGTGGCGGCCCAGACGTGCGTCCCGTCCCCCGCGGCGGCCGCGAGGGACACCGGCTGGAAGGGG
Organism: Anaeromyxobacter sp.; assembly: GCA_037442705.1. Taxonomy (GTDB): domain Bacteria; phylum Myxococcota; class Myxococcia; order Myxococcales; family Anaeromyxobacteraceae; genus Anaeromyxobacter. Next base: position 9,002 of record JBBIPT010000059.1, read on the forward strand.
AGCGCCTGCACGGCGAAGGAGGTGAGGGAGATCCCCGGCCCCCCCGGCTCCCGCGCGTAGTGGATGAGGGCGAACCCGCCGTCCACGAGGGCCGCCGCGACCCGGGCGGTGCCCGCCGGCGACGGGACCGCGGCGAGCGCGAGGACGTCGAAGCCGAGATCCGCCGCCTGCGCGTCCTCCACGGCGTTCGCGGCGGTCCAGGTCCCGACGAGCTGGACGCGGCCGTCCCCGTCGGAGGCGACGACGAGGAGGTCCGCCCCGTCGTCCCCCAGGGAGGCCGCGGCGAGGATCGCCGGGCGGTCGGGGGCCGGGACGACGAGCGTCCCGAGCTGGATCGGGGCGAGGACGGGCGTGCCGTCCGAGGCGTCCACCAGGGCGATCTCGCTCCGGGCGGCGCTCGCCACGGCGAGGTACGGGCGGAGGTCGGCCGGCGCGTCGATGGTCTTGCCGTGGAAGAGGGCCACGGCCGACGGCTGGCGAAGCGCAGGACCTGGGGGCGCGTTCTGCGACCCGCTGCAGGCGGCCACGGCGGCCGCGAGGGCGGAGAGGGCGAGGGCTCGGGCGGTGCTCACGGCGTACCCCCGGTGATGCGGCGGTGTCCGCCGCCGGCCTGCGGGATGGACGCGGCGGACGGATCGTCGAGCGGAACGTCGACCGGCGTCACGAAGGAGTCGAGGAACGACCCCACGTAGACCCGCCCCACGTTTCCCGGGAGCGGCACGGGGTCCACCGCGAGGCCGAAGGCGGAGTGGCCGACGGCCGGCTCCCCGGTGATCGCGTCGCGGCCGAAGTGGACGCGGTCGCCCGTCTCGTCGTCGTAGATCCAGAGCACCCCCTCGCCCGCGGCGAGCGCCACGACGACGTCGCGGCGTCCGCCCGAGCGGGCGGGGAGGACGCGCACCTTCGCCGCGCCGGTGCCGATCTCCATCGACCGGAGGGGCACGATCCGGACGACGCCGTCGATCCCCTCCACGAGGTCCACGACGAGGAGCACGCCGCCGAGGTCGGCGGCGCCGACCCCGAGGGTCGCGCCCGCGGCCGGGTCGTAGCGGCGCGCGGTGACGTAGGCGCGCCCCGAGCCGTCGTTCGCGAAGGCGAGGGACCGGAGCTCGAGCCCCGTGGGCAGCAGGGCGGAGCTCGCGGCGCCGCCCCGGCAAGCGAGGGCCGGATCCGCCGTCTCCCCGGCCACCGTCGGCCCGAACTCGCACCCGCCGGAGACGTCCACCCACCGGAGCGGGGCCGAGATCCCTCCCGCCCCCACGATCCAGATGCGCTGGCGGACCGCGTCCCAGGCGAAGTCGCGCGCGCGCCCGTCGCCGAAGACCCTGTGGCGCAGGACGGGCGGATCCTGGCCGAGATCCACCTCCGTGACCCATGCCTGGGCGAGGGACGATCGGAGGAAGCCGACGTAGGCGCGGGCGACGCCCGGGGCGCAGGCGACCGCGATCGTGAATGGATCGACGAAGAGCGACGAGGAGATCCCGATGTCGCAGTCCGTGCAGGAGAGCGATCCGTCCGCTGCGACCGGCACGCGGTAGAGCCGGTTGCTGCCGCGGATCGGGACGAGGGCGAGGGTGGACGGGAGCCCGCACGCGGCCGCGTCGGCGACCGCGAGCTCCCCCGCGAAGCTCCGGATGTTCAGGCTGCCCCGGAGCGCGTCGCCCGCCTCCGGATCCACCGAGATGAGCGACCCGCCGGTCACGTCGTCGTAGCGGAGGTCGAAGTTCGACGAGGCGACGAGGAGCTTCCCCTCGGCCACGCCGATGCCGGTCGGGTAGTTGAACGTGTCGCCCGGCCCCGGCTCGGCCTGGGTGACCTCGCCGCAGCCCGTGGCCGCGAGGACCGCGGCGAGCGCGGCGAGAGGGAGACTCTTCTTCACCTGGCCTCCTGCCCCTGCGGCCCTTCGGCCTGGATCTTCCGGAAGTCCGCCACGTCGGCGAAGAGGGCCCCGACCCGCCGCATGAGCCCGAGCCGGTTCGCCCGGAGCGCCGGCTCCTCGGCCATGACGAGGACCTCGTCGAAGAACTTCGCCACGGCCGGCTCCAGCGTGGCGACGCTCCGGAGCACGGCGGGCCAGTCGCGGGACGCCTTGCGCGCGGCCGCCTCGGCCTCGACCCGCTCGACCTCGGCGTGGAGCCCGCGCTCCGCCTCGTCGCGGAGGAGGGCCGGATCCACCGCCGACGCGCCCGCGCCCCCGGCCTTCTCCTGGATGTTCGCCACCCGCTTGAAGGCGACGGCGAGCGGGAGGAAGTCCGGACGGGTCTTCACGCCGGCGAGCGCCTCGAGCCGCCTGCGCGCGTCCACGACGTCGTCGAAGCCGGCCGAGAGGACCGCTTCCACGAGGTCGGGCGCGAACTCCTCCGCCCAGAGGGCGCGGAGCCGGCCGCGGACGAAGTCCAGGACCTGCTCGGCGACGACCGAACGGTCCGCCGCGAGCTTCACGCCCTGCAGGGCGTTCAGGGTCTCCTCCACCGCGGCGGAGAGGGAGAGGTGATGGCCCCGGGCGAGGAGGATCCGGAGGATGCCGATCGCCGCGCGGCGGAGGCCGTACGGATCGGCCGCGCCGGTCGCCTTCTCCCCCACCCCGACGATCCCGACGAGCTGGTGGAGCCGATCGGCGAGCCCGACGAGCGCGCCGAGATCGCCGCGCGGCATCTCCTCCGACGCGCCGATCGGCTTGTAGTGATCCTCGATCGCCTCGGCGAGCTCGGGCTTCAGCCCCTCGAGCCGCGCGTAGTGGGCGCCCATGATCCCCTGCAGCTCCGGGAACTCGCCCACCATGCCGGTGCCGAGGTCGGTCTTCGCGAGCCGGGCGGCCTCGAGGAGGTCCGCGACGAGCCCGTCCTTCCCGAGGGCGCGGGCGAGCGCGGCCGCGACGGCGCCGATCCGGTGGCTCCGGTCGAGCTCGCTGCCGAGCTTCGCCTGGTAGGTCCGCCGGCCGAGCGGCTCGATCCGGTCCCGCAGCTTCTTCTTGCGGTCCTCCTCGAAGAAGAAGCGGGCGTCGGCGAGCCTCGCCCGGAGCACGCGCTCGTACCCGTGGCGGGAGAGCTTCGGGTCGCGCACGGGCGTCCCGGCCACCGCCACGAACCGGTTCAGGAGCTTCCCTCCCCGGTCCTCCACCGCGAAGTACCTCTGGTGGTTCCTCATCTCGGAGATGACCACCTCCCGGGGGAGGTCGAGGTTCTGCGCCTCGAACTCGCCGGGGATCGCCTTCGGGAACTCCACGAGCCAGGTCACCTCGTCCACGAGGCCGGGGTTCTCGATCGCCCGCCCGCCGGCCGCCCTGGCCGCCGCGGCGACCTCCTTCTCGACGAGGGCGCGCCGGACCGCGGGATCGACGATCACCCACGCCTTCCGGAGCTTCGCGACGTACTCCTCCGGCTTGCCGGAGAGGGCGATCGCCTTCGGCGCCTTGAAGCGGTGGCCGTAGGTCACCTTCCCCGAGACCACCTCCCCGAAGCGGACCTTCAGGGGCCGGCCGCCGAGGAGCGCGACGATCCACCGGACCGGACGGGCGAAGGTCACCTCGTCCCAGCGCGACCGCATCGACTTCCTGAACTTGAGCCCGGCCACGAGCCGCTCGAGGATCGCGGGGAGGACCTGCTCGGCCCTCTTCCCCTTCTCCACCTTCGTCACCGCGAGCCGCTCCCCCTTGGGCGTCGCGACGCGCTCGAGCGCGGAGGGATCCACCCCCTGGCTGCGCGCGAAGCCGAGCGCGGCCTGCGTGGGCCGCCCCTCGGCGTCGAAGGCCTGCGCGACGGCGGGGCCGAGGGCCTGGCTCCTTGCGTCCGTCTGTACCGGCGCGACGGCGCGGGCCCAGACCGCGAGCCGCCGCGGCGTGCCGGCCGCCCTCACCTCGCCGTGGGAGAGCCTGGCGTCCTCGAGGGCCTTCGCGAGGTCCCGCTCGAGCTGCTCCAGCGCCGCCGGGGCGAAGCCGGCCGGGATCTCCTCCGCCCCGATCTCGAGGAGGAGGTCGGCCGGGCGGGCGGCGGGGGTCTTCGCCTGGGTCTTCCGCTTCGCCGCGCTCATCGCGCCTCCCTCGCCTCGCGGGCCGCGCGCGCGGCCTCGACCGCCGCCGTCCGCTGCGCGGCCGGGAGGAGCGGGAACCCGAGGGTCTCGCGCGAGTCGAGGTAGCCCTTCGCGCACTCGTGGGCGAGCGCCCGGACCCGCCCGATGTAGGCGGCGCGCTCGGTCACGCTGATCGCCCCCCGGGCGTCCAGGTTGTTGAACGTGTGGGAGCACTTCAGGCAGTGGTCGTAGGCCGGCAGCGGGAGCCTCGCCGCGAGGAGCCGCTTGCACTCCGCCTCGTAGGTGTCGAAGAGGCCGAAGAGCATCTTCGGGTCGGACGCCCGCATGGAGTACTCGCTCATCTCCACCTCGTTCCGGTGGAAGACCTCGCGGTACTTCACCCCCTTCACCCACTCCACGTCGAAGACGTTCTCCACGTCCTGCAGGTACATCGCGATCCGCTCGAGCCCGTACGTGAGCTCGGCCGCGACCGGCTTCACCTCGAAGCCACCGGCCTGCTGGAAGTAGGTGTACTGGGTGATCTCCATCCCGTCGCACCAGACCTCCCAGCCGAGCCCCCAGGCGCCGAGCGTCGGGCTCTCCCAGTCGTCCTCGACGAAGCGGATGTCGTGCGCGAGCGGGTCGATCCCGATCGCCTTCAGGGACCCGAGGTAGAGCTCCTGCACGCCGGGCGGGTTCGGCTTCAGGATCACCTGGAACTGGTGGTGCTGGTAGAGCCGGTTCGGGTTCTCGCCGAAGCGGCCGTCGGCCGGGCGCCGCGACGGCTCCACGTAGGCGACGTTCCACGGCTCGGGTCCGAGCACGCGCAGGAAGGTCGCGGGGTTCATCGTGCCGGCGCCGACCTCGAGGTCGTAGCCCTGGGCGAGGATGCAGTTCCGGCTCGCCCAGTAGGACTGGAGCTTCAAGATGAGGTCCTGGAAATACACGCCTCTTCTCCTGGAGTTGCGCCCTGGCGCCGCACCGGCGCGCCCCCTGCGGCGAGGGGGCCCGGGCCGTCCGGAAGCGGCACGGTAGGTCCCTAAGGCCGCGATGTCAAATGGAGATCTCGCCCGCGCGCGGCAGCCCCGCCACCGCTCCCACGTTCGTCACGCAGCGCGCCGCGACACGGTTCGCGAACCGGCCTCACCCTCCCAGGAGCGGCCCGACCTCGTCGAGGAACGTCCTCGCCTTGAGCCGCTTGCCGAGGTGGTGCTCCACGAAGGCGCCGAGGGCGTCCCGCGCCTCCCGTCCCTCCGCGGGGCCGAGGGGGGCCTCCGCCGCCGCGGCGAGCCCTCCCTCGCCGAGGCGGACGAGGGCCGCGACCGTCCCCGGGGAGAGGAACGGCGCGGAGGCCGGGGAGAGCGGGGCGCAGGGGGCGCAGAGCGCCCCTCCCCTCGAGGGATCGAAGCGGACGGCGCGGTCGCCCGGGAGGGGGGCGCCGCACCGGGCGCAGGCGTCGAGCCGCGGGGAGAGCCCCGCCGACCGGAGGGCGCCGAGCTCGAAGGCGCGGAGCGCCGCGGGGCGGGCCGGGCCCGCGGCGAGCGCGGCGAGGTAGGCGGCGAGGAGGTCGAAGAGCTCCTCGTGCGGCTCGTGATCGCGGACGAGCTCCCGGGCGAGCTCCGCCGCGTAGCCCGCGCAGGCGATCCTCGCGAGGTCCCCCCGGATGCCCCCGAACGCCTCGATGGGGGTGACGGAGTCGAGGGCGAGGAGCTCCGAGGCCGTCCGCTCGCGTGCCTCCGCGGCCACGAGGGTGAACGGCTCGAGGGAGCCGCCGAAGCGCCGCCGGGAGGCGCGAGCCCCGCGGGCGAACGCGGAGACCTTCCCGCGTTCGCGGGTGAGGAGCGTGACCACGCGGTCCGACTCGCCGGTGTCCACCGACCGGAGCACGATCGCCGTGAGCTTCGCCCGGGCCTTCATCTCGCGCGCGCGAGCCTACCAGCGGGCGAGGAAGCGGGCGAAGCCGTCCCCCGAGCTCTCCACGGTGACCTCCGCCCCCGGCGCCCGCGACATCTCCAGGGCCGCCACGAAGGACTGGGCGAGCACGGCGAGGAACGGGGGATCGAACAGCCTCGGCGGGAACCTCAGGGCGAGCCGCACGCCGTCGTCCGCGATCCCCTCCATCGAGAGCTCGCTGCCCCGGTGGAAGGCGCCCCAGCGGAGACCGGCCGAGCGGAGGGCGGACGCCGGAGAGGGCGCCGCCATGAGGATCCGGTAGGAGGGGCCCTCGAAGACGTCCCGGCTCCAGGCGCGCGCCCACTCCCCCACCTCCGCGGGGCCGAAGCCGCGGACGTCGCAGATCGCGTGCACGATGGCCACGAGGTGCGCCGCGGGGACCCACTCGCTCCCCATGGGTAGCTCGGAGACCCGGGCGGCGAGCGGTCCCGGGAGCGCGGCGGCGACCTTCGCGAGCGGCTGGCCCTCCAGGGCGCCCCGGACGAGAGAGCCCTTCGTCGTCGCGGCGGGAAAGCCCCCGAGCCCCGCGGGCAGGCGGGCGAGATAGTCGTCGAGCCGGGAGCCTTCCGCCTTCTCGCTTGCCTGCACGCCGCCCCCTTCGCGCTCCTACCTCGACATCCACCAGACCCCGGCCAGCGCCGCGGCGGCCACGCCGAGTGCGACGGCCACGATCCACGCGGAGCCTCCCCGCCGCCGGACACCATCCCGCCCCGAAGGACCGGCCGCCTCGTGGAATCGTAGCACCACGTCGTCGGGATCGAGCCCGGCGGCGGCCGCGTAGGCGCGGAGGTACCCGACGACGTAGGCGCGCGGGGGCATCCGCTCCGCCGCCCCCGACTCGAGCGCCTCCACGACGCCCGGGGCGAGCTTCGTCGCCCTCGTCACGCGCTCCCGATCGAGCCCGCGAAGCTCGCGCTCGCGCACGAGCCACCGCCCGAACGCCGGGAGCCCCCCCTCGCTCTCGCTCCGGCCGGCCACGCGCTACTCGAGGAGGGAGAGGCTCCGGCGGCACTCCTCGGCCTCCACCGTGGCGCCGCCGAGCTCCCGGCAGCGCTCGAAGGCCTCGCGCGCCCCGGCGAGGTCGCCCGCCTTCATCCGGGCGCGGCCGAGCTGGAGGTGCGCGTCCGGCACCCGCTCGCACAGGCGGGCGTAGCTGGAGATCTCCGCGAGCCCGTCCTGCACCCTCCCCTCGTCGAGGAGGAGCCGCCCGAGCTCCCGCCTGCCCTTGCAGTAGCCCGGGACGACGGCGAGCGCGGCCCGGATCTCCGCGATCCCCTCCTCCTTCTTCCCCATCGCGTGGAGCGCGAGCCCCTTGTTGCAGCGGGCCACGAACGGCTCCTTGTAGAGCATGTTGTCGATCGCCGCGTCGAAGGCCGCGATCGCCTCCGCGTGCCGGCCGGCGCGCGCGAGGAGCTGGCCGAGATCGTTGTAGGCCTCGGAGAAGCCGGGCCGGAGCGCGAGGGCACGACGGTAGGCCTTCTCCGCCTCCTCCGTCCGCCCGAAGGTGAGATCGAGGACGAGCCCGCGTCCCCGGTGGGCCTCGGGGAACGCGGGATCGATCGCGAGGGCGGCGTCGAACTCGCGCAGGGCGTCGGGTGCCCGGCCCGCGCGGAGGGCCTCCACGGCGAGGTCGTGGTGGATCTCCGCCGCGCGCCGGTCCTTCGTGGACGGGCCGTGGACGCAGGAGAGGAGCGCGAGGGCGAGCGACGCGAGGAAGGGAGTGCGCATGAGGGCTGGAGGGATCCCTAGAACGAACCGAGGAGCCTGGCGGCGCGGGCGGGATCGGCCGCCGCCGGCTTCCCTCCCGCAGGTGCGGCCTCGCCGGGAGGGCGCGGCTGGGAGAAGACGGGGATCCGCTTCAGGGTGTCGTCCTGGGCGGCGGCGCCGAGGTTCCGGAAGTTCAGGTTGTCCACCATGAACCCCATGGACTCGAGGAACTGCAGCCCTTCGATCTCCACGTCCCGGTACTCCTCCACCGTGACCTGCCTCCGATCGTGCACGTAGATCACGTTCTCGCCCGTCTTGGGCAGGCTCAGCCCGACGTAGATCGAGAACGTCCCGTTCGGGTTCCGGATCCCGCAGAGGTGGCCGGAGACCTGCTGCGAGGCCTTCCCCGGGATCTGGACCTGGGGCTGGTTGATGCTCTCCACGACGGCGACGACCTGCTCCCGCGTCGCGGGGATCCAGGTGATGCTCGGCTCGGGCTTGAAGGGCACGCGGCCTCCCGGGCTCGCCTCAGCGGGCCTCGACGACGAACTCCTCCGTCCGATCCTCGATCTCCGCCGCCGTCAGCGCGGTCTCCACGAGCGGCACGTCGATCATCACGTGGTCGCCGCCCACGTTCCCCTCGCCGATGACGACCCGGAGCTGCACGTCCCTGCCGTAGGCGAGCCGCTCCCCGGCGATCCGCTTCGTCGCCGCGAGGGTGACCTTGTTCGGGCCGGGGCGCAGGTACTTCGTGATCTCCATGACGACCTGGGGCTCGCCCGAGCGGATCTCCCGGATCCACTGCGCGTTGATGAAGATCGCGAGATCGTACTGCGTGCCCGGCGGAGTGTGGTCCGCCGCGAGGAAGTAGCGCCGCGCGAGCTTGCCGGACGCCGGCGGCGGGCGGGCGTCCGTGGCGCCGGCGGGGCGCGCGGTGCCGCCCG
>JBBIPT010000060.1:0-17459 GCA_037442705.1 Anaeromyxobacter sp.
CGCGCCGCCGCCCTCCCGCGGCCGGGGGCGCTCGGAGGAGCGGCGCGAGGAGCGGCACGGCGCGCCGGCCCCGCGGCGCTGAACGGACGGTGGCTCGGAGACCCTGGGCCCGTCGAGAGGCACCGCTCGCCCTTCGACAGGCTCAGGGCGAACGGCTGCGTGCAGGGCCGCTCGCGTGCAAGCAAGGCCGTTCGTGGTTCCCCCGAGCCTGTCGAGGGGTCACCACGAACGGATCGGAAACAGCCCGTTCGCCCTGAGCCCGTCGGGCGAACTCCGGGGCTCGACGCGAGTGATCACCGAACGGATCGGAAAACAGCCCGTTCGCCCTGAGCCCGTCGGGCGAACTCCGAGGCCCGACGCGAGTGGTCACCGCCGTCAGCCCGTGGTCACCCGGACCGTCGTCTTCATCTGGCGGCCGGAGTCGAGGTCCCGGGCGCTCATCGAGAGGATCCCCTCCACGTTCACCTCGAAGAGGATCTCGAGCTTCGTCTCCCCCGCGCGGGCGGGGCGAACGCCGCTGAAGGTGAACTCGCCGAGGATCTCGTTCAGGGAGCTCTGGCCGTGGTCGCCCTGGAAGATCCGGACGACGAGCTCGCTCTGGCCGTCCACCGAGTTCGTGGCGGAGATCGTGCGGGCGTTCGGGATCGAGGCGTTCCGCGGGAAGACGACGTGCATCGCTCCCCCGGCCTGCTCGATCCCGATGGCCATCGGGATCACGTCGAGGAGCTGGAGCTTCAGGTCCGAGTTCTCCTGGAGGGACCAGGCGTAGAGGGCGGCGCCGATCGCCACGGCCTCGTCGGGGTGCACGCCCTTGGAGGGCGCCTTCCCGAAGTACTTCGTGAGGCGATCCTGGACGACGGGCATCCGGGTCTGGCCGCCGACGAGCATGACCTCGTCGATCTCCGCGGCGGTGACGCCCGCGTCCACCATCACCGCCCCCACGATCTTCAGCGTGCGGTCGACGAGGGGGTGGGTGAGCTCCTCTAGGAGCTTCCGGTCGAACCGGACGTCCATGTTCAGGGGCTGGCCCTGCGGCGTCATCGTGATGAAGGGGATCGAGAAGGGGGCCTCGGTGCGGGAGGAGAGGTCGATCTTCGTCCGCTCCGCGAGGTCCTTGATCCGCTGCATCGCGACGGGGTCGGAGGAGAGGTCGATCGCGTGCTTCTTGCGGAACTCGTCCAGCACGTGGCGGATGATCGCGTTGTCGAAGTCGATCCCGCCGAGGAAGATGTCGCCGCCGGTGGCCTTCACCTCGAAGACCCGGTCCCGGATCTCGATGATGGAGACGTCGAACGTGCCGCCGCCGAGGTCGTAGACGAGGACCCGCTCGTCGAGCTTCTTGCCGATGCCGTAGGCCATCGCGGCGGCGGTCGGCTCGTTGATGATCCGGACGACCTCGAGCCCCACGAGGGCGCCGGCCTCCTTCACCGCCTGCCGCTGCCGGTCGGTGAAGTAGGCGGGGACGGTGACGACCGCGCGCTTCACCCTGAAGCCGAGGTGGTCGGAGGCGACGTCCCGGATCTTCGCGAGGATCTTCGAGCCGATCTCGTGCACGGCGAAGGTCCGGCCGTGGCAGTCGAGCGCGACGTCGTTCTGCGCCCCGGCGTGGACCCTGTACTGGACCGACTGCTGGACGGTCTCGACGACGTCGTCCTTCGGGGCGCGCCCGATGAGCCGCTTCGTCGCGTAGAGCGTGTTCCTCGGGTTGAGCTGCCACTGGCGCTTCGCCTCGTGGCCGATGAGCTCGTTCCCCTTGTCGTCGATCGCGTAGATGGACGGGATGGTGTAGTCGCCGCCCTTGTACGGGATGAGCTTCACCTGGCCGTCGCCGTAGGCGACGGCGGCGCAGGAGTTCGTCGTGCCGAGGTCGATCCCGATGATCGTGTCGGGGGAGAGCCGCTCCATCGGGCGCGAGGGTACTACGGGGAGGGGCCCCGGGTGGAGTTCCCGGCCGGCGGGCCTGCGGGGCGGCGGAAGGTGCGTTAGGACTCCCGGGCAGGGCGAGCGGAGGGGCGAGCGGATGGAGGCGAAGCGCTGGCTGGCGGGGATCGGCAAGGGCGTGAAGGGCGCCTTCGTCGAGAACCGCTCCCTCCTGTCGTTCGGGGAGTACCTCCAGGCCTACATGGAGGCTCCGCGCCTCCACGCCCGCTCCTCGGCCCAGTACCTGCGCGACGTCCTCGACCACTTCGGCTCGGAGGAGCGAGAGACCCCCACCGGCCGGGAGCGGCGCTTCCGCCTCTTCGATCTCCCGTTCGAGCCCGAGGCGCGCGCCCTCCGCGTGGCCGGCCAGGAGGAGGTCCAGGCCGCCCTCTACCGGGCGCTCGGGACGTTCGTCCGCTCCGGCAAGGCGAACAAGCTCGTCCTCCTCCACGGGCCGAACGGCTCGGCGAAGTCCTCGATCGTCTCGGCGCTCCTCCGGGGGATGGAGGCCTACTCCCGGACGCGGGAGGGGGCGCTCTACCGGCTCCACTGGGTCTTCCCGAGCGAGCGCCGGCTGCGCGGGGGAGGCCTCGGGTTCGGGCCCCGCGCCGAGGGGGGGGAGCTCGACTCCTACGCGCACCTCGAAGGCGAGGCGCTCGACGCCAGGCTCTCCTGCCCGATGAAGGACCACCCGCTGCTCCTCGTCCCGCGGGACGAGCGGCGGAAGCTCCTCGAGGAGCACTGCCGTCCGACGCGGCGGGAGGGGGCACGCGAGACGGACTTCGTCCTCTCCGACTACCTCCTCGACGGCGAGCCCTGCCACACCTGCCGCCAGGTCCACGACGCGCTCCTCGGGAGCTACCAGGGCGACTGGCTCAAGGTCCTCCGCCACGTCCAGGTGGAGCGGTTCTACGTCTCCGCCCGCTACCAGCAGGCGGCGGTCACGGTGGAGCCGCAGCTCTCGGTGGACGCGGGCTACCGGCAGGTCACCGCGGACCGGAGCGTGGCGGCCCTGCCTCCCTCCCTCCACGCGGTCACGCTCTTCGAGCCCCACGGGCCGCTCGTCTCCGCGAACCGGGGGCTCGTGGAGTACTCCGACCTCCTCAAGCGGCCGCTCGAGGCCTTCAAGTACCTCCTCGGCACGAGCGAGACGGGGCGGGTGTCCCTCGACCATTTCGTCCTCCAGCTCGACGTCGTGCTGATCGCGAGCTCCAACGAGAAGCAGCTCGGGGCGTTCAAGGAGTCTGCGGAGTTCCCCTCGTTCAAGGGGAGGCTGGAGCTCGTCCGGGTGCCGTACCTCCGGCGCGCCTCGGTGGAGCGGGAGATCTACGATCGCCAGATCACCGCGGCCTCCGTGGGCCGGCACGTGGCGCCCCACGCCACCGAGGTGGCGGCGACGTGGGCGGTCCTCACCCGCCTGAAGCGGCCCATCCCCGAGCGCTACGAGGGCGACCTCCGCGAGCTCGTGCGGGGGCTCACCCCGCTCGAGAAGCTGCGGCTCTACGACACGGGGGAAGCCCCGGATCGGCTCGGCCTCGCGCAGGCGAAGTCCCTCCGGAAGCACGCGCCGGACCTCTGGCGGGAGTCGGAGGTCTACCCGAACTACGAGGGGAAGACCGGGGCGTCGGCGCGCGAGATCAAGACCGCGCTCTTCCACGCCGCGGAGGCCTCCGGGAGCCGGTGCCTCACCCCGCAGGCGGTCCTCGCCGAGCTCGACGCGATCTGCCGGGACGAGACGGTCCACGACTTCCTGCAGCAGGAGGTCGTGGAGGGCTACCACGACCACGACGAGTTCGTCCGGGTGGTCGAGGCCGGCGTCCTCGACGCGATCGACGAGGAGATCCGGGACTCCATGGGGCTCGTCTCCGAGTCGCAGTACCGCGATCTCTTCGCGCGCTACGTGGCGATCGTCTCCCACTGGGTGAAGGGCGAGAAGATGCGGAACCCGCTCACCGGCGCCTACGAGCCGCCCGACGAGCAGCGGATGGCGGAGCTCGAGAAGATCGCGATGCCGGCGGGCGGGGACCCGAAGGAGTTCCGGCGGAGCCTCATCTCGTCGGTGGGGGCGTTCCGGCTCGACCACCCCGAGGCGGCGGGGATCGACTACGTCGCGATCTTCCCCGACCTCTTCCGCCGGCTCCGCGACCACTACTTCGAGGAGCGCCGGCGGCAGATCCGGCGGAGCCGGGAGGACGTGCTCCGCTACCTCTCGGACGAGCGGGGCGCCCTCGAGGAGAAGGCCCGCCGGCGCGTCGAGGAGACGCTCGCGACGATGCGCGATCGCTACGGGTACTGCGAGAGCTGCGCGCGGGACGCGGTCCTCTTCCTGCTGCGGAAGCGGTACGAGGGCTGAGGGGGCCCGATCCGTACCGGGCCTGTGCGTGTCGAAGGGCGAGCCGAGCCTGGCGGCGCTCGCGAAGTCGAGCCTCGACCCTTAGACGGGCCCGGAAGCGGCACGAACGGGAACGCTGGCGGCCAGTCGCGGCTCGCTTTGCGCGCTCGGCGGCTGGCCACACTCCACCTCGACGGCGCCCGGCGGCTCTACACGGTAGGCGCCCGGTCGTACGCCGAGAGGCGGTCGTCGCCCGACCAGATGTAGACCCGACGTCCCGGGTTCAGCTCGCACTGCCGCTCCCACTCCTTCTGGATTGTCAGGTCGCCGAGTCCGCTGCCCTTCCCGCGAGCGTCGGTGACCTTGGTCCAGTCGGGGAACTCGGCGAGCCAAGTGCGAAGATCGTCAGGCTCGAAGAACGGAGTGGGGCTGAACGGCGCTTCCCCGTCGACCGCCTTCTGCACCGACTCTACGAACTTCAGGGCGAAGTACCGGCGCCTCGCCCCGTCGGGCGAGCACTGCCCGACGTGGTTGCCCGTCTCGAGGATGGTCGTCATCGGGAGGAGCAGGATCTCGCCGGCCCCGACCTTCTCGGTCAGCTTGGCGCGGAACGCATCCGTGTCATTCGACTTGCCGGGGATGCCCAGCAACTCGCAGAACACGGTCGAGTCGATGATGGCGACGCTCACTGCTCGGGAACGGGCCTGTCGAGGAGGTCCAGGAACTGCTGCGCCTTCTCCGCCTTGGCCGCCGTGGAGGGGCGCGTCTTCACGAATTTGTCCAGGATCCCCTTCGTGACGAGCTGACCGACCCGGCCCTGCGCGACGAGCTCCGGATACCGCTCCAGCTCCTCGAGCCGAACGAGCCGACTATCACCGGCATCGGGGTCGCGGTAGCAGGCCACGATGTTCGGAACCGCGGCAAGCGGGATCGCGTCCAGCAGCGCCGGGTTGTGCGTCGTCAGCAGCACCCTCAGTCGCCGCTCGGTGGCGATGCGCTGGATGCTGGCGAGGAGTGATTCGGCACGGCTCGGATGGACGCCGTTGTCGATCTCCTCGATGACGACCATCGACCCCGGAGGAACCGAAAGAAGACCAGCGGCGACAGCAAGAACGCGGAGCGTACCGTCAGACAGCAGAGCCGCTTCGGTCGGTCTCGCCTGGTGCCCGAACGTCTCGACGAGCCGGACCATGACCTCGTTCCGGGGCGTCGGAAGGAAGTCGATGTCGGAGATGTCCTGTTCAGGCAGCGAACGGACGAACTCGAGTACGCGCTTCTTGCCCTCCGCTGTCTTGCAGAGCTCGTTCAGCACCGCCGAGACGTTCGACCCATCACGCCGGAGCGTCTTCTCGACGGTGAACGAGTAGCCGCGCATCCTCACGGGGACAGGGTCGAGGAACAGGATGGCTTCGAGATCGTGCCGGAGCTCGGCGGTCGCCCTGGGGATGATCTCCTGCGACTTCTGGTTCTCGAACCGAGCCGGCGTACCGAGCTGAGTGAACACCGGCTGCTGGTCGATGCACGCGATGCGCGGCTTCTTTCCGCCCTTCGCGAAGTTGTTGTACGCGACCTGGATCTCCGAGCTGTACGCGGCGGCCTTCTCCTCGATGCGGTACAGGGGGAAGTCGGTCTTCAGCGCGTGGTCTACAAGTCGCTCCTCGACGACGTGCATCCCGTCTGCGCCCACGTCCAGTATCAGGTCCAGCTCGAGCCGTTCTTCGCCCTTCTCGTCGGCGGTGGTACACCCGAACGCGATGTCGTGGCCTCCACCGTAGGTGAGGTCGGTCGTGGAGCCTCTGATGGAGATGTCGCGCTCCTTGATGTCCGAGAGCAGGTCTCCGAGCCTGCGCCCGCCAGCCAGCCACGAGAGGAGCTGGAGCGCCTCGATGAGGTTGCTCTTGCCGGAAGCGTTCGCGCCGATGAGCACCGTCAGCTCAGCGAGCGGAAGCGTCGCGTCCTTGTAGCTCTTGAAGCTCTTGACTGTGACGCTTCGGATCATCGCTCACCTCGGAACTCCGAAGACATACGGCATCTTGCGCCCTGCTTCCAGTTTGGCTCCTGCCCAAGAGACGGGGCACCCGTCAGCACGGACCGGATGCCCCGCTCCTGGACGGACGGCCCCAACAACGAAAAGGGGAGAGGTCATGACGAACACGAACAAGGTCCCTGCTCTCGTCGGCGCCGGCCCAGGGAAGCCTCCAACACCCCGGCCCCGGATCGAACGGGATCCGGGGCTTCGTGTCGTGGGGGGCAGCTCAGCGGGCCGGCTTCGCGGGCTCGGCCGGCTCGGCGGAGCGGGCGGGGGGCGAGCCGCCGGCCTCGGCGGGTCCGACCTGGACCCAGTAGGCCCGGAACTCCGCGTTCCGCCCGAGGCGCACCCGGTCGCCCGGTTTCACGTCGAGGACCGTCCCGAGGGACCGGCCCGTGTAGACCATCGTGTTGCGGTCCAGGGAGAACGTGGTCCTCCCCGCCTGCGTCTCGATCTCGATCCGGTGGGTCTTCCGGTCCACCTGGACGACGACGCCGGAGACCTCCTCGAGGACCGCGGCGCGCGGGCGCTCGGGCGCCGCCGGGCGCTCGGGGGTGGGGGAGGAGAGGAGGGCGAGGGCGAGGGCCGGGGCGAGGAGCATGGGGGGATCCTAGCGGGGGCGGGCCTTCGCCGCTCCGGGGCCGTCCGACGCGAGCTCCACCCAGACCCCGAGGAGCGCCCGGGCGGTCGCGAGCGAGGCCTCGAGGCCCCGGACGGAGAGCCACTCGGCCGGGCCGTGGAACCCGTGCCCCCCGACGAAGACGTTCGGGGTCGGGAGCCCCATCGCGGTGAGCCGGGAGCCGTCGGTCCCGCCGCGGATGGGCACCCACCGTGGCTCCAGCCCGGCCCGGCGCGTCGCCTCCTCGAGCGCCGCGCAGACGCGAGGGTCCTTCTCGAGCCCCTCGCGCATGTTCCGGTAGGACTCGGTGACGGAGAGCTCGAGCTTCGCGCCGGGGTGGAGGCGGCGGACATCCTCGAGGATGCCCTCGAGGATCGCGCGCTGCTTCGCGAGCCCGTCCGTCTCGAAGTCGCGCAGGAGGAGCTTCAGGGTGGCGAGGGACTCGTCCCCTCCGGCCGTGTGGGGGTGGAGGAAGGGCTCGCGCCCCTCCGTCGTCTCCGGCGAGAGCTCCTTCGGGAGCCGCACGACGACGTCGGCGAGCGCCTTCAGGGCGTTCACCATGATTCCCTTCGCCTGGCCCGGGTGGACGTTCCGGCCCCGGACCGTGACGACCGCGGCGTCGGCGCTGAAGGTCTCCCGGTTGAGCTCGCCCGTGCCGGTGCCGTCGAACGTGTAGGCGACGTCCGCGCCGAAGCGCCGGAGGTCGAAGTGGCTCGTCCCCTTGCCCACCTCCTCGTCCGGCGTGAACGCGATCCGGACCGGGCCGTGGAGGGGGGCGTCCGGGCGGAGGAGCGCCTCGACGAGGGCCATGACGACGGCGATCCCGGCCTTGTCGTCCGCGCCGAGGAGGGTGGTCCCGTCGCTCGTCACGATCCGGTGGCCCACCTCGTCGGCGAGCGCCGGGTACTCGGCCGAACGGATCGTGATCGGGGGTTCACGGCGGAGGACGACGTCGCCCCCGCCGTAGGTGACCACCCTGGGCTTCACGCCGGCCCCCGGGGCCGACGGCGAGGTGTCGAGGTGGGCGACGAGCCCGATCCGGGGGACCTTCCCCTTCGCCGGGTGGCGCGCGGGCAGGTTCCCGGGGAGGGCGGCCATCACGTAGCCGTGGGCGTCGAGGGAGACGCGGGGCACGCCGAGTGCGCGGAGCTCGCGGACGAGCAGGCGGGCGAGGTCGAGCTGCCCGGGCGTGCTCGGCACCTTCGGCGCGTCCTCCGCCGACTGGGTGTCCACCCGGACGTACCGGAGGAAGCGGTCGAGCGGGGACTCGGGGCGGCGAGAGCCGGCCGCGGGCCCGCGGCGGCCGCCGGCCCTTCGGCCTCCCTTCGCGCGGGGCCGCTTCGGGCGGGCGGCGGGTCCGGCGGTCGAGCGGCGGGCGTGGCTGCGGGTCATGGGGCTCTCGCTGAAGAAGGGCGCGGTGGGCCGGGCTCCGCAGAGTCTGCCACCGCGCGGGGGCGCGGGGGAACGGAATCCCTTCGGGCGGCCCTCGGCGTCGGCCCCCCGGGGTAGGATGCCGGCCCTGCGAGGAGGACCGATGGACGGACGCGTGAGCTGGGACGAGTACTTCATGAACGTCGCGCGGGTGGTGGCGACGCGGGCGACCTGCGACCGGAAGCACGTCGGCGCCGTGCTCGTGCGGGACAAGACGATCCTCTCGACCGGCTACAACGGCTCGATCCGGGGGCTCCCGCACTGCACAGAGGCCGGGCACATGATGGAGGACGGCCACTGCGTCGCGACCGTCCACGCCGAGGCGAACGCCATCATCCAGGCGGCGAAGAACGGCGTCGCCATCGAGGGGGCGGCCATCTACACGACGGCCTCGCCCTGCTGGCCCTGCTTCAAGCTCATCGCGAACGCGGGCTGCCGCCGGATCGTCTTCGGCGAGTTCTACCGGGACTCGCGGATCTTCGAGTACGCGCAGCGGCTCGGGATCGAGCTCGTCGAGCTCCAGGTCCCGGCGCGCCCCGACGTGCAGCCCACGGACACGGGCCAGGCCCGCAAGGTCACGGGGCCGCGCCCGGAGTGACCGCGGCGGTTCCCCGCGCGAGCTCCTCGGGGGAGAGAGCGCGGAGGAGCTCCTCCCCGAGGAGGGACGAGATGGCCGCCCGCCGGGAGGCGAGGAGGGACTCGCGGCGCCGAAGCGCGACGA
This sequence comes from Anaeromyxobacter sp., assembly GCA_037442705.1. Lineage (GTDB taxonomy): Bacteria > Myxococcota > Myxococcia > Myxococcales > Anaeromyxobacteraceae > Anaeromyxobacter. The sequence goes on from JBBIPT010000060.1 coordinate 9,053, forward strand.
ACTCCGCCCGGCGCTCCTCGGGCACCGGATCGGGGAAGGCGGCGAGGGCGGCGCGCGTCACGGCGAGGGCCCGGTCCACGGCGACGACCCGGATGGCGGGCTTCCGCTCCGGCTCCCGCTTCCGGTCGATCTCCGCGGTGTCGTTCTCGGTCCAGAGCGGCAGGAAGTCGGCGCCGTCCACTTCCACCCGCACGACCCCCCGGCCGTAGTCCCGGCGCGCGAGGGCGACGCGCAGGAGGGCGCCGTCCCGGGTCGCGGCGACGCGCTCGGGCGTCACGCCGTGGACGTACTTGCGCGACTGGTTCGAGACGAAGTTCCCGAGGGAGTAGGCGATCACCGCGGTGGTGCCGTCGGGCCTGCGGTGGAGCTCGATCGGCTGGAGGACATGGGGGTGGTGCCCGAGGACGACGAGGGCCCCCGCGTCGGCGAGCCGGCGCGCGAGGTCGACGTCCTCGGCCCGGGGCTGCTGCTCGTACTCCACGCCCCAGTGGAGCGAGACGACGACGGCCTCCGCGCCGGCCGCCGCCTCGCGGACCGCCGCCACGGCCGCCTCCCGGTCGAGCAGGGCCGCCTGGAGGCACTCGCCGTCGCCCGCGCGCTTCGCGGGGCACTCGTTGCCGTCCTGGTTGAAGAAGTGGGCCCAGGCGAGGAAGGCGAGGGAGAGCCCGTTCGCCTCCACCCGGAGCGGGCCGGCCGCCCGGCCGGCCGGCCCCGCGCCCGCAGCGAGGATCCCCTCGGCGGCGAGCCTGCGGAGCGTCTCCTCGAACCCCGGCCGCCCCTGGTCGAAGGCGTGGTTGTTCGCGACCGACACGACGTCGATCCCGGCGGCGCGCAGCGCCCTCGCCGACTCGGGCGGCGCGTTGAAGACGAACTCGCGGGTCCCCTTGCCGGCGTCCGGAGCGATCGGGGTCTCGAGGTTCGCGAACGCGAGGTCCGCCTCCTGGAGGAGATCGGCGACGGGCGCATAGAGCCACGGGTACCCGCCGTGCGCCTCTCCGGCGCCGTGGGTCGAGGCGCTCCGCTTCACCGCCTCGTGCATGAGGACGTCGCCGACCGCCGCGAGCGTGACGCGTCCGGCCGTCCGGATCGGCTCGGGACGGGCGGGCGCGGGGCTGAGCGGTCCGCCGGCCTTCGGGAGGGAGGCGGGCCGCGGGCCCTCCGGGGCCCCGTCCAGGGCGGACCGGGGCGCCGTCGCGCAGGCGGCGACGAACGCGAGGAGGAGGGCCGCGGGGGCGATCCGGGCTCTGGAAGGGCGGGCAGGCACGCGGAGCGGCAGTCTAAACGCCCGGAGGCGATTCGGAAACACCCAAGGCTTCAGGCCTCGGGCTTCAGGCCTCAGGAAATGCATCGCTGCCGCCGTTCCCGAGGCCTGAGGTCCGAGGCCCGAGGCCAGGGGCCGATCACGAATCGCGAGCGGCCGTTTAGGCTATGTTCGTCCCCGGGGTCCAAGGCATGGCGCTCGTCGCGTGCGGGGCGGCCGTCGTGGATCGATCGGGTGCGATCGTCGCGGCGGACGAGACGTTCCTCTCCCTCCTCGGGCTCCCGGCGGACGATCCGCCGGGGGCGCTCCTGGCGCTCGCCCGCGAGCGGCCCGGCGTCGCCGAGGTGCTCTCCGCCGCGGGGAGCGGGCCCGCGGAGCTTCCCGGCCGGGACGGGGCCGTCCTCGAGGTCGAGCGCGTGGAGAGCGGCGGGCTCCGCCTGCTCGTCCTCCGGCAGCGCGCTCCGGTCTTCGCGGACGACCCGGGCGCCGCCGGAGCGCTCGCGGCGGTGGCGTCCGGGATCGCCCACGACGTCCGGAACCCGCTCAACGCGATGGCGCTGCAGGTGGCGCTCCTCGCGGAGAAGCTCTCGGCGGCGCCCCCGGAGGTGGAGGCCGAGCGCCACCTCGGCACGGTGCGGGACCAGATCCGGCGCGTGGACGAGGCGATCCGGAGGCTCGTGGACGTCGCCGACCCGCCGGGGCCGATCGTCGACGCGGGATCGCTCGTGCGCGACGCGGCGGGGCTCCTCGGGCACGAGGCGCGAAGGCGAGGGATCGCGCTGGAGGTGGACGCCGGCCGGCTCGCGCTGGAGGCGAGGGATCCCGGGAAGCTCGGGCTCCTCGTGCTCGGCCTCCTCGCCGGCGCGATCGCCGCGACGCCCGCCGGAGGGAGGCTCCTCGTCCGCGCGGGGAAGGAAGGCGGGCGAGCGGTCGTCACCCTCGAGCGTACGCCGGGGCCGGAGACGCCCCGCCTTCCCGAGCCGCTCCGCCGGGCCGCACGCGAGCTCGCCGGCTCCCTCGACGCCCGGCGCGGGGAAGGCACGGAGCGGGTCGTCCTCTCCCTCCCCGGAGGCACCGCGCCGTGAGCAGGAAGATCCTCATCGTCGACGACGAGGCCGAGAGCCGCGATGGGCTCGCGGAGCTCACGCGGGGCTGGGGGTGGTCGGTCCAGGCGGCGCGCGACGGGAAGGAGGCCCTCCGGCGGGCGATGGAGTGGCACCCCGGCGTGATCCTCACCGACCTCGTGATGCCGAACATGGACGGGCTCTGGCTCCTGCGGGCCTTGCGGGCGGAGCTCCCCGAGTGCCCGGTCGTCCTCCTCACCGGGCGCGGGACGATCCAGACGGCGGTCCAGGCGATCAAGGAGGGGGCCTTCGACTTCATCGAGAAGCCGCTCGAGGTCTCCCGGCTCCGGATCGTGCTCGAGCGGGCGCTCGAGCGGACCGCGACGACGCGCGAGGTGGACGTCCTCCGCCAGCGGCTCGCCGCCCTCGCCAAGGACGGCGAGTCCGTGGGTTCGGGCCCCGCGATGGCGAGGGTGCACGAGCTCGTCGCCAAGGTGGCGCCGTCCAACGCGAGCGTCGTGATCACCGGCGAGAGCGGGACGGGCAAGGAGGTGGCGGCGCGGGCCATACACCGGCTCTCGCCCCGCCGGGAGAGGGCGTTCGTGGCCCTGAGCTGCTCGGCGATCCCCGGCACCCTCATCGAGTCCGAGCTCTTCGGCTGGGAGCGGGGAGCGTTCACCGGGGCGGAGCAGCGGCGGCTCGGGAACCTCGAGCTCGCCCACGAGGGGACGCTCTTCCTCGACGAGATCGGGGAGCTGCCGCTCGAGCTGCAGGCGAAGTTCCTGCGCGTGCTGGAGGAGAAGCGGATCCGGCGGCTCGGCGGGCGGGCCGAAGTCGAGATCGACGTGCGGCTCGTCTGCGCGACGAACCGGGACCTCAAGGAGGAGATCCGCGCGGGGCGGTTCCGGGAGGACCTCTACTTCCGGCTCGCCGTCTTCTCGATCCACCTGCCCCGGCTCGCGGAGCGCCAGGAGGACATCCCGCTCCTCGCGCAAGGGTTCGTGGAGCGGTTCCGGGCGGAGACCGGCAAGCGCGTCCGAGGCTTCACGCCGAGGGCGCTCGCGCTCCTCGGGGGGCACGCCTGGCCGGGGAACGTCCGGGAGCTCCGGAACGCCGTGGAGCGCGCGACGATCCTCGCGGACGGGGACCTCATCGGAGAGGAGCACCTCCCCCCGGAGATCCTGGCCGGCGGCGCAGGCTCCGGGACGATCTCCCTCCGTCTCGGCGCGCCGATGGAGGACGTGGAGAAGGAGTACATCCTCGCGTCGCTCGCCCGGAACGGCGGGAACAAGGCGCGGACCGCCTCGCTCCTCGGCATCAGCGAGAAGACGCTCTACAACAAGCTGAACCGCTACGCGGCCGCGGCCCGGGATCGCGCCGAGGAGGGCCGCCGCGAGCGGCCCGGGCGCAAGCCGGGGCGGTGAGCGCCGCGGCTCGACGCGAGTGTTCACACGCCGTCATGGCAGTGACCGCTTCGATCGATCCACACCCGTTCGTGGTTCCCCCGAGCCTGTCGAGGGGTCACCACGAACGGTCTTGCATGCAGCCGTTCGCCCTGAGCCTGTCGAAGGGCGAAAGGCGCGGCTCGATCCGGGTGGCCACCGCCCTCAGGAAGTCGCCGGGGCGCCTCCGTCCGCCTCGTCGAGCGTGGCCACCGCGACGCAGCCGCGGCCTGCACGCTTCGCCCGGTAGAGGGCGGCGTCCGCCGCCCGGACCACGGCCTCCGCGGGGGCGGAGGAGTCGCCCGGCAGGCTGGCGACGCCGAAGGACGCGCCGAGGGGAATCCGCCGCCCGCCGACCTCGAGGACCGTGGCCCGCAGGCGCGCGCAGGCCCGCTCCGCGAAGAAGCGCCCCTCGTCGGCCGCCGTGTGCGGCAGGAGGACCACGAACTCGTCGCCGCCGTACCGCGCGCCGAAGTCGGTCTCCCGGAGCTCCGCGCGGATCCCCGCCGCCACGGCGGCGATGGCCCGGTCCCCCGCCGCGTGGCCGAGCCCGTCGTTCACGGCCTTCAGGTGGTCCATGTCCGCCATCACGCAGGTGAGCGGGGTCCTGTAGCGGCGGGCCCGCTTCGCCTCCTCCTCGAGGCGGGCGCGGAACGCGCGGAGGTTCGCGAGCCCGGTGAGCGGATCGGTCTGCGCGAGCTCGCGGAGGGAGTTCTGTGCCCGGGAGAGCCGGAGGGTCCGCTCGAGCCTCGCCCGGAGCTCGCGCTCGGAGAAGGGCTTCTGCAGGAAGTCCGCCGCGCCGAGGTCGAGCGTCTTCGCCTTCACCGCGTCGTCGCCCCGCGCGGAGACGAAGATCACCGGGATGTCGGCGGTGACCGGGTCCCTGCGCAGCTGCTCGAGCGCCTGGAGCCCGTCCATCCGCGGCATGAAGAGATCCATGAGCACGAGGTCGGGCTTCCCCGACCGCGCGGCGTCGATCGCGGCGCGGCCATCGACGGCGGTCACGACCTCGTAGTCGGGGTCGAGCGTGAGCTCTAGCGCCTCCCGGACGTCCGCGTCGTCGTCCACGACGAGGACGCGCGACCGCGTGCCGCGCGGTGCGATGGGGCGCGGGTCGCCTTCGCCGGGCTCCTCCCCCGGCTCGAGCGAGCGGGCGAGATCGTCCGCGACCTGCCGGAGCCGCGCCGCCTCCTCCGCCCGCTCGGGCGCCGTCCGTCCCGGATCCCGGAGCGCCTCCGCCGCCGCGCGGAGCATGGAGATCGCCGTGACGGCGAGGGCCTCCCGCTGGAGGATCAGGTCGCGAAGCCGCTGGTTCGACTCGGCCACCTCGGCGACGGCCGGGGGAAGCACGGCGCGGATCCGCGCGGCGGCCTCCGCCGGCGGCAGCCCCTGGGAGGAGCGGATGGCCTCGAGGATCGGGCCGAGCGGATCGGCGAGCGGGAGGTCCGCCGGCCTCTCCTTCCGTTCGGGCTCGTTCGCTGCGGCCATCGCCAGGCTCCCGCCCACGGGGCCGGGGGACGACCTCGCGGGAGCGGGAGCCGGCGCTCTGCCCGGTTCCGCTCCCCGCGGCCCCCCGCCCCCGTGCCGATCCGGGGGAGCCTGCTCGAAGCGTAACTTGGCTCCCCCGTTCGGTCCATGGCCGCCCCTGCCGGGGTGGGGCGCCGGGCGTGCGCGGCGGCGGGGGTAGCGGGCATGATGGAGGGGAGGAGGCTGACCCGATGGCCGAGATCGTCCACATCTACGGCAAGGACACCTGACCCTACACGAACGCCGCCCGTGAGGATTTCGGCGCGAAGGGGAAGGTCGAGTTCCACGACGTGAAGAAGGACGCCACCGCGATGAAGCGGTTCCTCGAGCTCTCCTGCGGGGACAGGCGCGTCCCGCTCATCGTGGAGGGCGGGAGGGTGACCGTAGGCCACGGAGGGACCTGAGGGGTCTGAACGCTCCCGGTCGGGAGCGCGATCGTTGGCGGCGTAGGCGAGCGGGCTGTCCGTGGTTCCCCCGAGCCTGTCGAGGGTCACCACGAACGGACAGGAAGGAATCCGTTCGCCCTGACCCTGAGCCTGTCGAAGGGTCGAAGGGCGAACGCCGCGGCTCGACGCGAGTGACCACCGCCATCAGCCGCGGTAGAGGGCCCGGCGGCCGCCCTGCGGGGCGAAGACGGGGGGCGGCTTCTCCAGCATGAACTGGAACCAGTGCTCGCCGTAGACCTTCCCGAGCTTCAGCTTCTTGCCGTTCTGGAGGGTCTGGAGGGACGTCTTCAGCTTCTCGTCCTTCGCGTTGGCCGACGCGCCGCGGCCGAGGACGCGGATCGCCTCCTCGTGGTCGCCCTCCTTCTCGAGGATCCACGCGTAGAGGGACCAGAGGACGCCCTCCTTCTTGTTCGCCCGGACCGCATCCTCGAAGACCTTCTTCATCCCGGCGAGGTCCCGCTTGCGGTAGCGGGCGGCGCCGAGCATCCCCCGGGCGATCCAGTTCCGGGAGAAGGACTTCTCGAGGTGGGGGAGGGCGGCGTCCATCTGGTCCTGCACGTAGAGGAGGATGCCGATGTTCGAGTGGAGCTGGGCGCCGACCATGAACTGCCAGGGGGCGAGGGCGAAGCCTCCCTGGAGGGTCTGGACCGCCTTGTCGAGCTTCCTCGACGTGACCTCCTTCTGCACGGCCTCGAAGAGCTGCTCGAGCTTCTTCCAGGTGCGCCGCGCGAGGACGAAGTAGGCGACGGAGGCCGCGAGGACCCCTGGGAAGACGGCGGCGACGAGGCCGAAGTCGGTGCCGAGGGCGAGGGCGATGCCGGCGGCGGCGCCGATCGCGATGGAGATGAGGAGGTTGTGCATGGGTGCCCTGGTCGCTGCGTGAGGGGGTACACGGATACACGCGCGCGGCGCCGCGTCGCAAGGGAAAACGGGGCCGCGCCGGGGCGCTCGCCCGAAGCGGATGGCCCTCCCCGGACTCGAACCGGGACGGGGGGTCGCCCCACTCGATTTTGAGTCGAGCGCGTCTGCCGTTTCGCCAGAGGGCCGGCGGGGAACCTAGCAGAAATCCCGGATTGCCGCAGCGCCGGCGGCTATGATGCGCGCACTCGCGGCGCGCACGCGCCGGTTCAATCTCCGTCAATCCAGGAAGCGGAGGCCGCACATGCCACGTCCAAGCGAAGGGGCCATCGACGAGATCGTCCGGGCCGCCCTCGACCCCGTCGTCCGCCAGGCGGCGCTCGCGATCGCGCGGGCCGTCGCCGAGGTCGCGGCCGGAAGGCTGGAGGAGGAGCTCCGGTCCGGGGTCGTCCGCGCGGGCCGCGGAGGCTCCGCCCGCCGGGGGAAGGGCCGCGCCCGGGCGAGGAGCGAGATCACGAGGTGGGCCGCGGACCGGCGGGCCCGGCGCGTGCCGACCTTCGTCATCGAGGCGACCGGCTTCCAGACGAAGAAGCAGATCGTCGCGAAGTTCGGGGAGGGGGTCGTCTTCGAGAAGGGCAAGCCGCTCCCGAAGCCGAAGGCGGGCTAGGAGCCCGTCGGGCGTAGAAGGCTTCCGGCCGTCCTCGCTTCGCTGCGGGCGGCCGGAAGCGGTCGCGGTCGCCGCTGCGGTTCCGGCTTGCGGATGCGGGTGCGGATGCGGGTGCGGATGCGGACGCGGATGCGGTTCCGGGTGCGGGTGCGGATGCCGCTGCCGCCTGCGGATGCGCCTACGGCAGCGGCCCGGGGACTCAGTGGCATCCCTCTCAAGATCGCAGGCCCCACCCGAAAGGAGTCGAGAGCGAGAAGGCGTCGCGGGATCGGCACGAGGCGCGGCTCGCGATCCACTCGCCGGCGATGAAGAGCTACCGCGCATGGTCGCCGACGCAGTCGTTCCTGCTTCCGCCGTCCCCGCTCGAATGGCTGCCCGAGGGGCACCTCGCCCAATTCGTCCTCGAGGTGGCGCAGACGCTCGACCTGTCGGCGATCGAGGGCGCGATCCAGGAGAAGGACGGGCAGCGCAACTTCACCGACCCCGACAGCCGCATCATGGTGAAGGGCGGCGAGTTCTTGCAGGGCTACAACGCGCAAGCCGCGGTGGACGCCTTCCGCGGACTCCAAAGCGTGAGGGCGGAGTGGTCCTTCGTCTGCGCGACGCACTACCTGCTGAAGCTCTTCCGGGGCGGCTTCCGGCCCCTACTGGCCGCGGCGCAGGCGTAGCCGCGCCCGCAGGCGCAGCCGCAGCCGGAACGGCAACCGCAACCGGGCCCGCAACGGCAGCCGCTACCGCATCCGTGACCGCATCCGTGACCGCATCCGAACGGCAGCCGCTGCCGCCCGACCAGGCCCCGCGTAGCGCGCCAGCGCGAAACGGGGGCCCAACGCCCTACGGGCTCCTAGCTCAGCCCCGCCGGGGCGGGCGCAGGCCGCCGCGCGGCCGGCGGTCGGGCGGAGCGCGTCCCTCCCGCTCCCTTCCTGAGCCCGGCCGGCTCCCACCCCGGCCCCCAGCTCCCCGGGCCCCAGGTACGCGGGCCCCGGCTCCGCGGTCTCCAGGTCCGCGGGGCCCAGCTCCTGCGCGGGGTCCGGCTCCTCCGCGGGGCCCAGCTCCTGCGCGGGGCCCAGCTCCTCCCCGGGGCCCAGCTCCCCGGGCCCCAGCTCCGCGGGGCCCGGCTCCTCCGCGGGCCCCGGATCCGC
>JBBIPT010000061.1:0-17356 GCA_037442705.1 Anaeromyxobacter sp.
CCCGGCTGGCTGACGCTCTGGCGCGGCTACCGGAAGCTCGTCGAGATGGAGGCCGGCTACCACCTGGGCCGCGCCGAGATGTGATCAATCGTCAGGCCTGAAGCCTGAGGTCTGAAGCCTTGGGTGTATCCGAATCACGCTCGGTCAGCCCCGCAGCCGCCACCCGGAGCGGAGCACGCCGCAGGCGGCGCCGAGCGCGGCGGCGGCCAGCCCCGCGAGCAGGACGGCCCCGGCCCACGGCGGCGCGTCGGAGACGCCGAGCATCCCCCAGCGCACGCCGTCCACCATGTAGAAGATCGGTTTCGCGAGGGTGAAGGCGCGGAGCGCCGGCGGCAGCATCTCCACCGAGTAGAAGACGCCGCCGAGGAAGGTGAGCGGCCCGATGAAGAACGTCGGCAGGAAGTTCACCTGCTCGAAGCTCGACGCCCAGATCGCCGTGACGAGCCCGAGCGCGCCGAAGAGGATCGCGGCGAGCACGACGAGCAGGAGCGCGAAGAGCGGGTGGGCGAGCTCGAACCCCTCGAACGCCCCGGCCACGAGGAGCCCCGCCCCCTGGCTGCGCGGCCCAACCCTTGGTGCTAGCCTCCGGGAGTTGGCCGCCCCCTCCCCGACGCCCGGGCCCCCGCCCGCCCACGCCGAGCAGGCCAGGCCCTGGTCGCCGCCCTGGCCGTTCCTCGCGGCGGTCGCCGCGGGCTACGCGGTGGCCGCGGAGGTGGGTTGCCTCTCCCTCGACCGGTACGGCTCCGTCTCCGTCTGGTGGCCCGCCACGGGCGTCCTCCTCGGCGCGCTCCTCGCCGTGGAGCCCCGGCGCTGGGCCGCGGTGGTCCTCGCCGCCCTCGCGGGCGCGCTCCCCGGCGGGCTCGCCCGCGGGACCGGGGGATGGCTCGTGCTCGCCTTCTTCTCGGCGAACGCGCTCCACGCCCTCCTCACCGCGGCGCTCGTCCGGCGCGCCGCCGGGCCGAGGCCCTCCCTCGCGCGCCTTCGCCACGCCCTCGCCCTGGCCGTCTTCCCCGCGGCCACCGCGGCCGCCCTCGCCGCCCCGCCGCTCGCCGCGGGCTGGCTTGGGCTCGCCCCCGTGCCCGCCGGGACCGTCGTCGTCTTCCTGGGCGGCTCCGCGATCGGCGCCACGATCGCCGGCGCGGCGGTCGTCGCCTGGTCGCGGGCCGAAGGTCCCGTTCCCCCCACCCGCGACCTGCTCCTCGCCGGGGCCGCGACGCTGCTCGCCATCGCCGCGGTCCGGATCGTCCCGATCCACCCGCTCGAACGAGGTGCTCGCCGTCCCTCCCCTCCTCTGGGTCGCCTTCCGGTTCGGCCCCCGCGGCGCCGCCCTCGCGACGGCCGCGGTCGCCGCCGCGACCGCCCCGCTCCTCGCCAGCCGGCCCGACCTCGCCGGCGCCGGCCCGGTGGTGCGGATCGAGGCCGCCCAGATCGTCGTCGCCACGGTGGCGGGCACGGTCCTCCTCCTCGCCGCCGCCGCCGAGGAGCGCCGCCGCGTGGCGGGCGACCTCGCCCGGAGCCGGGACCTCCTCCAGTCCTTCTTCGCGAGCGCTCCGATCGGCGTCTTCGTGAAGGACGAGGCCTTCCGCGGCGTCTTCTTCTCCCGGCGGATGGAGGAGATCGTGGCGAGCCCCGCCGAGTCGATGCTCGGCCGGACGGTCGGGGAGATCCTCCCGCCGCCTGCCGGCGAGGAGCTCCTCGCCCTCGAGCGGAAGGCGGTGGAGACGGGCGCGCCGGTCCGGCTCGAGGTCCCGTTCGCGGGCGCGTCCTACCTCGAGGAGATCTTCCCGATCCCCCGCGCCGGAGCCGCGCCCTACGTCGGCGGCTTCGTCCTCGACGTGACCGACCGGGTCCGGGCGGAGACGGCGCTGCGGGAGAGCGAGGCACGCCTCCGGCTGGTGGAGGTGGCCCTCGATCACGCCTCCGACGCGGTCTGCGTCCACGACGAGGAGGGTCGCTGCGTCTGGGCGAACGCGGCGATGGCGAGCGCGCTCGGGCGGACCAAGGAGGACCTCCTCGGCTCCACGTTCGCCGAGCTCCGGCCGGGGGTCGATCCCTCCACCTGGCGGGCCCGCTGGGAAGAGACCGCCGCGAAGGGCGCCCTCGTCCGCGAGGAGCCCATCCCCGCGCCGGGCGGGAAGACCGTCCCCGGCGAGGTCGCCTCGAGCATCGTCTCCTACTCCGGCCGGCGCTACCTCGTCTCCTCCGCCCGCGACGTGAGCGACCGGCGGCAGGCCGAGGCGTCCGCCCGGCTCGCGGGGCTCGGCACGGTCGCGGCGGGGGTGGCCCACGAGATCAACAACCCCCTCTCCTATGTCCTCTCCAACCTCGCCTGGCTGGAGGAGCGGATCGAGTCGGCGCGCCCCGAAGATCTCGGCGCCCCGATCGAGGAGGCGCGCCGGGTCCTCGGGGAGGCACGGGACGGTGCCCAGCGCGTCCGCGACATCGTCGCCCAGCTCCGGGCGTTGTCCCGGCCCCAGGAGATCGTGGGTCCGGTCGACGTCGCCGCCGCGGCGCGGGCGGCCATCGCGATCGTTCGGAACGAGGTCCGCCACCGCGCGCAGCTCGTCACGCGCTTCGAGGAGGTACCACCCGTCGTCGGGAACGAGACCCGCCTCGCCCAGGTCTTCCTGAACCTGCTCACGAACGCCGCCCATGCGATCCCGCCGGGACGCGCCGAACGGAACGTGATCCTCCTCGCCGTCCGCGCGGGAGACCGGGCCGGCGAGGTCGCGATCGAGGTGGCCGACTCCGGCCCGGGAATCCCCCACGAGGCGAGGGCGAAGCTCTTCGAGCCCTTCTACTCGACGAAGCCCGTCGGCTCGGGTACCGGGCTCGGGCTCTTCATCTGCCACGGGATCGTGACCGGGATGGGTGGGCGGATCGAGGTCGAGAGTGTCCCCGGCGCGGGGGCGACCTTCCGCGTCTACCTCCCCGCCGCCGCGCCCTCCGACCTCCTCCCGAGGATCCCCGCCCCCCAGAGGCCCCCGGCGCCGGCGCGCCGCGGCCGCCTCCTCGTGCTCGACGACGACGAGCGGGTGGCCCACGCCCTGCGCCGGATCCTCGAGCCCGACCACGAGGTCGAGATCCTGGGCGATCCGGCCCGGGCCCTCGAGCGCGCGAGAACTGGCGCTTCCTGGGACGTCGTCTTCTGCGATCTCATGATGCCCGACATGACCGGGATGGAGTGGTTCGAGGAGCTCGCGAAGGTCCGGCCCGACCTCTCGCCCCGGATCGTCTTCGTCACGGGCGGCGCCTTCACCGACGCGGCGCGGGACTTCCTCGACCGCGTTCCCAACGCCAGGCTCGACAAGCCCTTCGTCGCGGACGAGGTGCGGGCGCTCGTCGCGGAGCGGATCGCCTCCTCCTGAGCGCGCGGGCGCTCATGGCCGTGATCACTCGCCTCGAGCCTCGACGTTCGCCCTTCGACAGGCTCGGGGCGGCCGCCGTGGCACGATCCCGTGACTCGACTCCCTCAGCGCTTCGCCCGCGTCATCATGAGATCGAGGTCCTCCTTCAGCCCCTGGAGGTCCTCCTCGTGCTCGACCTCTTGCTGCAGGATGCCGAGCGCGACGTTGAACGTGACCGGGTCCTTCTCCCGCGTGGCGTCCACGATCTCCTTGTAGACCTGGATCGCGCACTGCTCGCCGGCGATGTTCTGGTCGAGGAGGGTGCCGACCCACGGGTCGTCCGGCGCGTCGTAGGCGCAGGGGCTCAGCGCCGGCCAGTCCTTCGGATGGGTCGCGGGCGTGCCGCCGAGCTGGATGATCCGACCGGCCACGAGGACCGCGTGGGCGAGTTCCTCCGTCGCGTGGAGGTTCAGCTCGGCCGCCACCGCGTCCTTCATCGGTCCCTTGATGAGCTTCGCGCCGAGCCAGTACTGGTAGTACGCGAGCCACTCGCTCGCGTAGGCGCGGTTCAGCATCCCGATCACCTTCTCCACGTCCATCCCGACGATATCGCGGCCCTTCGTTCCCATCGCGTCCTCCTCCTTCTGGGCTCGCCCGCAGGCGGGCGGGCGGTCCGAACGATGCGCTCCGGCGGCCCCCGCGGGCCCGGCCCGGTCAGACGATCTCGAGCCAGGAGAACCAGACCGGGTGGTTCGCCTTGTACCACTCCAGGACCTCCCGGATGGCCCGCTGCTTGTCCTTCGGCATCACCTTCTCGTCCACCCGGTCGAAGTGGATCCGGAGGTGATCGCCGTCGTGCTCGAGCGCCTGCGAGAGCAGCGTCTGGAGCTCGTTCCTGATCCGGCCGGAGTCGGAGACCTTCACCGCCCGGGAGTCGGGAGCCACCCCGGAGAGGAAACGGGAGAGGAGCGGGCTGAAGACGAGCTGCGTCTCCTCCATCGACTCCATGAGCCGGAAGGTGAAGGTGATGAGGCTCGAGGCATTCTTCGTCGCGAGCCGGGTGGCGACCTCGTAGACGCCCGGGGAGACCTCGGTCACGCCCTGCGCGCCGGTGTAGGGGTCGTCCTCCATGTAGCCGATGCTCGCGAGGACGCTCCAGTCCTTCGTCGGCATGAGGTCGTCGGCGTGCAGGACGCGCCGGCCGAGCGGCATGTTCGTCGCCGCGGCCTCGCGGACCGCCTCGGCGTAGGACTCCACCTGGCCCCCGTCGAATCCCTCCGCCCCCGGAAGCGCCCGCAGCTTCGCCGCGAAGTCCGGGTCGGCCGGATCGAGGAGCATCGCGCGCGTCTCCTCCGCGCAGGGCAGCCCGAAGCCGGGCGAGAAGACGGCCATCGAGGCGTCCACGTCGAGGATCTCGGACAGGCTCGCCGCCTGCATCGCCTCCGCGGTCGCGGCGTAGCCGTCGCAGAGGAAGACGTGCGTCTCTCCCGCGGCGTCCTTCCAGCTCCCCACGAGGAACGTCGGCGCGTAGGTGCCGGAGTCGGTGAAGACCTCGATCCCCCACGGCGTCTTCCAGCCGTCCTCCACGAGGTGCGCCCCGAGCGCCTCCCACTCCCCCCAGAGGTTCCCGAGCCTCGCGACCCGGCTCTTCCCGCGGAGGGTCCAGACGTGGACGTTCGCCCGCTTCACGCCGGGGTAGGCCCGCTCCACCGCCTCCATCACGATCTTCCGGGGCGTCCGGTAGTCGATGAGCACCGAGACGTCCGAGGCCACGGTCGCGACCCGCTTGGGCACGGTGAGGCAGCCCATGTAGGACTCGTACGGGCGCGTGACCTGGAGCGGGGAGTCGAAGAGGTGGAAGACGGCCATCGGGCCGGTCGTCTTCCCCTCGGCGAAGCGCGAGGTGTTCTCGAGGGTGTCCACCGCGGCGCCCCAGAGGGTGATCCCCCGGTCCCGCAGCCAGCCGTGGAACTGCTCGAAGGTGTGGCCGGGCTCGTTGAGCAGCCGCCGGACCCTCCGATCCACGATCCGGGCCACCTCCGGCCTCGCGTAGACCCGCCCGAAGCCGAGGAGCGGGTTCGCCCCCATCTCCGGGGTCTCGCCCGCCTTCGGCATGAGCCCCTCGCCGAGGGAGACGATGATCGCGTGGTTCTCGGGCAGCGTGCGGGTGAGGTGCCAGAGCCCCTCGCTCATCACGTAGGCGCTCATCGCGTCCGCGGCCTTCTTCACCTGGTTGTAGGCCGACTTGTCCTTGCCCGCCCCCTCCCCGAAGCCGCCGAAGAGCTTCGTGCCGAGGGCGGTGGCCGCCGAGGTCATCGCGAGGCAGCGGGCGATCCCTCGGGGCGTGAAGGTGTGGGCCGAGACCGGCTCCACCTGCGAGCGGACGACCTCCACGTCCTCCAGCCAGAGGTGGAAGCGGAGCAGCACCGGCCGCGTGTCGAACGCCCACTGGGCGATGAGGTTTCGCTTCTCCGTGTCCTTCATGGTGGCTCCGCTGCGGGTTCGAAGATCGGGCTCCGCATCGTACTAGGAAACGCGCCCCCGCTCCGGCGGAAGCGTCGCCCCCGGGAGCGGATCACGCGCCGCCTGCCGGGGGTCGCAATCGATCCGCCCCGGGAGTACCCTGCCGGGCGAGCCACCCGCGGCATGCGAGACCCGGAAGAGAGCGGCGGGCCGGACCGGTTCCGGCGGATCTTCGAGAGCGCGACGCTCGGGATCCACCTCTACCAGCTCCGGGTGGACGGCACCCTCGTCATCACCGCGGCGAACCCGGCCTCCGCGCGGATGTCGGGGATCGAGCCCGGCTCCCTCGCCGGGAGGCCGGTGGCGGAGGCCTTCCCCTCACTCGCGGGGACGGGCCACCTGGCGCGGCTCTGCGAGGTCGCGGCGAGCGGCGGCGGCTTCCGGCTCGACGCCGTCCCCTGGGAGGACGCGGGCGTGAGCGGGATCTTCGACATCCACGCCTTCCAGGTCGCCCCCGGAGAGGTCGCCGTCACGTTCGCGGAGATCTCGGAGCGCCTGCGGGCGGCGGAGGCGCTCCGGGCGAGCGAGGAGAAGTACCGGCTCCTCGTCGAGAACCAGACCGATCTCGTCGTGAAGGTGGACCTCGAGGGGCGGTTCCTCTTCGTCTCCCCGAGCTACTGCAGGCTCTTCGGGAAGAGCGAGGCGGAGCTCGTCGGCAAGACCTTCATGCCCCTCGTGCACGAGGAGGACCGGGCCCCGACCGCGAAGGCGATGGAGGCCCTCTTCGTGCCGCCCCACGCCGCCTACGTGGAGCAGCGGGCGCTCACCGCCCAGGGCTGGCGCTGGCTCGCCTGGGCCGACACGGCGATCCTCGACGCGGAGGGGCGGGTCGCCGAGATCGTGGGCGTGGGCCGGGACATCACCGAGCTGCGGGGGACGCAGGACCGCCTGAAGCAGGGGGAGAAGCTCGAGGCGATCGGCCGGCTCGCGGGGGGAGTCGCCCACGACTTCAACAACCAGCTCACCGGGATCCTCTCCGGCGCCGAGCTCCTCCGGGAGGAGCTCTCCGGGACGCCCGCGCTCCTCTCCGTCGTGGAGAGCATCCGGGACTCGGCCCTGCGCTCGGCTCGGCTCACGCGCCAGCTCCTCGCCTTCGCGCGCAAGGACACGCGCCGCGTGGTGGCGGTCGACCTCCGCCGGACCCTCGAGGACGTGGCGGCGCTGCTCCGCCGGAGCATCGACAAGCGCATCGCCGTCGCGTGCAAGGCAGACGCGGTTCCCGCCACGATCCGCGGAGATCCCGACCGGCTCCACGCGGCGATCCTCAATCTCGCGCTGAACGCGCGGGACGCGATGCCCGGGGGGGGCTCTCTCACCCTCGCCGCGGAGTTCGTCCACCTCGACGAGGCGCGCTGCGCCGCCCTGCCGTTCGACGTCGCGCCCGGACCCCACGTCGCCGTCCGCGTCTCGGACACCGGGACGGGCCTCTCGCCGGCGGCCCGCGCCCATCTCTTCGAGCCCTTCTTCACGACGAAGGGGCCGGGCAAGGGCTCCGGCCTGGGCCTCGCCGAGGTCTACGGGACGGTCCAGGCCCTCCACGGCGGGATCTCCGTCGAGAGCGAGCCGGAGAAGGGGACCTCCGTGACGCTCTTCCTCCCGGCCGTGACGGCGGAGGCCCTGCCGGAGGGTGACGCCGTTCCCCCCGCCCCGGGCCGCCGGCTCCGCGTCCTCGTCGCGGACGACGAGCCCAACGTCCGCCGGTCCCTCGCGATCCTGCTCCGCTCCGCCGGCCACACCGCCGTGGAGTGCGCCGGTGGACGCGAGGCCGTGGAGCGCTTCGCGAGGGACGCGAAGGAGATCGACGTCGTCGTCCTCGACATGATGATGCCCGACCTCGGCGGCCGCGAGGTGTTCGCGCGGCTGCGGGCCACCCGGCCCGACATCCCCGTGGTCGTCTCCTCGGGGTTCGGGGCCGGGGAGATCGAGCCCCTCCTCCAGGAAGGATCCGTCCACTTCCTGCAGAAGCCCTACACGAGCGAGCAGCTCGCCCGCATGCTCTCGGCCGCCACGGGGCGCCCCTCCGAGGCCTGAGCCGCGGTCTGCTGCCCGCCCCGAAGGCGCGGGGGTGAAGGAGCGGGGGACGCGGCCGACCGCGGGTTGCCCGCCACCCCGGCCGCGGGGATACTCCGCCGCGTGACGCTCCGGGACTGGCTCCGCGAGGCCCCCTTCACCCTCGGCCTCTCCTCCGGCTTCTTCGGCTTCTTCGCCCACGCCGGGGCGGTGTCGGTGCTGGAGGAGGAGGGGCTCCTGCCGGCGCGGGTCTGCGGCTCGAGCGCGGGGGCGCTCGTGGGAGGGCTCCTCGGCGCGGGGGTCTCCTCCGCCCGGATGCGGGCGGAGCTCCTCGCGCTGCGGCGCGAGCACTTCTGGGACCCCGCCCCGGGGCTCGGGCTCCTGCGCGGCGCGCTCTTCCGCGCGCGGCTCGAGGCGCTCCTGCCGGTGCGGACCTTCGAGGAGTGCCCCCGCCCCGTCGCCCTCTCGGCCTTCGACCTCCGCGCCCGGCGGACCGCGGTGCTGCGCGCGGGTGCGCTCGCCCCCGCGATCCACGCCTCCTGCGCCGCCCCCGTCCTCTTCCAGCCCGTCCGGATTGGAGGGCGGCCCTACCTCGACGGCGGCGTCCTCGACCGTCACGGCCTCGCAGGGCTCGCCGGGGGAGAGCGCGTCCTCTACCATCACCTCACCTCCCGCTCCCCCTGGCGGCGCCGGAACGGCGCGGCGCTCCGGGTGCCGGAGCGGCCCGGCCTCGAGGCGGTCGCGACGCACGGGATCCCGCGGCTCGGCCCGTTCCGGCTCGCCCGGGCGGCGGAGGCGATGGAGCGGGCGGCGGAGGGGATGCGGAAGGCATTGGCGCGCACGATCGGGAGGTGAGCGAGGTGAGCGTGGAGCTCGTGAAGGCGACGGAGAGGGCGCGGCTCGTGGATCCCACCGGCCGGGAGAGCGAGCAGGTGATCGAACACCGGACCGATCCGCTCACGGGCACGGTCGCCTCGGTGAACCTCGCCCTCGGCGAGAAGGCGAAGGCCTTCCTCGGCACGGCCGATCTCGACCTCCTGCGGGAGACGGAGGAGCGATCGAAGGCCGGCTGCCCGTTCTGCTCGGCCGCCGAGCGGGGGACGAGGTTCCCGCCGGAGCTCTCCGCGGACGGGCAGCTCCGGGTGGGAGACGCCCTCGCGATGCCGAACCTCTTCTCGAAGTGCGCCTTCGACTGCGTCGTCGTCGTGGATCCCGCGAGCCACGTCCTCTCCCCGTCCCGGATCCGGCCCGAGGCGATCGGGGACGCGATCCGCGCGTCGGCCGAGCTCGTCCGCCGCGCGCGGCACCGCGATCCGTCCCTCGTCCAACACCTCCTCGGGATGAACTTCCTCCACCCCGGGGGCTCGAGCGTCCCCCACCCGCATTTCCAGGTCCACGTCCGCACCGTCCCCTACTCCGGCGTGGAGCGCGCGCGCCGCGCCTGCGCCGCCTGGCGGGCGCGGACGGGGAACCCCTTCTTCGAGGAACTCCTCGCCGCGGAGCGGGACGGCCCGAGGTGGGTGGGGAAGACCGGCCCCGTGGAGTGGGTCGCCGCCTTCGCGCCCGCGCACCAGCGAGAGATCTGGGGAGTCCTCCCCGGGACGGCGAGCCTCGCGGACCTCGACGACGCCGGGGCGGGCGCGTTCGGCGCGGGGATCTCGCGGATCGTCTCGTCCTACGAGGAGGCGGGCGTCCACCCGTTCACGCTCGCCTTCCTCTCGAGCCCGGCCGCCGATCCCACGGAGGGGTTCTCCCTCCACGTGAAGGTCTGCTCGCGCCCGGCCTTCAAGCCCCTGTTCGCGAACTACGACACCTGGTTCGGCCCGATGTTCGCGGGGGACGAGGTCCACACGGAGCCGCCCGAGGTGACCGCGGAGCGGCTCCGGCCGCGGTTCTGATGGCTCCGGGCCGGGGCTCGCCTGCGCCGTCCCACCGGAGGTCGCGGAGGGGTGGGGCGTGGGGCATGCGCGTCCGGATCGAGCCGCTCTGGACGCGAGCGGGGGGGGAAGGAGATCCGCTCGCCCTAGGGGACCACCCCGCCTGGGGCCTTTCCGGCCTCGGTCCGACACCCCCTTCCGGGCGTGTCCGCGGAGACCCCGTGTCCTTTGCGCGCCAACGGTTCCATGATGCTTGAAACCGCGCCGGGGAGGCGGGACCTTCCCTTCCGCTTCCACCCGGGCGACGCGAAGACCGGCGGGGGTGGACCATGCAGGCTTCGACGTGGGTCGAGGCGTTCCGCGGGCGGCCCCGGAAGGAGCCGCCCCGGTGCCGCTGCTGCGGTCGCTGCTGCGAGGCGTACGGCGGGCACCTCCACGCCTCCCGGGCCGACCTCGAGCGGTGGAGACGTCTCGGGAGGGACGACCTCCTCGCCCGGGTGAGCAGCGTGAGCTGGATCTGGATGAACCCGGAGACCGGGAAGCTCGAGGACCGCTGCCCGTTCCTCGTCCGGACCGGCCCCGAGACGGCCACCTGCTCGATCCAGGACGTGAAGCCCGACATGTGCAGGGACTACCCGACGCTCGCGCACGGGAAGCGCTGCCTGTCGGGCGTCTTCCTCCGCGGCGTGGCGCTCGCCGCGCCGGGGGCGGAGGTCGTCGAGTCGGTCCTCTCGGCCGTCTGACGGCCAGACCGGGTCAGCGCGGGAAGGGCCGGTGCGCCTGGTGGCACTCCGCGCACGGGCTCCCCATCGCCCCGACGCTCTCGTGGATCCGCTTCCAGCTCGCGCCCCCGCGGTCGTGACACCGGTCGCAGAGCCCCGTGCCGCGATCGGCGAAGAGGAAGGCGTTCGCGGCCGCGTGGGGCTCGTGGCAGCCCGTGCAGGCCGCCGCGCCCCTCCGGATCGGCGCGTGCCGCCGGACGAAGGCGGGCTCGGCCGGGTCGTGGCAGCCGGCGCAGGCGGCGGCGAGCGTGGTCCTCACGAGCGGCTTCGTGCGCCCGGCGTGAGGCTCGTGGCAGGCGGAGCACTCGCCGCCCGAGGCCGGGAAGTGGACGACCGCCGCCTCGGCGATCTGCCTCGAGACCTTCTCGTGGCAGCCGAGGCAGAGCTCGCCCTGGGCCTTGCGGAGGAGGCGCGGCTCGGAGCTCCCGTGCGGCGCGTGGCAGGCGGCACAGCGCCCCTCCGCCGCGGGCGGATGGCGGGAAGGGGCGCGGGCCCAGTCGCCGGTCGCGGCGGAGTGGCACTTCGCGCAGGGGAGCCCTGCCTTCACGAGCCGTTCGCCGGACCCGTGGGCGTCGTGGCAGGCGGTGCACCGCCCCGCGGCGAACGGGCTGTGGAGCTTCCCCTGCACCTTCTCCCTCATCCCCGCGTGGCAGCGCTGGCAGAGCTCCTCGGCCCGCGCCACGAGGAGGCGCTCCACGTCGGAGCCGTGCGGGAGGTGGCAGGAGCGGCACTCCCCCCTCGCGACGGGTGGATGGGCCCGCGCGCCCTTGGCCTCCTCCTCGTCCTGGATCCCGTGGCACCCGGCGCAGAGCTCGGGCGGCTGCTTCAGGAGGAGGCCGGGGCCGCCGCCGTGGGGCTCGTGGCAGTGGTTGCAGTCGCCCGACCGCGCCGGCTCGTGGGCGGAGCGCTGGCCGAGCCAGCGCCGCGCCTCGCCGTGGCACCGGAGGCAGAGGTCGCCCACCGGCGCGGTGAGGAGCTTCGGCCGGCCGGCGCCGTGGGGCAGGTGGCAGTCGGCGCACTTCCCCTGGCGGACGGGGACGTGGACGGTCTTCGCGGCGAGCTTCTCCTCCACCTCCGTGTGGCAGCCGTAGCAGAGGGTGGGCCGCTCCTCGAGGAGGAGCTTCGGCCGGTCGGCCGCGTGGGGCGAGTGGCAGGAGGTGCAGTCACCGCCCTTGAAGGGCAGGTGCCCGAACTCGAGCGCCGCCTCCTTCTCGAGCCCGTCGTGGCACGTCGTGCAGAGGGCGGGCGGCCTCTCCGAGAGCGCGAAGGGCTTCCCCTTCTCGGGCGCGTGGCAGGTGGTGCAGTCCGGCATCGCCTCGTGGACCGTCTCCTTGAGGAGCTTCGCCTTCGTGCTCGTGTGGGGCCCGTGGCAGAGGAGGCAATGGGGCGAGTCGACCGCGAGCCCGCCGTGCTCCTTCTCGAGGCCGCCGTGGCACCTCCCGCAGAGCGCCTTCCGCTCCTCGACGAGGAGGCGCGGCAGGTCCGAGGCGTGGGGCGCGTGGCAGGCGGTGCAGCCGTCCGCCTCGATGATCGAGTGGACGTTCGGGCGGCGGAAGGCCGGGCCGGAGTGGCAGCGGCGACAGAGATCGACCTGCTCCGCGACGAGCTTCGACTTCTGCCCGGGTTCGTGCGGCGTGTGGCAGGTCCGGCAGGCGCGCCCGCCGCGGATCGGTTCGTGGACGGTCTTGCGGGCGATCTGCGGCGCGATCCCCTTCTCGTGGCAGCGCCAGCAGGCGGGGTCCGGGTTCGACCCTCCGATCACGATCGGGACCGACACCCCCGGCCTCGGCGGCTCGGCGGCGGCGACCGAGGCGAGGAGGGCGAGGGCGAAGGAGACGAACATCGGGACGGCGCTCCGCGTGGGTCCGCTCGAAAGGGCCGCATCTTAGCCGATGGGGCCTCGCCTCCTCTCACCTTTCGGGACACCGCGAAGCAGGTCGAGGGACCGACCGACCACGGCCGTCAGGCCGGGACCGGCTCGCAGGCGATCTCGGTCCGCACCGAGCTCGCGATGAAGCACTCCTCGTGGGCGAGGTCGTGGAGCTCGCGCAGCTCGGCCGCGTCGGGCTTCCGCGAGCCCGCGAAGGCGACGGCGGGGCGGAGGGTCACGCGGGTCATCGCGAGCTTCCCCTGCTCGTTCGGGCCGAGGATGCCCACCGCCTCGTCCCGGTAGCTCTCCACCACGAGCCCGCGCCCGGCGGCGAGCGAGAGGAACCAGAGCATGTGACAGCTCGAGAGCGAGGCGATGAAGGCCTCCTCGGGGTCGACGCCCGCCGGATCGGAGAGCGGCGGCGGGACGACGTGCGGCGAGGAGGAGCCCTTCACCTCGGCGCCGCCATCGAAGCGCCAGCGATGGGCGCGGCTGTACCGGTTGTCCGTGAAGCGCGCGCCCCGGCGCTCCCAGGTGACCGTGGCCGTGTGGGTCTGCATGGCCGCCCCTTACCGTCCGGACCGCCCCCGCGCAAGCGGCGCCCGCGCCCGGGCGCCTGGGTCAGGCGGCCTCCCGGGTCGACTCGTCCGCTCCGGAGCCGGCGGCGCCGGGAGCGAGCGGCCGCCCCGCCGGCGGCCGCAGGAGCGAGGCCACCACCGACGCGCCCAGGATCGTCGCGATGATCCCGAGCGAGGCGCCGATCGGCACCTTGTAGAAGTCCGCCACGAGCATCTTCGCGCCGACGAAGACGAGGACGAGGGAGAGCCCGACCTTCAGGTACACGAACCTCGTGATCACCCCGGCGAGGAGGAAGTAGAGGGAGCGGAGCCCGAGGATCGCGAAGATGTTCGAGGTGAAGACGATGAAGGGGTCCTTCGTGATCGCGAAGATGGCGGGGATCGAGTCCACCGCGAAGACGACGTCGGTGACCTCGACGGCGACGAGGGCGAGGAGCAGCGGGGTCGCGTACCGGCGCCCGTCCCGGACCACGGTGAAGCGATCCCCCGCGAACTCATGGGTCACCGGGAAGATCCGCTGGAAGCCGCGCACCAGGGGGTTCCGCTCAGGGTGGATCTCCTGCGTGCGGTGCACGAGGAGCTTCACCCCGGTGGCGAGGAGGATCGCGCCGAAGACGTACATCGCCCAGTGGAACCGCTGCACGAAGGCGCTGCCCGCGAGGATGAAGGCCGCCCGCATCACGAGGGCCCCGAGGACGCCCCAGAAGAGGATCCGGTGCTGGTAGATCGCGGGGATCGCGAAGGCCGAGAAGATGACGACGAAGACGAAGATGTTGTCCACCGCGAGGGCCTTCTCGATGAGGTAGCCCGTGGTGAACTCGAGCGCGCGCTCGGGGCCGAACCATGCCCAGACCCCCACGTTGAAGACGCCGGCCAGGGCGACCCACACCGCGCTCCAGGTCGCGGCCTCCTTCAGGCTCACCTCGTGCGCCTTCCTGTGGAAGACGCCCAGGTCGATCGCGAGCATCGCGATCACGAACATCACGAACCCAGCCCAGAGCAACGGGGACCCGATGGTCTCGAACGGCACGCCTCGTCTCCTTCCGGCCGGGCGTGGCGCCCGGAGCGCGTTGTTCTAGATCAGGTCCCTCGTTATCGACCATTAGGAAATGATGACGCCACTTGTCGGATTTACCGACATATACTGCCGAGGTGAGCTGGCTGAACTACCATCATCTCCAGTATTTCTGGGTAGTTGCCCGGGAGGGCGGTCTCGTCGCCGCCGGCAAGGTCCTCCGGCTCTCCCACCCCACCCTGAGCGCGGCGATCCGGGCCCTCGAGGCGCGGCTCGGGGCGAAGCTCTTCGAGAAGTCCGGAAGGCGGCTCGCGCTCACCGACACGGGCCGGCTCGTCCAGCGCTACGCGAACGAGATCTTCTCCCTCGGACTCGAGATGGTGGACGCGGTCGGCGACCGGCCGAGCGGCCGGGCGCTTCGCCTCGAGGTGGGGATCGCCGACGCGGTCCCCAAGCTCGTCGCTCGCCGGCTCCTCCGGCCCGCGCTCGCCCTGCCCGAGCCCGTCCGCCTCGTCTGCCACGAACGGGCCTACGACCGGCTCCTCGCCGATCTCTCCCTCCACGCCCTCGACGTCGTGATCTCCGACGGGCCGGTGCCGAGCGGGAGCGGCGTGCGCGCGTTCAACCACCTCCTGGGGGAGTCCGGCGTCACCTTCTTCGCCGCGCGCGAGCTCGCGCGCAGCCACGGGGCCTTCCCCGGGTCGCTCCACGGCGCCCCCATGCTCCTGCCTCTCGAAGGGCTCGCCCTGCGGCGATCCCTGGAGCGATGGCTCGACCGGCACGGGCTCCGGCCCCGGGTGGTGGCGGAGCTCGAGGACAGCGCGCTGCTCGAGGCGCTCGGAGGGGAGGGAGCCGGGATCTTCGCCGCCCCGACCGTGGTGGAGGCCGAGATCCTGGCCCAGCACCGGGTCGAGGCGATCGGCAGGACGGACGAGGTCCGGGAGCGGTACTACGCGATCTCGGCCGAGCGCCGCCTTCGCCACCCGGCCGTCGTCGCCATCTCGGAGGCCGCACACGAGGACCTGTTCGCGCCGGGGGAGCACCGACCCTGACCTGCGCGCAACGACGGCGTCATCGCGGGTGCGCGCCGCCAGCACGGGCGTGACCGCTCGCATGTAGCCTCGACGTTCGCCCTTCGTCAGGCTCAGGGCGAACGGCTACACGCAAGACCGTTCGTGGCTACGCCTCGACAGGCTCGGGGAACCACCAGCGTTCCCGGATCGATCGAGGCGAGCACCACAATCAGCCGAGATACCTGCCGAGGAGGAGGCCGAGCTTCTGCCTCACGGCCGCGGGGATACGCGCCCGGTCCGACCAGATGCCCAGGGAGAGCGCCGACTGGCAGGGGCAGGGCTTCTCGCCCAGCTCCGCCACCCGCGGGATGGCCCGGCGGAGGAGCTCGACCGCGTTCTGCGTCGCGGCCTTCACGTGGCCCAGGATCTCCTCGATGAGCTTCGCCTGGTCGAGGCTCGCAGGGTGCGGCTTCCAGCAGTCGTAGTCCGTCGGCAGGGCGACGAGCGCGTAGCAGATCTCCGCCTCGCGGGCGAGCTTCGCCTCCGGCATCGCGGTCATCCCGATGAGCGAGGCCCCCCAGCCCCGGTGGAGCTCGCTCTCGGCCCGCGTGGAAAACTGAGGCCCCTCCATGCAGACGTAGGTCCCGCCCTGGTGCACACGGGTCGCGATCCCCGTCCCGGCCTTCACGAGCACGCTGCGGAGCGAGTTGCAGAAGGGGGTGGCGAGCTCGACGTGGACCGCGATCTCCTCGAAGAAGGTCCCCGCCCGCCGGAAGGTCCTGTCGATCACCTGGTCCGGGATGACGAGGTTCCGGGGAGCGATCTCCTCCCGCAGGCTCCCCACGGCCCCCGAGGCCAGGATGTGGGTGACGCCCAGCGACTTCAGCGCCCAGACGTTCGCCCGGTACGGAACGGCGGAGGGGTTGAGGAGGTGCCCCGGCCCGTGCCGGGCGAGGAGCGCGACGGGAGTCCCCTCGACCTCGCCCAGCCCGATCGGCCCCGAGGGCGGCCCGAACGGCGTCTCGACCTCCCGGGTCTCGCCCCCCCCGAGCATCCCCAGGGCGTCCCCGAGCCCCGTACCCCCGATGACTCCGACGACGACGCGCCCCATCTCGGCCTCCTCCGCCTGTCAGCGAACGCGGAGTGTATCGCGCACCGGCCCCGCGGAGAACGTCCCCGGGGGAAGGGACGCGTCCCGAGCGCAGAAACGAATGAAAACGCCCGCTGGCGTGAACGCCAGCGGGCGCGGGAAAAAGATGCGGCAGCGACCTACTCTCCCACACGGCTTCCCGTGCAGTACCATCGGCTCTGGTGGGCTTAACTTCCGTGTTCGGGATGGGAACGGGTGTGACCCCACCGATATAGCCACCGCAAACCTCGAAAAGAGCGGAGGGCGGAAGCCCTCTCACGATCGAACACGAAGGGAAGAAGAAGAGCTCGCACTGCGGGCCACGCGGGGCCTTCACCGCACCGAATGATCTCGATCTCGGCCTCGATCCCGGTCACCTACGACCTGAGAAGAGGGAGACCAAGCCGCACGCCCGATTAGTACCGGTCAGCTGAGCGCCTCACAGCGCGTACACCTCCGGCCTATCGACCTCGTAGTCTTCGAGGGGGCTTCAGGGGCTTTCGCCCGGGAGAAGTAGTCTCGAGGCTGGCTTCCCGCTTAGATGCTTTCAGCGGTTATCCGTTCCGCACATAGCTACCCAGCGATGCCTCTGGCGAGACAACTGGTACACCAGCGGTGCGTCCATCCCGGTCCTCTCGTACTAAGGACAGATCCTCTCACTTCTCCTACGCCCACGGCAGATAGGGACCAAACTGTCTCACGACGTTTTGAACCCAGCTCGCGTACCGCTTTAATTGGCGAACAGCCAAACCCTTGGGACCTGCTCCAGCCCCAGGATGCGATGAGCCGACATCGAGGTGCCAAACCGCGTCGTCGATGTGAACTCTTGGACGCGATAAGCCTGTTATCCCCAGAGTACCTTTTATCCGTTGAGCGATGGCCCTTCCATTCAGAACCACCGGATCACTATGACCTGCTTTCGCACCTGCTCGACCCGTCGGTCTCGCAGTCAAGCTCCCTTATGCCATTGCACTCGACGCCTGGTTTCCAATCAGGCTGAGGGAACCATAGCGCGCCTCCGTTACCTTTTGGGAGGCGACCGCCCCAGTCAAACTACCCACCAGCCATTGTTCCCGACCCCGATCAGGGGCCCAGGTTAGACACCAGAAATCGCCAGGGTGGTATTTCACCGTTGCCTCCCCCCAAGCTAGCGCCCGGGGTTCATAGGCTCCCACCTATCCTACACAAGTAATTCCTAGTGTCAGTGGCAAG
>JBBIPT010000062.1:0-17219 GCA_037442705.1 Anaeromyxobacter sp.
GGCCGCGACCCGCAGCCCGGCCGGGAGCCAGGCGGACGCCGCGAGGATCGCGCGGAGCCGCGGCAGGTCCCGGAAGGACGTGTAGCCCCCGAAGAGCTCGTCGCCCCCGGTCCCCACGAGCGCGACCGTGAACCCGGCCTCCCGGACCGCGCGCGACATGTAGAAGGAGTTGAGGCCGTCGAAGGTGGGCTGGTCGAGGCTGTCGAGAGCCCGGTCGAGCTGCCCGACGAAGCCCGCCTCGGAGAGGACCACCTCCTGGTGCACCGTCCCGATGGCGGCGGCGACCGCCCTCGCCACGGGGCGCTCGTCGAACGCCTCCTCCTCGAAGGCGAGGGTGAACGTGTGGACGGGCGCCGCGGAGGCTCGCCGAGCGAGGTTCGCGACGGCGGAGGAGTCGACGCCGCCCGAGAGGAAGACCCCGAGGGGCACGTCGCTCGCGAGGTGGATCCGGACGCACTCCTCGAGCTCGTCCCCGAGGCGCGCCTCGTCCACCGGCTCCCCCCGGCCGGGCGGAGGGAGGGCGAAGAAGTCCCCGGTCCCCGCCTCCCCTCCGGCGTCGAACCACCGGAGCTCCCCGGGGGAGACGAGCTCGACCCCCGTCACGGCGGTGACGGGCCCCACGACGAACCCGTTCCAGACCACCGACGCCACCGCGACCGGATCGAGGCGGGGCGTGCCGAGGAGCCCGGAGGCGAGGAGGGCGCGGACCTCCGAGGCGAACGCGAGCGACCAGGGGCCGCGCGGGTCGGGGTTCCGGGCGAGGTAGAGCGGCTTCATCCCGAGCGGGTCCCGCGCGAGGGCGAGGCGGCGGCGGCGGGCGTCCCAGTGGGCGAAGGCGAACATCCCGCGGAGCCCCGAGACCGCGGAGGGGCCCCGCACCCCCAGCTCCCGGAGCATCACCGCGGTGTCGCCGGAGGACTCGAACCGGTGCCCCTCCGCCTCGAGGCGCCGCCGCAGCTCGACGTAGTTGTAGATCTCCCCGTTGAAGACGAGGACGTCGCCCGTCTCCGGATCGCGCATGGGCTGGACGCCGGAGGGGGAGAGGTCGAGGATCGCGAGCCGCCGGTGCGCGAGCAGGACCCCGCGGCCTTCCCGGTCCGGCTCGGAGCTCCAGACGCCGTCGGCGTCCGGCCCCCGGTGCACGAGCGCCCGGCTCATCCGGCCGAGGGCCGCGCGGTTGGCCGCTCCGAGCTCCCCCAGGATTCCGGCGATCCCGCACATCGCGTGGCCCCCGGGCGGCCCCCTACGCGGGGACGTCCCCCGTCCCGGACCTCGCCGGCGACCACCGGGCCGCCTGGCGCGCGTCGAGCCGCGCCGTGGCCCGCGCCTTCCCGAGGAGGAGGCAGGCCCACTGGTAGCGCCGGAGGAACCGGCGGAACTCCGCGTCGCCGTAGCGGGGGAGCCGCCTCGCCATGCTCCGGAAGTAGCCGTACGCCATGGCGACGCCGCCCACGATCCGGGGCGGCCGCGTCATCCGGTAGGCGGCGCTCGCGAGCAGGTAGGCGGGCGACGTCCCCATGAACCACTGGCCGAACCCGTGGCGGACGCGCCCGGTCCACCAGCTCCGGTGGCTCGTCCCCATCGGGCGGAGGTGGAGGAAGCGGAGCGCGGGGTCGTCCCACGACGCCGCGATCCACCCGAGCTGCCGGCAGCGGTGGCCGTCGATCCCGTCCCACATCACCTCGCGGACGAAGCCGCCGATCTGCCGGAAGCACTCCGTCCGGTAGAACTTCGTCATCCCGACCGAGTTCTCGTCGCCGCACTTCTCCGAGACGAGCCCGGAGTCCGCGAGGATCGGGAAGGGGAGGACGGGCTCGCCCTCGCCCGGGAAGAACCAGGGCTTGCCGGAGCAGGTGCCGAGGCGCGGCTCCGCCTCCATCCGGTCCATGAGCCCCGCGAAGTAGCCGGGCGGGAGGTCGAGGTCGAGGTCGAGCTTGCAGACGTAGTCGAAGCGCGAGGGCTCGATCGTCTCCCACCCGGAGTAGAAGGCGTCGATCACGCCGCCGCCGAGCTTGCGATCGCCTCGGTCCTCGCGGCGGACGACCCGGATCCAGGGGACCCGCGCCGCGACCTCCGCGAGGATGGCCGGGGTGGCGTCGGACGAGCCGTCGTCGACGAGGACCCAGAGCGCGGGGGGCTCCGTCTGGCGCAGCACCGCGTCGAGCGTGCGGCGGGCGTAGCGCGCCTCGTCGCGACACGGCGTGATGAGGCAGTAGCGCCTGGACGGCGACACTCGCGACCCCCTTCGCCCGCGGCCGAGCCGCCGCGGGACGACGCGAGTGGTCTACCACGCGAGGCGCGGCGGGGCCGGGGGCTCGACGTCCCTCGGTCCCGGGACTGTCACGGAAGGAGCGTGTCCCGGCCGGAAGGCGGCCGCCCGGGAGAGAATGCCGCCCGTGAGCGGCGCGGCGCGCATCCGCGTGGGTGCGATCCCCATCGACGTCGTCCGCCTGGACGAGGCGCTCGATCGCATCGAGCTCCTCGTCCGGGAGGGGCGAGGCGGCGCGGTCTACACGCCCAACGTGGATCACGTGGTCAAGGCCGAGCGGGACGGCGCGCTTCGCGCGGCGTACGAGGCGGCCGACCTCTCGCTCGTGGACGGGACCCCGCTCGTCTGGGCCTCCCGGCTGCTGAAGGCGCCGCTGCCCGAGCGGGTGTCCGGCTCCGACCTCGTCCGTCCGCTCGCCGAGCGCGCCGCGCGGCGCGGCTGGCGCGTCTACCTCCTCGGCGGCGCGCCGGGCGACGCCGAGGGGGCCGCGCGGGAGCTCGAGGCCATGGGCGTCACGATCGCCGGGGTCGAGGCCCCTCGGGTGGAGCTCGGGCCCGCGGGCGCCGAGGCGAGCGCGAGCGCCGCCGCCCGCGTCCGGGCGGCGAACGCCCAGGTCGTCTACGTGGCGCTCGGCGCGCCCAAGCAGGAGATCTGGATCCACCGCCACCGGGAGGAGCTCGGGCCGGCCGTGGCCATCGGGGTGGGTGCCAGCCTCGCGTTCCTCGCCGGCACGGCGAGGCGGGCCCCGCGCTGGATGTCCAGGGCCGGGCTCGAGTGGGCCCACCGCCTGTCGCAGGAGCCCGGGCGGCTCTGGCGGCGCTACCTCGTCGAGGACGCCGCGTTCCTTCCGATCCTCTGGCGCGCGTGGCGGAGCCGGCGCGAGGCGGGCGGCTGACGGCCACCCCGCTTCCCATCCGCGGGGCCCTGGGAACGGAAGCCCACCTCACGGCCGGGGGGGCCCTGCGCCGGGCTCCGGTTCACGCTCCCTGGCGGCCACCCACGCCTCGATCCGCTCCCGGAGCGAGCGCTTCTACGCGCAGTTCCCGGACGCCGCGACACGGGACGACTGGCCGCGAGCCGACCACGGCGCGACGGCCGACGTCTCGCCCGCGGCACTCGCGCGGTGGCGGGCCTACGAGGACGACGTCTCGGCCCGCCTCCGCGCCGTGGCGCCGGAGGCGCTCGGCGAGGTCGCGCGGCTGAGTCGGGCGATCCTGCTCGAGGAGGTGGAGGGGTCGCGGGGTGCCCGCGTCTGCCGGGAGGACCTGGAGCATGCATCGCGGGGCGACGGCGGATGGCGGGCGCGCCGTGAGCGCCGTGTCGGACGAAGGCGTAAGATAGGGTCGTATGAGGGCGCTCAAGGCACGGGTGAAGGGCGGACGGCTGGTCCTCGACGAGCCGACCGATCTCCCCGAGGGCGAGGTGGTCGATCTCGTGCCCCTCGACGAGGTGCTCGCCGGCGGCGGGGACCACCTCGACGACGAGGAGCGCGAGCGGCTGCACGAGTCGCTGCGCGAGAGCATCCGGCAGATGAAGGCTGGCCAGACGGTGGACGCGGCGACGGCCCTCGCCGAGTTGCGCGCCCACCGATGAGCGTGCGCCTCACGCCGCGTGCGCTGGGACGAAGCCAAGCACATCAAGAGCTGGTGGCAGCGGAACCGTCCGGCGGCCCCCGGCCTGTTCGACCAGGAGCTCGCGGCTGCGCTCGATCGCATCGAGCAGCTGCCGGGGTCCGGCAGAGCGTACGGTGAAGGGAACCTGGGGGTGCCCGTCCGCCGCCTGCTCCTACCCAGGACCCTGAACCACGTCTACTACGCAGTCGACGGCCAGGACGTGATCGTACTCTCGGTGTGGGGCGCGACCCACGGGAGCGGACCGAAGCTCTAGCCAAGAGCGCCGACCCGGCGGCTCTACCCCGCCTTCCGCTCCGGCTCCCGCGCGCCGAAGAACGGCCCGCAGCGGGCGAGGAAGCCCTCGAGCACCCCCCGCTCCTCGGCGGAGAGTCGCCGGGCGAAGAGCCGCGGCAGGGCCTCCCGGGCGGAGGCGACGCTCTCCGCGTAGCCGTCCGCGCCGAGCGAGCCCTCCACGAGCCGGTGGCGGAGGAAGAGGAGCCAGGTCTGCACGACGTCCGTCATGCAGTAGGCGGCGATCCGGTCGTGGGCGCCGGAGGCGTAGAGCGCCTGGACGTCCTCGCCCGCGACGTCCTCCTTGCCCGGGAGCCCGACGAGCTTCGCGTAGAGGTCGAGGGGCGCGGCGGTCGCCGCCCCGCTCGCGCTCAGGAGCTCCTTCAGATCGTGGTGCGCGGAGATCCCGGCGCCGCGCGCGGGCATGGGGACCGAGTGCTTGAGCGAGCGGAGCTCGAGCACCGGCACGTCGAACCCCTTCCCGTGGAAGGTGACGATCTCCGCGCCGGAGAGCCGGTCCCAGGCGCGCGCGAGGAAGTCGGCCTCGGGCTCGCGCCGGTCGGTCCAGGCCCAGAGGTCCACGATCCGGGCGACCCCTCCCTCCTCGGCCGCCTCGAGGGCGCAGCCCGCGACGGGCCGGTGGTACGGGAGCGGGAGGAAGTCGCTGCGCCCCCCCGTCCGGGCGCGGCGATCGGCGAGGACGCGGCGGAGCTTCTCGGGATAGGGGCGGGAGGGCTCGCCGTCCACGGCCGAGACGAGGGCCTCGTCGGCCACGGTCTCCAAGTCGAGCGTCACGAACCGTCTCACGGGGAGGAGTCTCGCAGGGCGGTCTGACAGGCGATTCGGGGCGCCGGGGCCCCGGACACCCCGCCCGACGGGCCCCGAGGAGGGCGATTGCGTCCTTGACGCGGTGCGTCTAGACTCCGGGTCCCGAGTTTCGGAACGGAGGAAGCACGATGAACCTGCACGACAGGATGACGACCCTGGAGAACGAGGCGCGCAGCCGGATCGGCAAGGCGCTCTCGGCCGGCAACGAGAAGCTGCTCGAGCTCGACCGCGCCCTCTCGCGCGTGGACAAGGAGGACTGGTCGGTGCCGGGCATGCGCCGGCACCTCGAGGACCTGCGCACCCGCGCCGAGAAGACGATCAAGCGGGCCGGCGATCTCCCGGGCGAGGCGATGAGCAAGCTCGCGAGCGGCACCCGCACGCCGGTCCAGAACCTCGCCCGCGGGCTCGCGGAGATGGCGAAGAAGGTGGAGCCGGTCGCGGAGCGTCCCGAGGCGGGGACGGCCGCCTCCCGCCCCGTCGTGCCGAAGCCCCCGCGCCCCGCCCGCCGTGGCGAGGCGGAGTCGCAGGCCACGGCGGACGAGTAGCGCCGGCGCCGGCCCCCGGGGCCCCGCGCCCCCTCCCAGGGGCCGGGCGGCTCCCCGGGGGCTGCGACCACGGGTCGCTCGCGCCGCGCCCGCGCCGGCCCCATCCTCGGCTCGCAGGGCCGAACCCTCCCAGTGCGGCGGGGCTCCCAAGGTCCGAGAGGACGGCCGGAGCCGGCCGGGAGCGAACGACGTGAGCCTGCCGAGCGCGAAGGAGATCGTGGACGCCGTGGACGCGCGCTACGCGTCCCTCGCGGCCTCCTGCTGCTCGCTCTCCTGCGGCTCTGCCCTCGACCTCGCCGCGCCGGTCCCCGGCGAGACCCTCGTCGACCTCGGCTGCGGGCGGGGGCTCGACGTGATCCGGGCCGCGGGCCGGGTGGGACCCGGCGGTGCGGCCGTCGGCGTGGACCACTCCGAGGAGATGCTCGCGAAGGCGCGGGCCGGCGTCCCCCCCTTCCTCGGGAACGTCCGGTTCGTCCGCTCGGCCCTCGAGGCGCTCGACCTCCCGGCCGGGTTCGCCGACGTCGTCGTCTCGAACTGCACGATCAACCACGCCCCGGACAAGGCGGCCGTCTACCGCGAGGTGCGGCGGGTCCTGAAGCCGGGCGGGCGGTTCGTCGTCTCGGACGTCCTCGCCCGGGAGGAGCTCCCCGAGGCGGTGCGGAGCGATCCCGCCGCGTGGGCGGCCTGCCATGGTGGAGCCGTGCCCGAGGAGGAGTACCTCGCGGCGGTGCGCGCCGCGGGCTTCGGGGAGACGGAAGTCCTGGAGCGGAGCGAGCCGTACGACAAGGGAGGCGTGAGCGTCTTCTCGCTCACGCTCAGGGGGTTCAACCGATGACCACGCACCTCGACCTCGAGCAGAAGGACCTCCGGATCCTGGTCCAGTCGCTCGAGAACTGCCTGAAGACCTGCGAGACGAGGGCGGCGAAGCCGGACGCGCCCTGCGAGGACTGCGACGCCGCCCGCGCCCTGCAGGGGAAGCTGAAGAAGCACCTGAAGTCCTGAGCGAGGAGAGACAGCGGATGAAGATGCTCACGAAGCCGAAGAAGCCCTGCTGCACCGAGACCGCGGCGCAGTGCTGCGCGAAGTCGTCGCGCCTCGTCACCGGCTGCCACGACTGACGAGGAGCCGTTTTTCACGGGCGGGCCCGCGGGATCGCCCCGCCGGGCCCGTTCCATTCCCGGAAGGAGAGGTGGAGAGATGAGCGAGCACGTGAAGGAGATCGGGGAGAAGGACTACGAGGCGCAGGTCCTCGCCTCGCCGGTCCCGGTGATCCTGGACTTCTACTCGACGGAGTGCCCGCCCTGCGAGGCGCTCGCCCCGAAGTTCGACTCGGTAGCCGAGGCCTTCGCCGGCCGGGCCCGGTTCCTCAAGATCTTCCGGCAGGGGAACCGCGAGCTCGCGACGAAGCTCGGGGTCACCGGCAGCCCGACCCTCGTGTTCTACAAGGCCGGGAAGGAGACGGGCGAGCGGATGACGGGCGAGGAGATCAAGAAGACCGCGCTGAAGGCCCAGGTGGAGGCGATGCTGGGGTAGGGAAGGGGCGCGAACCCGGGAGCGTCTCCGGGGCTCTCACGCGTGGGGAGAACGAAGATGACCGAACGGTACGATCTCATCGTCGTCGGCGCCGGGCCCGCCGGGCTCACCGCCGCGATCTACGCGGCGCGCGCCCGGATGAAGACCCTCGTCGTGGACGAGAGCGTCCCGGGCGGGCAGGTGAAGACGACGCACAAGGTGTCGAACTACCCGGGCTTCCCGGAGGACGTCTCGGGCAAGGAGCTCGCGGCCGCCTTCGCCGCCCAGGCCCAGCGCTTCGGCGCGAAGATCGCGAAGGCGGTGGAGATCACCTCCCACGACCTCTCGGGCCCCCTGAAGAAGCTCGTCCTCGACGAGGAGGACGAGGTCGTGGCGCCGGCCCTCGTCGTCGCCACCGGCGCGAAGCCGCGCGAGCTCGGGCTCCCCGGCGAGTCGAAGTTCAAGGGGCGGGGGATCTCCTACTGCGCCACCTGCGACGGCGCCTACTTCGAGGAGAAGGACATCCACGTGATCGGCGGCGGAAACTCCGCGGTGGAGGAGGCCCTCTTCCTCACCCAGTTCGCCCGCACCGTGACCATCGTCCACCAGTTCGACGAGTTCCAGGCGGAGCCGGCCTCGGTCCAGGAGGCCCTCGCGAACCCGAAGATCCGGGTCCTGCTCTCCCACGAGCCCCGCGGCTTCTACGGCGAGAACGCCCTCGAGCGGCTCGAGGTGGAAGATCTGAAATCGAAGGAGCGCAAGACCCTCCCGACGGACGGCGTCTTCGTCTTCGTGGGCATGACGCCCCGGACGGACATCCTGAAGGACGTCGTCCCCCTCGCGAAGGGCGGCTACGTGGAGACGACCGAGGCGATGGAGACGCCGGTGCCCGGCCTCTTCGTCGCCGGGGACGCCCGGGTGAAGCGCTTCCGCCAGATCACCACGGCCGTCGCGGACGGCACCATCGCGGCGCTCGCCGCCCAGCGGTACGTGAAGGAGCACGGACGATGAGCCTCGAGGGTCTCCGCCCGCACTGGCGCACCGCGCTCGGGGCCGCCGTCGGCGCCGCCGCGGGCGCCGCCTACTCCTACTTCATCGGTTGCAAGACCGGGGGCTGCGCGATCACCGCGAACCCCTGGGTCGCCGGCCTCTTCTTCGGGATCTCCGGCGCCGTCGTCGGCGCGCCCGGCCCGAAGAAGGAGGAGACGGCGGGGGAAGGGGCCGGGCGGGCCTGAGAGGAGGCGGGCCTCGAGATGTGCAAGCACGAGGGCGAGGTCCAGTGGACGCACGGCGGGGAGCGGGCGAACGACGTGACCTACACCGTCACCTGGCGACAGAAGAGGTAGGGTCGCGCGGGAGGCCCGGGTGGCGCGCAGGCACCCGGGGGTGCGCTCTTCCGCGCACCCCCGCCTCCCTGCTAGGCTGCCTCGGTCCTGGCGGTGGCGGGGGCGCCCGACAGGAGTTCTCCGTGCCACAGATCGCCACGACGCCCCGTCCCGCACCGGAGCCCGCCGCCCCCCTCGTGCGGCTCGTCCGCCTGAAGGAGGACGTCTCGGCGCTCGGCGCGCTCGGACCCGGCGTCCGCACCCGCGTGCTCGCCCGGATCGGGCCGGAGGCCCTCGCCGAGATCGAGAGGGGCGCGGGGGTCGGGTGGGTCCCCGTGTCGCTCAAGGCGCGGATCGCCGACGCGGTCTTCGCCGAGGCGGGGGCGGCGGGGGCGCGGGCCTGGGGGAAGGCGAGCTTCCTCGCCTCCCTCGACTCCTTCTTCAAGCCGTTCATCCTCGGGGTCGCGTCGCTCTTCGGCCTCACCCCGGCGACGCTCCTCAAGATCGCCCCCCAGTCCTGGAAGACGGTCTACAGGAACGCGGGCGAGCTCGCGGTGCGCGCGCAGGGGGACGGGCGCGCCACGATCGTGGCGCGGGACCTCCCGCCGATGCTCCGCACGAACGGCTACCTCCACCTCCTCGCGGGGACCTTCGAGGCGGGCATCGAGGTTCTGAAGCTCTCGGGAGAGGTGAAGTGGGAGCAGGGCGGCGAGCGGCCCGGGGACGTGACCTACTCCGTCACCTGGCGATCGCGGTAAGCCGCGCCGCGGTCACCCGCCGAGGCCGTAGTGCCTCGCGCCGATCCCGAGGAGCTCCCGGACCGGCCGGCAGTCGGGGCCGCCGATCCCCTTCCCCTGGGCGTCGGCGAGCGCGCCGCAGCCCCCTCCGCAGACCGCGGCGGCGGCGCAGGAGGCGCACTCCGGGATCGTCGCGGTGGAGCGCGCCTTCCAGGGCGCGATCGCGGCCGGGTCGAGGACGATCTCCGGGTGGAACGTCCCGAGCCGGTACCTCGGGTTCCCCACCGTGGCGGTGCACCCGTAGAGCCCGCCGTCGGGCGCGAAGGCCCACTCCGTCTTCGCGGCGGGGCAGGCGTCGAAGTTCGGGACGGGGAACTCCCCCGTCTCCGCGAGGTGGCGCGCGCCGTGGAGGCGCGGGCGGTGGAACCGCGCGAGGACGGGCTCCGCCCCGGCGAGCCGGGCGAACTCGGCCCAGAGCTCCACGCGGTCGAAGAGGGCCCCCTTCGCCTGCCGGCTCGCGCAGCCGAAGAGCTCGTAGTTCCGCCCCACCTGCGTCTTGAACCGGGACTCCGGGAGGTCGAGCCAGCCGCGCTCCTCCGCGAGCCGGGCGAGGGCGGGGAGGGAAGGGAGGTTGTCGCGGTCCGCGACGACGCGGAGGTTCACCGGCACCTTCGCGGCGACGAGCGCGTCCACGCCGCGCACGACCCGGTCGAAGGTCCCGCGCCCCGAGCCGTGCGGCCGGCGGGCGTCGTGGACGGCCGCGGGCCCGTCCACGGTGACCTGGACCTCCTGCACGGCGCCGGCGGCGAGCGCGGGGACGAACGCCTCGAGGTCGTAGCCGTTCGTCACCGCCGCGACCTTCATCCCGCGCGCGGCGGAGCCTTCCAGGTACCGGCCGAGCCGGTCGTGGTGGGCGGGCCCGTCCACGAGGGGCTCCCCGCCGAAGAGCGTGACGTACGGCCGGAGGGAGTCGCCCGCGTGGTGCCGGTCCACGTAGGCGAAGAAGGCGTCCACGACGGAGGGGGAGACGAGCCCGCGCCCCTCGGGGTCGAAGACCTCCTGGTAGCAGTAGGTGCAGCGGAGGTTGCAGCCGAGGGTGGGGACGACGACGAGTTGCGCCGGGGTCTTCGCCGCCTCCTCCTGGAAGTCCGCCCAGGCCTCCGCGAGGAGCGCGCGGTCCTCGTCCTCGGAGTCCACGACGAACCGGGCCTCGCGGAGCGTCTCCTCGGGGAGCGTCCCGGGGAGCGGACCGCCCCGGGCGAGCCCCTCGAGCGCGCGGGCCTCCGCCTCGCCGACGACCGCCACCTGGCCGGTGAGCGGCTGCACGAGGAGGGCCTCGGGGCGGCCGGGGATCGGGGCGAGGAGGGCGGAGCGGCTGAGTCTCATCGTGGTGGCCGGCGGGACGAGGTGCCCCTGCGGCATGAGAGCCGCACCGCCCGGGCGAGATTCACCCGGGCGGGCGGCGGCGCCTCGAGGAGTGCCGGCCTCCGGCCCCGTCAGGGGTTCGGGAGCCCGGCGTGCGCGGCGTTGTCCCGATGGCAGACGGTGCAGTCGCCCCAGCCGAGCGTGTAGACCGTCGGCAGCCCCGTCGTCGCGTGCGAGAACACGGCGTCCTTCGCGCCGTTCACGTGGAGCGCGAGGTCCACCGAGACGCCGGATCCGTAGCCGAGGTGGCAGGAGGCGCAGGGCTCCGCGCCGTGGGCGGCGATCCCGGTGTGCCAGCCGTTCACCGCGGGGTTCGTGGAGGGGGGCGGAAGCCCGTGGCAGGAGTTGCAGGACGCCACGCCGGTCCAGGTTGGCGCCGGCTGCGAGCCCCCGTTCTGCGCGTGGCAGTAGACGGCGCAGGTCTGCGTGGCCGCCGTGTAGGTGCCGAGGCTCGCCGGGAGCTGCCGCTGGCCGGTGCCGTCGAGGGGAGACTTCAGAGCGGCCGTCCCGTTCACGTGCGCGAGGCCGGAGGGAACCGCGTGGCACGTCTCGCACTCGAAGGCGTCCGAGTAGACGCCTCCCTGGAGGTGCTTCTGGTGGGCCCCCACGCCCGGGAGCGCGGGATCGGTCTCGCCGGCGACCGACTGCGGCGGCGCGGCGAGGAGCGGGTTCGACGAGGCCGTGAAGGGCTCCGTCGGCGTTCCGTGGCAGAAGGTGCAGTTCGCCCTCCAGTCCGCGACGCCGCCGGGGAAGTTCGGCCGGTCCGCGTCCGCCGTCGCGTGGCAGGCGTTGCAGGAGGGGCCGAGACCGCCGTCGAAGTTCGCGCCGTGGCAGTCCGTACAGCCGGAGGCGCCCGGCGCCGCCGCGAGGAAGGCGATCGCGTCCGGCCCGTGCACCGAGGGGGCGGCGTAGCCGGCGGCGTGCCCGGCCCCCTGGACGATGCCGTCGAGGTGGAGGCCGCCCGGGACGAGGGTCACGTTGTCGGCCTGGACGGTCCCCGCGTGGCAGGCATTGCAGTTCGTCTCGCCGGTGTGAGCGGCGCCGCCGGCGACGAACGGGGGCGGCGGGTAGCCGTGGCAGGTCGCGCAGCCGCTCGCGCCGCCGCCCGCGACGTCCCGCGCCGAGTTGCAGGCGAGGGTGAGCGTGAGCGCCGCGGCGAGCGCCAGGGTTCGGGGGAGAAGGTTTCGCATGTGGACGACCTCGCAGGGCTCGCGGTGTACCGGACGGAGCCGGCACCCGCAGACTGCCCGCGAGGTTACGCCCGCGCGTTGACCCAACTCAAGGGGCCCGGCCGGCGCCCCTTGCGCCCGGGGGCTCGGAGTTCCGGGGAAGCGCCTACTTCACGAGCCGGATGTACTGCTGGATCTCCTCCGACTCGCAGGCCGGCTCGCGCCGCGCGTCGTCGAAGCGGATCGCGAGGCAGTGGGCGAGGACCGCGACGGTGGGGGAGGTGCAGCGTTCGAGGCCGCTCTGGTAGCGCGCGGCGGCCTCCTTGCTGCGCTGGAGGACCTCCTCCGACGCGCGGAGTTCGCTCTTCATCGCGTAGAGCTTCAGCCGGTCGCCGGTGCCGAGCTTCAGCATGCTCTCCTCGGAGGAGATCTCGTTCTCGAGCTCGTACTTGAGGTCGCCGTGGTAGCAGGCGAGCGCGCTGTGGACGACGCGCATGAAGGCGGGGTCGCGGGCGTGGGCGGCGTCGAGCGCCGCGTGGGTCTTCGCGAGCTCGTCCTTCATCCCGGCGGCGAGCTCCGCCTTCTCCTCCGGGGTGAGGGAGTCGGGATCGCGCGAGGCGATCCGCTCGCGCCGGATCTGTCTCCAGAGCCGCTCGCGCTCCCGCTCCGTGGCGTTCGGGCCGGCCCGCCGCTCCACATCCGCCATGTCCTGCCGCTCCTCCTCCGCCCTCCGCTGCTGCGCCCGGAAGCGCCCCCGGCACTCGTCGAGGAGCTTCACCTGCTGCCGGTTGCGGGCGGCGATCTCCTTCGCGGGGAGCCCCTGCGCCGCGAAGAGCCGCTGCCGGTTCTCGACGACCGTGACCTCGCTCTCGCAGAAGGACCGCTCCTCGGGGGAGAGGGAGGCCGTCTGCCCCGAGGCGGGTGCGGCGCCGAGGGCGAGGAGCAGGGCGGGGACGGCCTTCCAGCGCATGCGGCCTCCGGACGAGGGGAAGGAGGGGGTCCTTCTACCACGACGCCATGTCGCAGCGGGCCATTCACCAGGCCCGGAGACATCCGGCCGCCTCCTCCGGTATGCTGTCGGCTTTCGTGGGAACGAAGGGGAGGATCGCCCCGTGACGCAAGCGGAACGCCTGGCCCGAAGGGACGCACTCCGGGCAGACATCGCGAAGCTGGAGACGGAGCTCGACTCGCTCCGCACCGAGGAGGCGAAGCTCCTCGACGGCTGCGAGCACGCCTACGCCGACGGGCGGAACGCGTCGGCCGGCGGCAAGGTGAAGATCTGCGCCGTCTGCGGAAAGGTCCTGAAGCAGAAGGACGAGAAGCTCTGGGGCTAGACGCCCGAGCGCGATTCGGAAACCCCGAGGGCTTCCGGCCTCAGGAGATGCATCTCTGCCGCCGTTCCCGAGGCCCGAGGTCCGAGGCCTGAGGTCCGAGGCCGCTCACGAGTCGCGAGCGGCCGTTCAGAATCAGAGCACCTTCACGCGGGCGATCTCCTGGCCCTCCTGGTCCACGGTGTGGATCGCGCAGGCGAGGCAAGGGTCGAAGGAGTGGATCGTCCGGAGCGCCTCGAGGGGGAGCTTCGGATCGGCGATGGGGTTGCCGACGAGGGAGGCCTCGTAGGGCCCCTTCTGATCCTTCGCGTCGCGCGGCCCCGCGTTCCAGGTGGAGGGGACGACCGCCTGGTAGTTCCTGAGCTTCATCGACTTCCCGTCCGACTCGATCACGCTCCAGTGCGAGAGCGTGCCGCGCGGCGCCTCGTGGAAGCCGACGCCGCGATGGGTGCCGGGCTTCAGGGCCTTCATCGGGTCGGTGAAGACGGCGGTGTCGCCCTTCCCCACGTTCTCCGAGAGGAGCTTCCAGTGCTTGCGGGCGAGCTCGGAGAGGACGGCGCAGCGGACGGCGCGGGCGGCGTGACGGCCGAGGGTGGAGTGGAGGACGGCGGGGCCGAGCTTCGCGCCCGCGATCCGGCCGGCCGTGCCGAGCATCCAGTCGCCCCAGCGCCGGAAGCCCTCGTGCCCCTGCGCATAGCCGACGAGGAGCTGGGCGAGCGGCCCCACCTGCATCGGCCGCCCCTCGAGGCGCGGCGCCTTCACCCAGGTGTAGCGCTCCGGGGCGGGGGTGCCCTGCTTCCAGTCGCCGGCGTACTTCGGGACCGTCTCCTCCTCCCACGGCCCCTTCTGCCAGTCGCCGTCGTAATGGGCGCGCGCGATGGACTCGGTCACGTTCGTCTGGAGGTAGTCGTCCTTCCAGCTCGAGACCGGCCGGACCTTCCCGAGGTCCCCGCCGAGGATCACGCCGCCCGGGAGGTCGAAGGTCGTGGCCTTCGCGTCGGTCGGCATGTCGGGCACGCAGAGGTAGTTCGTGACCCCCGCGCCGTGCCGGAGCCAGTCGGGGTAGCTCGCGGCGATCGCCGCCACGTCGGGCAGGTAGACCTGCGTGATGAAGCCCGAGACCTCGTCGAGGAGCGACTTCACCCGGTAGAGCCGCTCCATGTTCAGCGCGGCGGCGCTGTCGAGGTCGATCGCGTTCGCGACCCCGCCCACCGCGAGGTTCTGGATGTTCGGGGTCTTGCCGCCGAGGATCGCGACGACCTGGTTCGCCTTCCGCTGCACGTCGAGCGCCTGGAGGTAGTGGGCGACGGCGAGGAGGTTCGCCTCCGGCGAGAGCTTCATCGCCGGGTGCCCCCAGTAGCCGTTCGTGAAGATGCCCATCTGCCCCGCGGCGACGAACTCCTTCACCTTCTCCTTCACGGCCGCGAGGGCGTGGCGGGAGTTCCCCGCCCACTCCAGGCCGAGGGAGTCCGCGAAGGCGGCCGCCTTCTCCGGCGACGCCTCGAGCACCCTCGTCACGTCCACCCAGTCGAGCGCGGACAGGTGGTAGAAGTGCACGACGTGGTCGTGCAGCGCGTGCGCGGCGATGATCACGTTCCGGACGAGCTGCGCGTTCAGCGGGATCTCGAGCCCGAGCGCGTCCTCGACGGAGCGGACCGACGCGATGGCGTGGACGGTCGTGCAGACCCCGCAGATTCGCTGGGTGAAGACCCAGGCGTCGCGCGGATCGCGCCCCTGCAGGATCGTCTCGATCCCGCGCCACATCGTGCCGGAGGACCAGGCGTCCTTCACGGCGCCGCCCTCGACCTCCACGTCGATGCGGAGGTGACCCTCGATCCGGGTCACCGGATCGATCGTGATGAGCTTGCCCATGGGTGGTGACCTTCTCGGCTAGCCGGCGGCCTTCATCCGGACGTCGGCGGTGGCGGGTGGGGCGGCGTCCTCCCGGACGCCGCTCAGGATCGGGAAGAGCTTCGCGAGGAGGGCGTAGGCGGCGACGCCGAGGGCGACGAGGCAGGCGCTGAAGAACATCTCCCGGACGTACGGGAAGTAGCGCCAGCCCGGGGCCGGCCGGTAGGCGGTGAGGTAGGTGTCGAAGCGGTAGAGCGTGCCGCCGGCGAGGAGGAGGAGCCCCGCGCCGAAGAGCCGGCCACGGTTCGCGCGCCAGGCCGGCCGGAGGAGGAGGACGCCGGGGACGGCGAAGAGGGCCAGCTCGAGGAGGAAGAAGGCGGAGAGCATCCCCTCGCCGAGGACGAGGCCGAGCCGGCCGCGCCAGGCGAGGTCCGCGAGGCGCAGCCCGATCCAGCCGAGCGAGAGCCAGCCGGGGACGGCGGAGAGCCGCGCGAGGAGCTTCTGGTCGATCCGGCGGCCCCAGGCCATCGCGGTGAGGTTCTCGACGAGGATCACCGCGCCGAACCCCATCGTCACGCAGGAGAGGAGGAAGAGGCCGGAGAGGAGCGGCGTGTGCCAGAGCGGGTGGAGCTTCGTCTCCGCGATGACGAAGAGGCCGCCGAGCGAGGACTGGTGCATGGACGGGAGGAGGAGGGCGGTGGCGACGACGAAGGGCATCGCCGCGCCGAGGAGCGGGAGGGACCGGCGCGCCGCGGCGGCCACCGCGGGCCGCCGCGCCCCCTCGAGCCGCTGGAGGACGGCCGGTCCGACCTCGATCCAGAGGACGGCGGTGTAGGCGAGGACGCAGAGCGCGACCTCGAGGAGGACCGAGTTCAGGTTCCAGAGGGGCGGCCAGAAGACGACCCAGAGGTTCCACCACCGGCCGAGGTCGACGAGCACCGACGTGCCGGCGAGGGTGTAGCCGACCGCGCCGACGAGCACGGCCGATCTCACGAGCGGGTGATAGGCGCCGCGGTTGAAGAGGTAGACGACGAGCCCCACCGCGTAGGCGCCGGCGGCGATGCCGGTGAAGGTGACGACGTTGAGCGGCTTCCAGACGCCCCAGGGGTACCCGTCGCTCTGTGCGGAGACGGCGCCGAGCCCGAAGAGGAGCCGGACGGCGACCATGGCGACCCAGACGGCGCCGAGGAGGAGCAGGACCTTGAAGGCCGGCGTGAGGACGGGCCCGCCGAGCGGTCTCTCGTGGTTGTGCGCGGCCACGGTCACCCCTCCTCCCGGCTCTCGTGGGCCGGATCCTTCCCGCGGTTTCGGAGCTGGACCGCGACGACCGCGGACCAGAGGGCGATCGGCGCGATCCCCCACTTGTAGATGCCGTGATGGACCGACTCGCTCGTCTGCGGCAGCGGGCGCGCGGGGAGCGCCGGCAGGCCGAGCGCCTGGAAGGAGACGTCCCTCGAGGTCAGGTAGAGGACGTTCGTCCCGCCGCCGTCCACCTCGCCGTAGACCCCGGGAGCGTAGGCCGCGGGGGCGGCGGCGATCCGGCGCCGCGCCTCCTCGAGGAGCGCCGCGCGCGTCCCGGAGGCGACCGCGCCGCGCGGGCAGACCTCCGTGCAGGCCGGCCCCTCCTCGCGGTGGCGGCAGAGCTCGCACTTCACGATGAGCGGCAGCGCGGCGTGCCACTGGAACTTCGGGACGTTGAAGGGGCAGCCGATCTGGCAGTAGCGGCAGCCGACGCAGACCTTCGCGTCGTAGGCCACGACGCCGCCCTCCGCCTTGTGCAGGGCGCCGGCCATGCAGACGGAGACGCAGGCCGGATCGGCGCAGTGCATGCACTGGAGCTTCGTGAAGGCCGTCGCGCCGCCCTCGCCCCGGGCGAGCTTGATCACGTTCTTCGTCGAGCCGTTGAGGTCGAGCGGGGCGTCGTAGACGGCGCCGTCGATCTCGGCCCGATCGGGCGGGAGCCCGTTCGCGTCCTTGCAGGCCGTCTGGCAGGCGCGGCAGCCCACGCAGAGGGTCGCGTCGAACAGCATCCCCTCGTCGTCCGCTCGCGGCGGGTGAGGCTCGCGCGCGACGGCCGGGATCGCGGCCGCCGCGGCGCAGGCGCCGGCCACGATCTTGAGGGAGTCCCGGCGGGTGATTCCACTCATCGCGTCCTCCGTTCCCGTGCCCGTGTCCGGGTCAGTCCGCGGAATCCTCGCGGGAGAGCTTCCTCGAGGCGGCGAAGCCGGCCCCGGCGATGGCCCCGACCGCGAGCCCCGCCACGCCCGCGGCGACCGCGCCCACGTGCCCCTGCGGCTCGCCCGTCCCCGGGAAGGCCATCGGC
>JBBIPT010000063.1:0-17061 GCA_037442705.1 Anaeromyxobacter sp.
GCGAGCGGGATCCA
This sequence comes from Anaeromyxobacter sp., assembly GCA_037442705.1. Classification (GTDB taxonomy): domain Bacteria; phylum Myxococcota; class Myxococcia; order Myxococcales; family Anaeromyxobacteraceae; genus Anaeromyxobacter. The sequence continues at coordinate 15 of JBBIPT010000063.1, forward strand.
ATGTTCCCCGGCTCGCTCCGGGGCAGGCTCGTCCGCCTGCCCCTGCGCTCGCGGGATCACTCGACCGTCACGCTCTTCGCCAGGTTGCGGGGCTGATCCACGTCCGTCCCCTTGAGGTCGGCGACGTGGTAGGCGAGGAGCTGGAGCGGGATGATCGAGAGGAGCGGGGCGAGGAGCGGGGGGGCGGGGGGGACGGGCAGCGCGACCTCGGCGAGGCTCGCCGCCGCCGTGTCTCCCTCCGTGACGACCGCGTAGACGTGGCCTCCGCGGGCCCGGACCTCCTCCATGTTCCCGAGCGTCTTCTCGTAGGCCGGCTCCCGCGTGGCGAGGACGACGACGGGAAGCTGCTCGTCGATGAGGGCGATCGGCCCGTGCTTCATCTCGCCCGCGGCGTACCCCTCCGCGTGGATGTAGGAGATCTCCTTCAGCTTCAGCGCCCCCTCGAGCGCCACGGGGTACTGCGAGCCGCGGCCGAGGAAGAGGACGTCGCGGGCCGCCGCGCAGCGCTTCGCGACCGGCATGAGCGCGGCCTCCTGGCGGATCATCTGCTCCATCCAGGCGGGGACCGAGCGGAGCGCCTCGAGGTGCTCCCGGGCGGCCTCCGGCGAGAGCGTCCCGCGGAGCCGCCCGAGCCTCACGGCGAGGAGGTAGAGCGCGGCGAGCTGGGTCGTGTAGGCCTTCGTGGAGGCGACGCCGATCTCCGGGCCGGCGCGGGTGAGGAGGGTGCCCCCGTCGCACTCCCGCGAGATGGCCGAGCCGACCACGTTGCAGATCGCGAAGGCGCGGGCGCCGCGGGCCTTCGCCACCTTCACCGCCGCGAGGGTGTCGGCCGTCTCGCCCGACTGGGAGACGGCGAGGCACATCACGCGCGGCGAGACGAGGGGATCGCGGTTCCGGAACTCGCTCGCGAGCTCGACCTCCACCGGGAGGCGGGCGAGGGACTCGATCATGAGCCGGCCGGAGAGCCCCGCGTGCCAGGAGGTGCCGCAGGCGACGAGGGTGAGCCGCTCGAGGGACCTCGCGTACTCCTCGGAGAGCTCGACCCCGTCGAGGAGGACGTCGCCCTGCTCGAGGGAGGCGCGCCCGCGGACCGTGTCCGCCACCGCCCGGGGCTGCTCGAAGATCTCCTTGTGCATGAAGTGCTTGTGGCCGTCCTTCTCGGCGGCCACCGCGCTCCACTCGATCCGCCGGGGCCTGCGCGACACCGGCTCCCCGGCGGGCCCCTCGATCTCGATCCCCGCGGCGGTGAGGACGGCGAGCTCGCCCTCCTCGAGGTAGCTCACCTCCCGGGTGTGCTCGAGGATGGCGGGGACGTCCGAGGCGAGGAAGCTCTCACCCTTGCCGTGGCCGACGACGAGGGGGGAGGCGTTCTTCGCGGCGACGATCTCGCCGGGCCGCCTCTCCGCGACGGCGGCGATCGCGTAGGTGCCCCGGATCTGGGCGAGGGCCTGACGGACCGCGGCCCGGAGGTCCCGGGCGCCGTCGCCGAGGGCGTCGGCGATGAGGTGGGCGAAGATCTCCGTGTCCGTCTCGGAGGAGAACCCGTGGCCGCGCCCGGCGAGCGCCGCCTTGAGCTCCAGGTGGTTCTCGATGATGCCGTTGTGGACGACGGCGACGCCGCCGTAGGCGTGGGGGTGGGCGTTCTCGTCGGAGGGGCGGCCGTGCGTGGCCCAGCGGGTGTGGCCGATGCCGGTCCGGCCGGGCAGCGGGGCGTCTTCGAGGAGCCGGACGAGGTTCGCGAGCTTTCCCTTGGCCCGCTTCAGCGCGAGGCCGCCGGGCCCGACCACCGCGACGCCCGCGGAGTCGTAGCCGCGATACTCGAGCTTCCGGAGACCATCCACGATGAGGCCGACGCACTCCCGTGGCCCGACGTAGCCGACGATGCCGCACATGGAAGCCGCCTTGTATCACGGGCCGGTCCGGCGCGCCGAAGGCGCGCCCGGAGGGGCCGGGACGAGATCTCCGCCGCCGGGGAGCACGGCGACGCCGAGGGCGCCCCGGCCGCCTCCCGGGCCCGCGCGAGGGCCCACTCCACGTCCGGGGCGAAGGTCACGGAGGCCTGAGCCGTGGCGAAGGAGCACGTCCATCCTCCCGCCCGGGAGGGTCACGGCGGCGCGGCGCGCAGCCGGTCGAGGGCCTCCTCGATCCGCGCCCGGGCGGTGTCCCCGAGGAGGTTCGCGTCTCCGGGCCCGAAGGGGGCGAGGTCGATCGGATCGAGGATCCGCGCCACCGCCCGGCATGGGTTCACCCAGGGTCCGCCCTTCGGCATCCCCTGCGCCGTGCCGTTCACGGCGACCGGGAGGACGGGGACGCCCGCCTCCAGGGCGAGGCGGAAGGCTCCGGTCTTGAACGGGAGGAGCGCCCCCTTCGCGCTCCGCGTGCCCTCGGGGAAGATCATCACGCTCATGCCGCGCGCGAGGTAGGCCTTCGCCTTCGCGATCGCCTCGCCGCCGCTCTCCGCGTGCCCTCGCCGGACGGGGATGTCTCCGCTCATCCGGAACATCCAGCCCGCCCAGGGGACGCGGAAGAGCTCCTCCTTCGCGACCCACTTCATCTCGCGGGGCAGCCGGGAGAGGAGGAGGATGTCGAGGATCGACTGGTGGTTCGCGACGACGACGAAGGGCCCCTTCCCCTCCGGCCACCGTCCCTCCACGCGGAGGCGCCACGGCGGGAAGGTGAGGGAGATCCCGACCCCCACGAAGCGGAGGAAGCGGCCCGGGACCGTCCGGTTCGCGTCGAACGGCGCGGTGAGCGCGAGGAGGAGCGCCTGGACGGGGAGGGCGAGCGCGATGAGCGCGAGGGCGATGGGGTAGCCGAGGAGGGCGAGGAGGACGTTCACCGGTGGGGCCTTCCTAGCATGCGAGGGGTCCCCCTGGGGGAAGGGTGCGGCACAGCCGCGCACCTTCCCGATTCCTCCAGGGGTGGGGGAGCTTTGCGCGAGCCCCCCTGTTAACATCCCCGGCGGAACTTCGCTCGCATGCCCTCCCTCCCCTTCCTCGGCCTCGGCTCGGAGCAGCACCTCCGGGAGATCGGAGACGCCCTCCCCGAGGGGCTCTTCACGACCGACGCGGAGGGCTTCGTCACCTTCTGGAACCGCCAGGCGGAGCGGATCACGGGCTGGAGCCGGGAGGAGGCGCTCGGGCAGCGGTGCTCGATCCTCGCCGGCGACGCCGTGCACGGGTGCGCCTGCGGCGTGGGACCGCTGCGCTGCGGTCTCGCCGAGCGCGTCCGGATCGCGAAGTGCTGCACGATCCGGACGAAGGACGGCCGGGAGAAGCTCATCGTGAAGAGCGCGGTCTCCATCCTGTCCGCGGACGGGGTCCCGATCGGCGCCCTGGAGAGCTTCACCGACGTGGAGGCCGCCGACGGCATCGCGCGGCTGCAGCCCGGGCCGAGGCGGGAGCCGGGCGAGGGCGACTTCCTCGGGATGGTCGGGCGCGAGCCCGCGATGACCGACCTCTACCGGATGATCGAGCTCGTCGCGCGCTCCGACGCGACGGTGATGATCCTCGGCGAGAGCGGCTCGGGCAAGGAGATGGTCGCGGCGGCGGTCCACCGGTCGAGCCGCCGGGCGGGGGGGCCGTTCGTCCGGGTCTCCTGCTCCGCGCTGAACGAGAACCTCCTCGAGTCCGAGCTCTTCGGCCACGTGAAGGGGGCGTTCACCGGCGCCCTGAAGGACCGCCGGGGCCGGTTCCAGGAGGCCCACGGCGGGACGCTCCTCCTCGACGAGATCGGCGACATCTCCCCGGTCGTGCAGGTGAAGCTCCTCCGGGTCATCGAGCAGCGCGAGATCGAGCGGGTGGGGGACTCCCAGCCCATCAAGGTGGACGTCCGGCTCGTCTGCGCCACGCACCGGGACCTCCGGCAGCTCGTCACCGAGGGGCGCTTCCGCGCCGACCTCTACTTCCGGCTCGCGGTCTTCCCCGTCCGGGTCCCCGCGCTACGCGACCACCCGGAGGACCTCACCCTCCTCGCGGAGCGGTTCCTCGCCCGGACGCCCCCGCCCGGCGGCCGCCCGCGCGGCCTCACCGCGGAGGCGCTCTGCGCGCTCCGCGCCTACCCGTGGCCGGGCAACGTCCGCGAGCTCCAGAACGTGATCGAGTACGCCGCGCTCCAGGCCGGCGACGGCGACGTCGGCCTCTCGCACCTCCCGGTGGAGATCCGGGAAGGCCCCCCCTGCCCGGAGGACTCGGGGCCGGTGGAGGCCGGCGCCCGGGACGAGCGGCGCGAGCTCCTCGAGGCGCTCGGCCGGACGGGCTGGAACCGGACGAAGGCGGCCGAGTCCCTCGGCGTCTCGCGGGTCACGCTCTGGAAGCGGATGAAGCGCCACGGGGTCGCCCCGCCCGGATCGCCCGAGAAGGCGAACTGACCTTCGCCCGGAGGGATGCGTCGGGGCCGACGCGCCGGTGCGTCGACCGCGTTGCACTCTCCGGCGCAGCGCGGCGCGGCGGTGCGCGGGAAAGAGCCCGGATTCAGCGGGATGGCCGGGCGATCGAGACGCAGCGCGGCACGCGATGGACGCACGACGGGTGCGCTGCAGCGCGGGTTCGTGCAAATGTCGTGCCCCCTCCGGGCGAGTCCTTGACAGCGGGAGAACCGTAGGCTTTCTTGCCCGCTTCCCACTCACGCGAACCCGCACCCGTGGTCGCGAGGAGAGCCATGGCCACCGACTTCAATCCTCCGCAGAACCCCCCCGGCAGCCCCGTCCCCAAGAAGAAGATCCGGCGCGAGGACGCGCTCGCCTATCACTCGATGGGGCGCAAGGGGAAGATCGAGGTCGTCCCCACGAAGCCCACCGCGACGGCGCGCGATCTCGCGCTCGCCTACTCGCCCGGCGTCGCCGAGCCCTGCCTCGAGATCGAGAAGGATCCCGATCTCTCGTACCTCTACACCGCGCGCGGGAACCTCGTCGCCGTGGTGTCGAACGGGACCGCGGTGCTCGGCCTCGGGGACATCGGCCCCGCCGCCGGCAAGCCGGTGATGGAGGGCAAGGGGGTCCTCTTCAAGCGCTTCGCGGACATCGACGTCTTCGACATCAACGTGGACGCGAAGGAGATCGACAAGTTCTGCACGGTGGTGAAGGCGCTCGAGCCGACCTTCGGCGGGATCAACCTCGAGGACATCAAGGCCCCCGAGTGCTTCACGATCGAGGAGCGGCTCAAGAAGGAGATGCAGATCCCGGTCTTCCACGACGACCAGCACGGGACCGCGATCATCTCCGGCGCCGCGCTCATCAACGCCCTCGAGCTCGCGAACAAGGACATCGCCAAGGTGAAGGTCGTCGTCTCCGGAGCGGGCGCGTCGGCCATCGCCTGCACGAAGTTCTACCTGGAGCTCGGCGTCCGCCGCGAGAACGTCGTCATGGTGGACACGAAGGGTGTCGTCTTCAAGGGGCGAACCGAGGGGATGAACCCCTGGAAGTCCGAGTTCGCGGTGGAGACGAAGGCCCGCACCCTCGCCGAGGCGATGGAGGGCGCGGACGTCTTCCTCGGCTGCTCGGTGAAGGGGATGGTGGACCAGGCGATGGTCCGCTCCATGGCGAAGGACGCGATCGTCTTCGCGCTCGCGAACCCCGATCCGGAGATCAGCTACCCCGAGGCGAAGGAGGCGCGCGAGGACGTGATCATGGCGACCGGGCGCTCCGACTACCCGAACCAGGTGAACAACGTCCTCGGCTTCCCCTACATCTTCCGCGGGGCGCTCGACGTCCGCGCGAAGGCGATCACCGAGGAGATGAAGATGGCGGCGGCGAGGGCCCTCGCCGAGCTCGCGAAGGAGGACGTTCCCGAGACGGTCTCCCGCGCCTACGGCGGCGAGCGGTTCCGCTTCGGCCCCGACTACATCATCCCGAAGCCCCTCGACCCGCGCGTCCTCCTCTGGGTCGCGCCCGCGGTGGCGAAGGCCGCGATGGACGGGGGCGTCGCCCGGCAGAAGATCGACCTCGAGGAGTACCGCGACCGGCTCCGCAAGCTCCAGAGCCGCTCGCACCAGGTCATGGGCTCCATCTTCACGAAGGCGAAGAGGAAGCTGACGAAGATCGTCTTCCCCGAGGGGCACCACCCGAAGATCCAGCAGGCGGCCGAGATCTGCCGGGAGGAGGCGATCTGCGAGCCGATCCTCCTCGGGCCGGTCGAGCAGATCCGCCGCTCCATCGAGGAGCAGCGGCTCGACGAGCTCGACGGGATCGAGGTCATCAACCCGGAGGAGCACCCGGACTATCCCCGCTACGTCTCGCGGTTCTGGGAGATGCGGCAGCGGCGCGGCGTGACCTACGAGGAGGCGCGCCGGAAGATGCGGATCCGCAACTACTACGCCTCCGTGATGGTGAAGGACGGGGCGGCGGACGGCATGGTCACCGGCCTCACCACCGTCTACGCGGACGCCCTCCGGCCCGCCCTCGAGGTGATCAAGACCCGGACCGGCCGGCGCGCGGGCGGCGTCTACATCGTGGTCACGAAGCACGACTTCAAGTTCTTCGCCGACTGCACCGTGACCATCGATCCGACCGCCGAGGAGCTCGCCGAGATCGCCGCGACGACGAGCGACCTCGCCCGCTACTTCGACCTCACCCCGCGGGTGGCGATGCTCTCCTACTCGTCCTTCGGCTCCGCCGGAGGGGAGAGCCCGAAGAAGATGCGCGAGGCGACGGAGATCCTCCGCCAGCGGCGGCCCGACCTCGAGGTGGACGGCGAGATCCAGGTGGACATCGCCACGAGCGCGGACGTCCGCGTCCCCGAGTTCCCGTTCTCCACGCTGAAGGAGGACGCGAACGTCTTCGTCTTCCCGAACCTCGACGCGGCGAACATCACCTACCAGATGATCGAGCGCGTGGGCGGCGCCGAGGTGATCGGCCCCGTCCTCCTCGGGATGCACCGGCCCGTGAACGTGCTGCAGATGGGCTGCTCGGTCCAGTCCATCGTGAACCTCGCGGCCATCACCGCCCTGCGCGCGCAGGGGGAGCAGTTCGTGTTCTAGGGCCTCGGCCCGCAGCCCCCGCCCTCGCCACCCTCGGCGTCCTGGCCCCCGCCCCGGGGGCCCGGCACCGCTCAGGTGGGCACCCCCAGGCGCGGCAGGACGAAGAGCTGGAGGGCGAACCAGACGGAGAGGACGAGGAGGAGGGCGAGGGAGTCGTTCATGGGCGGGCGGGCGGGGTGGTCGCGTCCTTGGAGCCAGGGACCTCTCCGCAGGATTCCAGGGACCCTACAGCCCCTCGAGCGCCTTGGACAGCCGCTCCCGCACCGCCTCGGCGATGGGCCGGAGGTCGGGCAGGGCCGCCGCGATCGTCTGCATCGGGTCCACCGCGTTCACGGTCACCTTCCCGTCGTCCTCCTCCCAGACCGCGATGGAGCAGGGGAGCATGGCCCCGACCCCGAGGTCGGTGGAGAGGGCCTGGTGCGCGTACCTCGGGTTGCAGGCCCCGAGGATGAGGTAGCGCCGGAAGTCGGCGCCGATCTTCTCCTTCAGCGTCGCCTTCACGTCGATCCGGGTGAGGATCCCGAAGCCCTCGGCCTTCAGGGTCTCCGGGATCCTCGCGACCACCTCGTCGAAGCTGCCCTTCGCCTTCCTCCGCATCCCGATCTCGGCCATGGCAGCCCTCCTCCCCGCAGCCTACGCGAGGAGCCTGGGCGCCGCCCGGCCTCGAAGGGGCGCGTCCCCCCGGGGCGGCTCGGCGGCCGGACGGAGCGAGGAGACGCTCGCGCCTCCGCTCCCCACCCGGAAGAAGGCGACGAGCCGGCGGAGCTCGTCGGACTGGGCGGCGAGCTCCGCGGCGGTGGAGGACATCTCCTCCGCGGCGCTCGCGTTCTGCTGGACGACCTTGTTCAGCTGCTGGATCGCCGCGTTGATCTGGTCCGCGTTCGTCGCCTGCTCCCTCGCCGAGGCGCTGATCTCCTGGACGAGCTCGGAGGTCCTCTGGATGTCCGGGACGAGGGTGGTGATGAGGCCGCCGCTCTTCTCCGCCACCGCGACGCTCGACCCGGCGAGCCCGCCGATCTCCTGCGCGGCCCGCTGCGACCGCTCGGCGAGCTTGCGGACCTCCGTGGCGACGACCGCGAACCCCTTGCCGTGGTCCCCGGCCCTCGCCGCCTCGATGGCCGCGTTCAGGGCGAGGAGGTTCGTCTGGTAGGCGATCTCCTCGATGATGCCGATCTTCTGGGCGATCTCCTTCATCGCCGCCACCGCCGCGGCCACCGCCGCGCCGCTCTCCTTCGCGTCGGCCGCCGACTTCACCGCGATCCGCTCGGTCTGCTGCGCGTTCGCGGCGCTCTGGCGGATCGCGGCGTTCATCTCCTCCACGAAGGAGGAGGCCTCCTCCGTCGAGGCCGCCTGCTCGGCCGTCCCCTGGGACATCTGCTGGGCGCCGGCGTCGATCTGCCGGCTCCCGCTCGCCACGGTGTCGGCCGCGCCCTGGACGCGGGCGACGACGTCCCGGAGCCGCTCGAGCATCGTGCGCATCCCGTCGAGGAGCCGCCCGAGCTCGTCGCTCCGGTCCACCTCCAGGGCGACCTCGAGGTCTCCGGCGGCGAGCCGCTCCGTCGCGACGACGCACTCCTGGAGGGGCCTCGTGACCCCGCGAACGAGGACGACCACGCCCGCGGCGAAGACGGCGAGCGCGAGGAGCGCCGCCCCCGTCGCCGCGAAGGCGTCGGCGCGGAGCCCCTGCGAGATCGCCTCGGTCCTGTAGCCGACGCGGGTGGTGCCCATGAGCCGCCCGTCCCGGTCGCGGAGCTCGTGGACGAAGACGGCGTAGGGGGAGACGTCCGCCGGGAGCGGGTCCTTCGTGAGGACCTTCCCCTTCTCGTCCTGGAAGACGGCGAAGGCGACCTCGGGGTCCCTCTTCACGTCGGCGACGAGCCGGTCGAGGGCGATGTAGTCGAAGTTCTCGAGGTAGGCGCCCCCCACGTTCTCGAGGAGGCTCGACACCGCGTCGCCCTTCGAGTCGAGCGAGGCGCGGATCGCGCTCGCGCTCCGGAGGGCGAGGAAGGTGCCGAGCCCGGCGACGACGAGCGCGGAGAGGGCGAGCGTGGTGGCGAGGAACCTCGCGGCCAGGGAGCGGAAGCGGATCATGGGGCGGCTCCTAGAACCGGAAGGCGAAGTCCTTCGTCACGCCGGCGCGCTTCAGGAGCTCGAGGGTGTGCGTGAAGTCGGCCGCCGTGGTGGCGACGAAGCCGCGGACCTTGAGCTGCCCCTTCGCGTCGGCCGCGGCCGGGGAGGCGTCGCCCTCGATCCCGAGGAGGAGCCCGGTGAGCCGCTGGGCGACCGCGGGATCGAGCCGCCTCGCGGCGATGAGGGTGTTGTCCGGGTTCACGCCCGTGTCCGTGCCGACGAGCTCGAGGGCCGGGAACTTCGAGGCCTCCTTCGCCCAGACGGTGTTCTTCACGACCGCGACGTCCGCCTGGCCCCGGGAGAGGGCGTCGATCGCCGCGCCGTGGGAGGAGGCCTTGAGCTTCGCCGCCGGGCGGGAGGCCCCGAGCGACTCGAAGAAGAACTCGCCGGCCGAGGCGAGGGAGGAGTAGATCACGCGCTTCCCGTCGAACCAGCTCCCCGCGCCGGTGAACCTCGGGCTCCCCTTCGGCGCGATCACGACGGCGGAGTAGGTCGAGACGCCGTCCAGGCCGACGGGCCGGACGAGCGGCTCCGCGAGCCCCTTCATCATCAGGGCCCCGGCCACGCCCGACCCGGCGAACATGAGGTCCACCTTCCCGGAGGCGAACATCTCCGAGGCCGCGTTCGCGTCGGGCGCGGTGACGAAGCTCGCGGGGATCCCGCGGGAGGAGAGGTACTCGAGGAGCGACTGGTACCGCCGGGCGTCGCCGGCCTGCGCCTGCATGATCACGATCCGGAGATCGGCCGCGGAGGCGAGGGCGGGCGAGAGGAGGGCGGCGAGGGTCAGGGCGAGCGTGCAGAGCGGGCGCTTCCAGGCTTTCATCTTCGTCTCCGATTCGTCGTTTCCCCCGCGCGGGCCGGCGCGGGCCGTTCCCCCCGGCGGTCGCGAGTCTCCCTCGGGGCGCCCCTGTGGGAGCCAGCCCACGACCATGGTTGCGGCGACTTGCCGCGGAACGGGCGGTGAGCGCCGATCCACCCACGGCGCCGAACCTCGGGGGTGCAGGGACCACCTGGGCGCGAGCCGGCGGGAGGTGCGGAGCCCCGGACGTTCGTGGTCGGCGGGCTCACCACGAACGGACAGGAGGGATCCGTTCGCCCTGAGCCTGTCGAAGGGCGAACGTCGAGGCTCTATTCGGCCGATCACGCCATCAGAGATCCACCCGGAGCGCGACGCCGAGGTCGAGGACGGAGGGGGGGACGACGACGCGGCCCACGCCGGGGGGGAGGGGGACGCCGGCGAGGTCGGCCGGATCCACGTCGAGGGCGAAGCGGTAGGCGCCGCCCCGCGTCCCGACGTGGCCGGCGACGTAGGTCTCCACCCGGAGCCAGGTGAGCGCGAGCACGGAGTGGTCGAGCCGGACGACCGCGGAGCCGTCGGAGAGGCTCGCGAGGGCGGAGAACCCGAACGTCGTGTCGTTCCAGCGGCCGGGGGCCGGGAGGAGGACGAAGATCCCCGCCTGGTGCCGGGAGAGCTGGAAGGTGGAGAAGGGGGAGGGCTCCCCGGGGAAGAGGAACGGGACGGCGAGGAGGTACGGGTAGATCGTCGCGTCGTCGTAGCCGGTCCGGTCCCAGGCGTACTCCAGGGCCACGGTGACGGCGTCCTCGTCGGTGTAGTTCCGCGACCAGGAGCCGCCCGCCACGATCTGGGGGGTGAGCCCCCGCCAGCGGATCCGCTCGAGCTCGAGCGGCGCGGCCGAGCCCGGGACCCGCTTCCAGCGCTCGAGGGAGGCGCCGCTCCGGAGCGCCGCCTCCGCGTAGAGGTCGAGCTCCCAGATCCCGAGCGACGCGTCCGCGCCGAAGCGGGGCTTCCGTCCGTCCGCGACGAGGGCGTCGAGCCCGAGCTCGAAGGTCCCGAGGACCGCCTCGACCCGGGCCCCCGCGCCGAGCCGGCCGAGCCGGCGGGTCGCGACGGGGCGCGCCGCGGTGTCCTCGAGGAGGACGATCCCGTAGGCGTTCCAGCCCCGCGCCTCCCAGGGGACGTGGACCTTCAGCATCGAGGTCCCCGTGCGCGCGTCGAAGACGTCCAGGGGATCCCGCGCCTGCCGGTGGAGGAAGTCGGTGGGGGTCCAGGCCCTCCCGACGCCCCACTTCACGTGCTGCTTGCCGGCGGTGACGAAGGCCCGGCGGCCGAGGTCGAAGTTCACCCAGAGCTGGTCGAGGACCGCGTCGGTGGCGCTCGCGGGGACCGAGCCGAGGAGGCGGGCGAGGGGATCCTCCACCTCGCCCTCGGCGGTCGGGTCGTGGCGGAGGCGGCCGAGGGCGAACGCGCGGACGCGGTCGTTCGGCCGCGCGTCGAGGTAGACGTCGAGGAGGCCGGGGGAAGAGAGCGGCCAGTCGGCCGGCTGGACGCCGTCCTGCCAGGTCGTGGCGGCGCGGAGGTAGAGCTGTCCGCCGATCCGGAGCGGGTCCTCCCGCTCCTTCGCGATCCGGCCGGTGGGGCCCTCCCGGCCCCCGGACCGCTCGCCGAAGAGGTCCTCCTCGATCGAGCCGCGCGACGGGGCGGCCGGAGCGGGGGCGGCCTCGGCGGGCGGGGCGCCGAAGAGATCCTCCTCGGACGGGCGCTCCTGGGCGAGCGGGGCGCCGGGGAGCCCGGCGAGGAGGGCGGCGAGCGCAGCGGCGATGATCCGGAGCAAGGCTCCTCCCGTCTAGCGGCTCTTCGACTCCAGCCAGGCCTTCGTGAACAGGTTCGCCTCGAGCGCCCGGAGGTCGATCTCCTTGATGAGGATGAGGGTGGAGTTCCCCTTCTCGATCTCGTCGTAGATCCGGATCTCCTCCGGGTACCAGACGTCGGCCCCCTTGGACGGCGAGAAGATCTTCCGCCAGCGCGGCTGGTAGACGGTCCGCATGAGGCGGCCGGAGAGGGCGAGCTCCTGGCGCTTCAGGACGTTCGTCGTCGGCGCGTCGACCCAGAGCCGCACCACCGGGAAGGCGACGTCCACGCCCGGCTTCGCGGTGAGCAGGATCCGGTGGACCTCGTAGACGCCGAGCTTCTCGTCCGCCTCCCACTTCGCGTCGTACTCCTCCACGATGCGCGACTCGTCGAGGTCGCCGCGCCGGGTGTTCGTCCCGCCGATCCGCTCCCGCTCCGTCCGCCGCTCCCAGCGGCCGGTGGAGGGGTCGTAGAGCCAGAGGTTCTTCTCGATTCGGAGGTAGCCCTTCCCCGCCTCCGACTTCGGCTTCGTGAAGAGGAACATCTGCTTGTCGTCCTCGTCGCGCCGGTAGACGAGGAGCTCGTAGACGACGTCGGTCTTCCCCTTCTCCTTCTGCTCCATGTAGCAGAGGGCCTTCCAGTCCCCCTGGTTCCGCTGCCGCTCGTCGATCTCCGCGACGGCCTTCGCGAGCGCGGCGGCGTCGAGGGCGCGCGCGGAGGGCGGGCCGAGGAGCGCGAGCGCGGCGAGGAGGGCGGGCGTGCTTCGGGCGAGGTTCATGGCGGTCATCCGATGTGGTGCATGGCCGTGATCGGCCGGAGGCGCGCGGCGCGCCGCGCGGGGAAGACGGAGGCCACGACCGTGATCGCCGTGAGGACGAGGACGTAGAGGAGGACGGCGGCCGGGTCGAGCAGGAACGTGAGCCGCTCCTGCGCGAGGAAGATCTGGGCCGACTCGGGGAGCGCGATCCCCCAGGCGTTGAGGCCGAGGGCGACCGCGGTGGCGCCGAGGGCCCCGGAGACGGTCCCGGCGATCCCGAGCATCGCGGTCTCGAGGAGGATGAGCCAGAGGACCTTCCACCGCTGCATGCCGATGGCCCGGAGCGTCCCGATCTCCCGGGTCCGCTCGCGGATGGCGATGGCGAGCGCGTTCAGGATCCCGATCACGACGACGAGCATGAGGATGATCCCGAGCAGGACGGTCACGGCCCGGAGGGCGAAGATGAACTGCTTGAACTGGCCCATCTCGTCGTCCGCGGTCGTCACGTCGAGCTTCTGCCCCGTCCAGTCCTCGCTCGGGACCGTCTGCATGAGCTTCATCCAGTAGGGCTGCGCCTCCGGGTCCATCACCCGCCACCCGGCCTCGCCGAGCCTCGCGCGCAGCCGGGAGGCGACCTCCGGAGCGTCGCGCGGATCCCGGAGGAAGAGGTGCACCGCCCCGGTCGTCGTCCTGTTCAGGCCGTAGAGCCGCCGGAGGGTGTCCGCCTCGATGAAGGCGGAGAAGGCGGAGAGGAGCCCCACGTTCCGGGCGATGGCGGCCACCCGGACGTCGGCGGTGTTGTTCACCCCCCTCGCCGTGGGGGCGGAGAGGGTGACGACGTCGTTCACCCGGACCTCGAGCCGCTCCGCCTGCCCCTCGAAGAGGAGGACCGTGTCGGGCTGGGCGAGATCCGCGAGCCTCCCCTCGGTGATCCGCAGGACCTTCTCGAAGGCCGGCTCGCGCCCCACCTCCACGCCGGCGAGGACGAGGTCCATCGAGGTGGAGGGGGAGACCGCCTTCGCCCACCCCCGCCCGCGGACGGTGAGGTAGTCGAGCTCGGGCACGTCCTTCTCCACCGCCTCGACCACCTTCGGGAAGTCGGAGACGAGCGGGGCCGCGCTCCCGCTCGTGATCTTGAAGAACCCGCCCACGTTCACGTGGCCGGTGAGGAGCGTGGTGGCGGACTCGGTCATCGCCGCCTCCATCCCGGCGGTGAGGGCGCCGAGGAGGACGAGGAGGCCGGTCACGGCGGCGAGGGCGCCGCCGAGGAAGAGGTTCCTCCGCCGGTGGCTGGCGAGGTTGCGCGCGGCGATCTGGAGGTCGACGGCGAGCACGGTCAGTCCTCCGTGGCCATCGCCTCGACGGGCGTGACCTTCATGGCGATGACGGCGGGGTAGAGCGCGGAGAGGATCGCGACGGCGAGGACGATCGACAGCGAGACGGCCACCGGCCCCCGGCCGAGCGTCGGGAAGAGGGCGGGCCCCGAGAAGAAGAAGTAGAGGAGGTCGGTGACCGCCGGGATCCCGCCGGCGAGCCGGATCCCCGCCACGACGAGCCCGCCCAGGGCCGCCCCGGCGAGGCCGAAGACGACCCCCACGGCGCCGATCTCCACGAGGAGCATCGTCACGACGAGCCCTCGCTGGGCGCCGATGGCCCGCATCGTGCCGATCTCCTTCACCCGCTGGAGGGTCGCCATGACCATCGCGTTGTTGATCACGACGAGGGCGATGGCGAAGAAGACCGCGACGAAGAAGAAGAGGACGAGCCGCAGCATCGTGACGAACTGCCCGACGAGGCCGGCGGCCGCCTGCCAGTCCACGACCTTCAGCCCGAGGCCGGAAGCCTCCGACGCGGCCCGCACGTCCTTCATCGTCCGCCGGATCGCCCAGGGGCTGTGGTCCTCCAGGATGAGGGCGGCGTTCAGGGCGACCCCCCGGTCGATCTCCTCCTGGGAGTAGACCCGGGCGGAGAGATCCTCGCCGCCGGCGCGGCGCTCGAGGGCGCTCGCGACGAGCGCGTCCTCGTCGATCGCGGCGGCGCGGGTCGAGGCGGGGGCGGCGGCCGGCGCGCCGAAGAGCGCCTCCTCCGCGTCCTCCCGCGCGACCTCCCGCGCCCCCATCCGCTCCTTCAGCCGCCGGATCTCCTCGGCCTTCTCCTTCGTCATGAAGCCGTAGAGGTCGCGGAAGCTCTGGAGATCCATCACGCTCATCATCCCGGCGATCCCGGACTTCTCGATCCCCTTGAACTGGAGGAAGCCGTAGACCTTCACGTTCACCGAGGAGAAGTAGCCGCTCTTCGAGGGGGCCTTCACCGTGATCGTGTCCCCCACGTTGATCCGGTAGAGGCGCAGGCGCGGCGCGACGACCTCGTAGAAGATCCGGTGCTTCTCGTCGAAGTCCTCGTCCGTCGTGGCGAAGAGCCGCTCGAGGAGGGCGTCGAGCGGCGCGCCGTCCCCGGCGCCCAGCGCGGCGCGGAGCTTCCCCGACACCTCCTCCGCCTGGACCGGATCGAACTGGAGCAGGATCTCCCGGATCCCGCCGCCGTTGTCCTTCACCCAGCGCTGGAGCTGCTCGTCCTTCGCGATCCGCTTCCCCCGCCGGTCGCGCCGGTCCTTGATCTGGTCGAGGCGGCGGGCGTTCCTGAGCTTCAGCCACTCGTCCGCGTACTGCTTCCCGACGAGGACGCCCCGCTGTCCCGGCGGGATCCGCTCGCCCTCGATCACCTCGGCGAGCGGGAAGGCCCGGAAGAAGGCCTCCTCGTCGGTCCCCACGTAGCGGATGAAGGTGAAGGAGTTGTCCATCGCGAGGGGGGCGACCCGGTTCTCGAGGAACTCGAGGTTCCCGTAGCGGTCCTCCTCGAAGCGGCTCCAGAACTCCTCCGAGGCGGCCTGGACGAGGGCCTCCCACTCGCGCCGCCGCTCGTTCCCCTCGCGCCCCTCGAGGTCGACGAGCATCCGGGCCTGCGAGAGCTCCTCCTTCAGGAGCTCCGCCATGCGCCGGACGTGGGCCTTGTGGGCCTCGTAGGCGCGGAGGAGCTCGGCGCCCCGCGCCCCGGCCGCGAGCTTCCGGACGTCGTCCCGGACCTTCTCGAGGGCCACGTCGAAGGTGTTCCCGGTGGCGACCATCGCCTGGTCGATCCCCATCGGGACGACCTGCTTCACGTTCGGGACCTTCGAGAGCACCTCCTTCACCCGCGCGAAGTCCTCGATCGGCTCGAGGAGGGACTCCCCCCGGAGCCCGCCGTAGAGCTCGAGGGTGCCCTCCGAGTCCGCGTCGTAGACCTGGACGTGGCCGCCGAGGCTCTCCTGGATGGAGGTCCGCATCCCGCGGTCGATGGAGTCGAGGACGGAGGACCCGACGACCACGATGAGCGATCCGGCGAGGACGATCGCGCCGAGGATCCCCGTCCGGACCTTGCTCGCGAGGAGGTTCCGGAAGGCGATCCGGAAGAGGACGCGGAGGAAGTCGCGCCGGGCGCCCATCACCGCGCCTCGGCCCGGGCGGCGCCGACGGCCTCCCGGGCGGTGATCCGCCCGTCCTCGATCCGGACGAGCGCGTTCGCGTGGGACATCACCTTGGGGTCGTGGGTGGAGAAGACGAAGGTGGTCCCGTCCTTCCGGTTCATCTCCCGCATGAGGTCGATGATGTTCCCGCCCGTCCGGGAGTCGAGGTTCGCCGTGGGCTCGTCGGCGAGGACGAGCTTCGGGCGGGCGACGAGGGCGCGGGCGATCGCGACCCGCTGCCGCTGGCCGCCGGAGAGCTCGCTCGGGCGGTGGCGCGTGTGCTCGGAGAGCCCGACCGCCTCGAGGAGATCGAGGACGCGCTTGCGCCGGTCCTCCTTGGAGAGGTTCCCCTGGAGGAGGAGCGGGAACTCCACGTTCTGGAAGACGGAGAGGACGGAGACGAGGTTGAAGCTCTGGAAGATGAAGCCGATGGTCCGGAGCCGGAGGTCGGTGAGCTCGCGCTCGTGGAGCCGGGAGGTGTCGTGCCCGGCCACCTGGACCGTCCCGGCCGTGGGCGTGTCCACGCAGCCGACGAGGTTCAGCAGCGTCGTCTTCCCGGAGCCGGAGGGGCCGGCGATGGAGAGGAAGTCGCCCTGGTCCACGTCCAGGGTGACCCCGCGCAGCGCGGGGACGACGGTGTTCCCGAGCATGTAGTCCTTGGAGACGTCCTGCAGGGAGACGATGGCGCTCATGAGGTCTTCCTCGTCCGTGGAGAGGTGGGCGAGCGCGGCGGCCCGGCGGCGCGGCGGACCGCGCGCCGGGGGCGCGCCCGGAGGACCGCCTGGGCCCGGTCGAGCCAGGCGAGGGCGGTCCGGGTGACGTCCAGGCCGAAGTCGAGCGTGAGACGCCAGTAGGGGGCGTCGGGGTGGCCGTCCGGCGCGGCGTCCATCTCCCGGGCGATCGCCTCGAGCGCCCGGAGTTCGCCCCGGACCTCGGCGGCGATCGCCTCGAGGTTCCGGGAGGTCACCGCGGGCGGCACCGCGCCCGCGAAGAAGACCTTGAGGAGGAGCTCGTTCCGGTGCGAGATCGGAAG
>JBBIPT010000064.1:0-16978 GCA_037442705.1 Anaeromyxobacter sp.
CCTCGAGGGGATCGCGAAGGGCGTCCCCCCGGACCGCGTCTCCGCGGTGGCCGGAGCGCTCGTCGGCCGCCTCGGCGAGGCCGGGGCCCTGCTCGAGGCGAGCCGGTCGCTCGGGCTCCCGCCGCCGGCGGACCGCGACGGCGCGTTCCTCGACCTCGCCCACGCGCTCGGGAACGGGTTGGATCGCGCCGCCTTCGAGTCCCTGGCCGGAGAGGCGAAGAGGGCCGGCGGGAAGGCGGAGGACGCGGTCGCGGCGGCCTCCGCCCTCGGCGCCCTCGCCCGGCGCGGCGTTCCGGCCGGGGAGGCGGCGGCGCTCGGGAGGGCGCTCGTCTCGGCTCCGCGGCGCGCGCGGGAGGTCGGCCCCGCCTTCGACGCCTGGAGGGCGCACGGCGGGACCGACGTCGCGGGCTTCCTCTCCGAGACGGAGCGGCGTGTGCGAGGAGGGGGCTCCTTCTCCGACCTCGACCGCGATCCCCGCGGCCAGGCCGGGCGCGAGGCGGGGGAGCCCCGCGGTCCGCAGGGCGGCGAGGGCCGCCGCGGGCGCCACCCGTAGCCGGGCCGGGGCCGCCGTCCGGCAAGAACGCGTTTGAGCTTTTCCGGACGACGGTTTAGATTCCGCCGCTCGCGTGACGGGACTCGGGAAACGGCCATACGGCGCCCTGGCGGCGCTCCTCCTCCTCGCAGCCGCGCCGCCGCCCGCGCGCGCGGCCGGGCCCGTCGTCGCGGAGGTCCGCGTCGAGGGAAACCGCCGCGTGGAGGCCGAGGCGGTCCGGGCCGCGGTCTCCCACAGGAAGGGCGGTCCCTACGACCCGAAGCGGGTGTCGGCGGACGTGAAGACCCTCATGAAGATGGGGCTCTTCTCCGACGTGACCGTGGAGCTCGAGGGGAAGCCGTCCGCACCGGTCCTCGTCTACCGCGTCGCGGAGCTCCCGACGATCCGGGAAGGCCGCGTCTCCGGGAACAGGTCTCTCTCGAAGGACGACCTGAAGGACGCAGTCTCGATCAAGGCAGGGAACGTCCTCGATCTCGCCGCCGTGCGGCGCGACGTGAAGAAGATCCAGGAGACGTACGTCGACAAGGGGTACTTCCTCGCGGAGGTCACCTACCGGGTGGACGAGCGCGCCGACAACCAGGTGGACGTCGTCTACGTCGTGGACGAGCAGGCGAAGGTCCAGGTGAAGGAGGTGCGCTTCGTCGGCAACGAGCGCGTCCCGTCCGAGGAGCTCCAGGCCGTGATGCAGACCCGGCCCGGGGGCTTCCTCTCGTTCCTCTCGGGGGCCGGGACCTACAAGGAGGAGGCGCTCGAGCGGGACGTCCAGATGCTCCAGGCGACCTACCTCGACCGGGGCTACGTCACGGTGAAGATCGGGCGTCCCGCGGTGGCGCTCTCCCCCGACAAGCGGTTCATCTTCGTCACGATCCCGGTGGAGGAGGGGGAGCGGTACCGGATCGGGGAGCTGAAGTTCACCGGGACCCTCCTCGACCAGGAGGAGCGGCTCCGGAAGATCGCGCGGTCGCGGACGGGCGACTGGTTCGCGCGCGAGAAGGTGGGGCAGGACCTCTTCGCCATCGGCGACGTCTTCAAGGACCTCGGCTACGCCTACGCCAACGTCACGCCGCTCACCGACACCGACCCGGAGAAGCGGATCGTGGACCTCGCCTTCGACGTCCAGCCCGGCCGCCCGGTGACCTTCGAGCGGATCGAGATGTACGGGAACGCGAAGACGCGGGACAAGGTCCTGCGCCGGGAGCTCCGCATCCACGAGGGGGAGAAGTACAGCGGCACCGGGATCCGGGTCTCGAAGGCGCGGGTGAACGCCCTCGGCTTCTTCGAGACCGTGGAGATCTCGACGAAGCCGGGGTCCTCCGACGACGAGATCGTGGCGGTCGTCGAGGTGAAGGAGCGCCCCACGGGGACCTTCCAGATCGGCGCGGGCTTCTCCTCCTACGAGAACTTCATCCTCACCGGGCAGATCTCCCAGCAGAACTTCTTCGGCTGGGGGCAGACCCTCTCCCTGCAGGTCCAGTGGTCCTCCACCCGGCAGCTCGGGCAGATCCAGTTCGTCGAGCCGTACTTCCTCGACACGAAGTGGACCTTCGCCTTCGACCTGTACATGCAGGAGCAGACCTACACGACCTTCACGAGGACGTCCCGGGGCGGATCGATGACCTGGGGCTACGAGCTGTCGGGGCTCTCCCCCTGGTGGTCCTTCGCGAAGCGGCTCGAGGACATGCGCCTCTTCGCGACGTACACGAACGAGCGCGTGGACGTCTCGGCGTCGAACCTCGGCACGCTCTACGCGGAGCAGTTCAACTCCGGATCGACGAGCTCGCTCCGGCTCGCCCTCGTCTGGGACAAGCGGGACAACCGGCTCTTCCCGACGAAGGGGATCTACCTGTCGGGCTCCACCGAGCTCGCGCCGCCCTTCCTCGCGCCGGGCGAGATCTTCGGCGACCGCGTGAACCTCTTCACGCGCTGGACCCTGGACGCGCGGGCGTACCACCCCATCGCCTTCGGGTTCGTCGGGCGGGCCAAGCTCACCCTCGGGTTCGTCCGGGAGTGGGACGCGGCGCACCCCGTGCCCATCTCGGAGCTCTACTACGTCGGCGGGATCAACTCGGTCCGCGGCTACCGGTTCCTGTCCATCTCCCCGAAGCGCCACGTCGCGAGCGTGAGGGATCCCGCCTTCTCGACCTCGGAGATCGCGATCGGAGGCGACAAGCAGGCGATCCTGAACGTCGAGGTGGAGTTCCCCCTCTTCAACGCGGTGGGGATCCGCGGGGTCGCCTTCATGGATCTCGGGAACTCCTTCGCGCCCGGCGAGTACTCGGATCCGGCCGTGTCCCTCTCGCTCTACAAGTCCATCGGGTTCGGCTTCCGCTGGTTCAGCCCCATCGGCCCGCTCCGGTTCGAGTGGGGCTTCCCGCTCGACCGGCGGAAGGATCCGATCACCGGCCGGTACATCGACGAGCCCACCGACTTCCAGTTCACGATCGGCAACTTCTTCTAGCCGGAGGTGAAAACCATGCGCCGTCTCGCCGCCCTCGTCCTCGCCCTGGCCGCCGCCCTCCCCGCGGCCGCCCTCGCCCAGCAGAAGGTGGGGTACGTGGATCTCCAGCGGGCGCTGCACGAGATCGAGGAGGGCAGGACCGCGAAGGCCCTGCTCAAGAGGGACTTCGACGAGAAGCAGAAGCAGCTCGACGTGAAGAAGTCCGAGTTCGACAAGGCGACCACGGACTTCGAGAAGCAGGCCGTGGTGATGTCCGACGCGGCGAAGCGGGAGAAGGCCCAGGAGCTCGACCGCCGCGCGCGCGACCTCCAGGGGGTCTTCCTCCAGCTCCAGAAGGATCTCTCGGAGCGGGAGCAGCAGGCCACCCGGGGCATCATCGACAAGATGGCCGCCATCGTCCGGGAGATCGCCGAGGCGGACGGCTTCTCGCTCGTGCTCGAGAAGAGCAGCGGCGGCGTCGTCTGGGGCGAGCCCTCCCTCGACATCACGAACGAGCTCATCCGCAAGTACAACGCCCGCTTCCCGGCGGGCGCGAAGAAGGACGCGGGGGCGAAGGCGCCCCCGAAGAAGTAGGGGCCGGCCGTGGCCTTCACGCTCTCGGAGCTCGCGGCCCGCGCCGGCGGGACGGTGGAGGGCGACGGGGCCCTCCGGATCGAGGGGGTGGCGCCGCTGGAGACGGCGGGGCCGGAGCACGTCTCCTTCTTCTCCAACAAGAAGTACCGCCGCGCCTTCGAGTCCTCCCGGGCCGGGGCGGTCATCGTCGAGCGGGACGCCGGCGTCCCGGCCGGCCGCACGGTGATCCGGGCCGCGAACGCCTACCTCGCCTTCGCGAGGATCTCCGCCGCCTTCCATCCCCCCCGCCAGGCGCTCCCCGAGGTCTCGCCGCTCGCCGCGGTCCACCCCACCTCCCGGGTCCACCCGAGCGCGCAGGTCATGCCGCTCGCCTGCGTCGGTCCGGGGGCCTCCGTCGGCGCCCGGACCATCGTGTTCCCCGGGGCGCACGTCGGCGAGGAGGCGAGGGTCGGCGAGGACTGCCTCGTCTACCACAACGTCGTGATCCGGGAGCGCTGCGTGGTGGGCGACCGGGTGATCCTCCAGCCCGGGGTGGTGCTCGGCTCCGACGGCTTCGGCTACGCCCTCGACATGGAGGGGGAGGGGAAGGGTCCGCGCCACTACAAGGTCCCCCAGGCCGGCATCGTCGTCGTGGAGGACGACGTGGAGATCGGCGCGAGCTCCTGCGTGGACCGGGCGACCCTGGGCGTGACCCGGATCGGGCGCGGCGCGAAGATCGACAACCTCGTCCAGATCGCCCACAACGTGGAGGTGGGCCCGCTCTCCATCCTCGCCGCGCAGGTGGGAATCGCCGGCTCCACGAAGCTCGGGATGGGCGTCGTGGCCTGGGGCCAGGCGGGGATCGTCGGGCACCTCACCCTCGGCGACCGGGTGAACGTCGCCGCCCAGGCGGGCGTGGCCCATGACCTGGAGGCCGGGGCGCGGGTGGCGGGCTCCCCGGCGGCCCCGGACGTCCAGTGGGCGAGGAACTCCGCCGTGTTCAACCGGCTCACCGAGATGCGCCGCGAGCTCCGGGAGCTCCGGGCCGAGGTGGACCGCCTGCGGGCGGAGAGGGAGAAGGCATGAGCGAGGCCGAGGCGGCGAAGGTGGTCCTCGACGTGGAGGCCATCCATGCCCGGCTCCCCCACCGGCCCCCCTTCCTCCTCGTGGATCGCGTGGTCCACGTGGAGCCGGGCGTGCGGCTCGTGGGCTGGAAGGGCGTCACGATGAACGAGCCCTTCTTCGCCGGGCACTTCCCGGGGAAGCCGGTGATGCCCGGGGTGCTCGTGCTCGAGGCGCTGGCGCAGGCCTGCGCGCTGCTCGCCATCGAGTCGATGAAGGGCGAGGACGTGGACTCGAAGATCACCTACCTCATGTCGATCGACGGGGCGAAGTTCCGCCGCCCGGTCGTGCCGGGCGACCGGCTCGAGCTCCACGTCGAGGTCGTGAAGCGCAAGGGGGCGATCTGGCGCCAGAAGGGGACCGCGATCGTGGACGGGAAGACGGTCGCGGAGGCCGACTTCATGGCGATGCTCGCCGACCGCGAGTCGAAGTAGCAACGGAGGAGAGATGGCCATCCACCCCACCGCCGTCGTCGAGGAAGGGGCCCGCGTCGACCCCTCCTGCGAGATCGGGCCCTACGCGATCGTCGGGAAGGACGTGGTGCTCGGCCCCCGCAACGTCCTCCTCGCCCACGCCATCGTGAAGGGCCACACCGTCCTCGGCGCGGACAACCGGGTCTTCTCGCACGCCGTCCTCGGCGAGATGCCGCAGGACCTGAAGTACCGCGGGGAGCCCACCCGCCTCGCCGTCGGAGACCGGAACACGTTCCGGGAGGGCTCGACGATCAACACGGGGACGGTGCAGGGGGGCGGCGTCACCACGATCGGGAGCGGCTGCCTCTTCATGGCGCAGAGCCACGTGGGGCACGACTGCGTCATCGGGGACGGCGCGATCATCGCGAACTCGGTGGCGCTCGCCGGCCACGTGATCCTCGAGGACCACGTCCACGTCGGCGGCCTCGCCGCCTGCCACCAGTACTGCCGGCTCGGGCGGCTCTCCTTCGTGTCCGGTCTCACCGGGATCACGATGGACGTGCCGCCCTACTGCACCGCGGCGGGCGCGCGGGCGGAGCTCGCCGGGCTCAACACGATCGGGATGCAGCGCGCCGGGATGAGCGAGGAGGCGATCGGCCGGGTGAAGCAGGTCTACAAGATCTTCTTCCGCTCGAACCTCGGCCTCCAGGAGGCGCTGGCCCAGGCGGAGGCGGAGCTCGGGGCGCACCCGGAGGTCGCGCACTTCGTGTCCTTCGTGAAGGCCTCCCAGCGCGGGATCACGCGCTGACGCTCCGGATGGCGACGATCGGCCTCATCGCGGGGGGAGGGCGCTTCCCGATCCTCTTCGCGGAGAGCGCCCGCAGGGCGGGCCACCGCGTGGTCGCGGTGGCCCACCGGAACGAGACCGATCCGGCCCTCGCCGGCGAGGTGGACGCGCTCACCTGGGTGAAGCTCGGTCAGATCGGGCACGTCCTCGAGGCGCTCAAGGCGGGGGGCGCGACCCAGTCGGTGATGCTCGGCGCCATCACGAAGAAGCGCTTCTTCGCCGACGCGATGCTCGACGTCACGGGGCTCAGGGTCCTCGCCCGCGTGGCGATCCGCTCCGACGACAACCTGCTCCGCGCGTTCGCCCGGTTCCTGGAGGAGGAGGGGGTCCCCATCACCGATCCGACCCCCTTCCTCGAGGACCGGCTCGCCCCGGAGGGCGTCCTCGGCCGGCACGCGCCGACGGACGAGGAGCTCGCGGACGCGCGCTACGGGCTCGAGCTCGCGCGGGGGATCGGGCGGCTCGACCTCGGGCAGACGGTGGTCGTGAAGGACCGGGTCGCGCTCGCGGTGGAGGCCCTCGAGGGGACGGACGCCTGCATCCGGCGCGGCGGGGAGCTCGCCCGCGCCGGGGGCTTCGTCGTGGCCAAGGCGGTGAAGCCCGGCCAGGACCGCCGCTTCGACCTGCCGGCCGTGGGGCCGGACACCGTGGAGACGCTCCGGGCGGCGGGCGGAAGGGTGCTCGCGGTCGAGGCGGGGGCGACCCTCGTCATGGACCTCGAGCGGATGGTGCGGGCCGCGGACCGGGCGAAGATCGTGCTCCTGGGGGTCGGAGCGGGATGAGCGGCTGGGCGCGCGACGGGGCGGACGGCGCCCTGATCGCCTCCGGGATCCCGGCGGCGGACGCCGCGGGACGGCTCGGGGAGGTCTGACTTGCGTTTCGCTCTTCTGGTGGGGAATCGCTCGGACTCGCCTCGGAAGCGTTCGCCGCGCGCCGAGAACGGCGAAAGGCGAGTCTGAGCCGTGGCCCGGGCGCTGCTCCTCCTCGCCGTGTCCCTCCTCGCCGTCCCCGGGCTCTTCGTGGCCGCGAAGGGGCTCGCCGCGATCCGCCGCCGCGCCGCGGTGATCCAGGGGCGGCCGGTGACGGGCGCGAAGGCGGTCGCCGCCGGGCTCGTCCTCCTCGGGTGGGCCCTCGGGATGCTCGGCTTCGCCGTGCTCGTCCTGCTCGCCTTCGGGCGGCGCTAGTGGAAAGGAGCATCCCGTGAGCGATCCAGGCAACCACCCCCGCCGCACGCCGATGGAGCGCTTCCTCGCGGTCCTGGAGCGCGGCGGGAACGCCCTCCCGCACCCCGCCACGCTCTTCGCCCTGCTCGCGCTCGTCGTCCTCGTCGCCTCCTGGGCCGCGAGCGCCGCGGGGATCTCCGCGATCCACCCGGCCACCGGGAAGCCGATCGAGCCGGTGAACCTCCTCACCGTCGAGGGGCTTCACCGGATCATGAACGGCCTCGTCGGCAACTTCACGGGCTTCGCGCCGCTCGGCACGGTGCTCGTCGCGCTGATCGGGATCGGGGTCGCCGAGCACAGCGGCCTCATCGGCGCCGCCCTCCGCACGCTCGTCCTCCACTCTCCGAGGTTCCTGCTCACGCCGGTCGTGGTCTTCGCCGGGGTCATGTCGAACGTGGCGAGCGAGATCGGGTACGTGCTCCTCGTCCCGCTCGCGGGGCTGCTCTTCAAGGCCGCCGGCCGCCACCCGATCCTCGGCATGGCGGCGGCCTTCGCCGGGGTGTCCGGTGGCTACTCGGCGAACCTCCTCCTCGGCACGATCGACCCGCTGCTCGCCGGGCTCTCCCAGGAGGCGGCGCGCATCCTCGACCCCGGCTACAGGGTGAACCCCGCCGCGAACTACTGGTTCATGGCGGTCTCGACGCCGCTCGTCACGGCGCTCGGCTGGCTCGTCACCGAGCGAGGGATCGCCCGGCGCTTCCCGGACGCCCCGGCGGCGGACGGCGGAGACCGTGTCGAGCCGCTCTCCGCCGCCGAGAAGCGGGGGCTCGTCTTCGCCGGGATCGCCACCGCCGCGCTCACCGGGCTCTTCGCCTGGGGGCTCCTCCCCGAGGACGGCTTCCTCCGGGAGATCGGGACGGGGAGCGTCGTGCGATCCCCATTCCTCTCGGGGATCGTGGCGGTGATCTTCGTCGCGGGAGCCGTCGCCGGGATCGCCTACGGGGTCGGGGCGGGCACGATCCGGAGCGACGAGGACGTCGTGAAGGGGATGGGGCAGAGCATGAGCACGCTCGGGGGCTACCTCGTCCTCGTGTTCTTCGCCGCGCAGTTCGTCGCCTTCTTCAACTGGAGCCGGCTCGGGCTCATCCTCGCGGTGGACGGGGCGGAAGCCCTGAAGGCCGCGGGCCTCCCGTCCATCCCGCTCTTCGTCGCCTTCATCCTGCTCGCCGCGGTGATGAACCTCTTCATGGGCTCCGCGTCGGCGAAGTGGGGGCTCATGGCGCCGGTCTTCGTGCCGATGTTCATGCTGCTCGGCCACTCGCCGGAGCTCACCCAGGTGGCCTACCGGATCGGGGACAGCGTCACGAACATCATCTCGCCGATGATGAGCTACTTCGCGCTCATCATCGCCTTCTTCCAGCGGTACGAGCCGAAGGCGGGCATCGGCACGGTCGTGTCGGTGATGCTCCCCTACTCGGCCGTCTTCTTCCTGGGGTGGACCGCGCTCTTCGTCGTCTGGATGGCGGCGGGGCTGCCCATCGGGCTCGACGCTCCGCTCCGGTATCCGCCCGGCGCGCCCTGATGGCCGCGATCACCCGTTCCCGCGAACGCCGGTCAGGCGCCGCGCCGGCCGCGCCGGCCGCTCGCGACCGCGCGGGGGCGCTCCTCGGCGCGCCGCCGGAGGCCGCGCATCTCGGCCGGGGTGAGGAGCATCGCGAGGAGATCGCCGACGGTGTGGTGGCCCTCGAGCGGGTGGCGGAGCGGCCGGGAGGGGTCGATGCGGTAGGCGTTTCGCCGGCCCACCCGGTGGCGGGCGAGGACCCCGCCGTCCACGAGGTCCTTCACGATGATCTGGATGGCGCGCTCGGTGACGCCGACGTGGCGGGCGACCTCGCGCAGCACGACCTCCGGGTCCCGGGCGAGGCAGAGGAGGACGTGGGCGTGGTTGTTGAGGAAGGTCCAGTGCCGGCGGTCCTCTTCCGGGCGCGCGGTGCCGTGCGCGCGCGGCCCTCGGGGCGGGGTGGTGGTCAGAACTTGTCCCCGCGGAGGATCTCCACGTCGGCCGCCCAGGCGACCATCGCGTAGTCCTCGTAGAATTGATCGTAGAGGCTGCTCATGATTGCGCGAGCGGAATCCTCGGAGCAAACAACCTGGAATTCCACGTTGCTGTTCTGCTCCCAGGTGCCCTGGCGGACGCCGCGCGATCCCTCGCCGCGCGCCTCGACGATCGTGTAGCCCCGGGCGCCGAGGCGCTTGATCTCCTTGGCGATAGGCCCTTCCAGCGCCGATTCCGCGACGATCGTGACGAGCTTGCGCTTCGTCGGGTCCCGAGGGCTCATCCGGCCATCCGGTGCAGGGTGGCGGCCATCCAGTGATAGATTGGCACGCCGAGGATCACGTTGAACGGGAAAGTTATCCCAAGGGAAGCGGTCAAGTAAAGCGTGGGGTTGGCCTTCGGGACCGCGATGCGCATGGCGGCGGGGGCGGCGATGTACGAGGCGCTCGCGGCGAGGGTCGCGAGCACGGTGGTGCCCCCCGGGGAGAGTCCCGCCGCGAGGCCGGCGAGCGCCCCGAGGGCGCCGTTCACGAGGGGCATGCCGATCCCGAATCCGACGAGGAACGCGCCCGTCCGGCGCAGGTCGGCGACCCGCTGCGAGGCGATGATCCCCATCTCGAGCAGGAAGAGGGCGAGCGCCCCCTTGAACAGCCCGAAGAAGAGGGGCGAGATCCCCTCCATCCGGGCGGGGCCGGCGAGCCAGCCCACGAGCAGCCCGCCGGCGAGGAGGTAGATGCTCTTGCCGAGGAAGACCTCGTGGAGGAGCGCCCCCCAGCGGAGCGGGCCCTGGGTCGAGCGGAGCCGGGCGATGAGGATGCCGACCGCGATCGCCGGGATCTCGAGCACCACGAGCAGGACGGTGACGAAGCCCTCGAACGAGGCGCCGACCCGGGCGAGGTAGCTCAGGACGATGGCGAAGGTCACCGCGCTGACGGAGCCGTAGTGGGCGGCGATCGCGGCGGCGTCGGCGCGGTCGAACCGGCCGAGCCGGCGCAGGACTGCGTAGGCGACGATCGGGGTGACGATCCCGAGGGCGACCGTGAGGAGCGTGGGGACGACGAGTTCCCCCGGGGGGGACTTCGCGAGCTCGACGCCGCCCTTCAGCCCGATGGCGAGGAGCAGGTAGATGGAGAGGGTCTCGTAGAGGGCCTCCGGGAGCCGGAGGTCCGACTTCAGGAGGCCGGAGGCCACGCCCAGGGCGAAGCAGAGGATGATAGGGTCGAGGAGATTCTCGAGCAAGGAGCGGCCCCCGGTGCGTCAGCGGCGGTCCGGCGCGCGGCGGATTGACCGGGCCGGCCGAAACGTGATAACAATCCTCGATTCGCGAACAAACATTCGCGATTCATACTGCCGCGAGTCACCGGCTGTCAACGGGTCCTGGGAGGGCGAGGTCTCATGGACGGATCGAGGTATCGGGTCGAGGTCGGCCCGGAGGGATTCCTTCCACCGGCCGCCGCGGCCATGGGGGTGCGCCTGCCGGAGCGGGGCGAGGCGGTGATCGAGGGGGTCCGGGTGCCCGCCGAGGAGGCCCTGCGCGTCATCGCGCGCAAGCTCGCCGGCGCGAAGAATCCCGTCTTCTTCCCGGGGCCGCTCCTGCTCTGGAACTGGAAGGACGGAGTCGCCGCGAAGGCCGCCGCCCTGCGGCGGCTCGCGGAGGCGGCGCGGGCCAAGATCATCCCGATGCCGGACTACCGGCCGAAGTACCCCATGATCGATCCGGCGGTGGAGGTGAATCCGAATCACCCGAACCTCACCATCTGGCACAACGAGATCGACGTCTGCGTCTTCATCGGTGTCCACTGCCACTACGCAAACGTGGCCCTGAAGATCATCCGCGGCGGGACGAACTGCTACACCATCGCGCTCTGCGCGGAGGCGGGCCACGAGGACGCGATGATCTCCCTGCGCGACTCGGGGACGGCCGAGCTGGAACGCCTGGAGACGCTGGTCCTCGCCGCGAGGAAGGAGGCCGGCCGTGATTGAGCAGCGCGTGGTCGAGCCGCGACACCTGTTCTTCGAGGCGCCCCGATCGAGCCAGTTCATCACCGGGAGCGAGGCCGTCAAGGAGGCGATCAAGAGGGCGAACGTCGACGTCGCCATCGCCTATCCCATCACCCCGCAGTCCGAGAGCATGCACCTCGTCGGCGACGTCTTCGCCGAGGGGTACGTGCGCGAGTACTTCCGCGGGGAGAACGAGTTCGCCGTCATGTCGGAGGTGGCCGGTGCCTCGATGGCGGGCGTGCGGGTCTTCACCGCCACGGGCGGTCCGGGGACGATGCGCGCCTTCGAGGTCTTCCCCACCTGGGCCGGCGCCCGGCTGCCGATCGTGTGCGCGTTCATGACCCGCGGCGTGAACTCGCCGCTCACGATCCAGCCGGACACCATCGAGATGGCGTTCCTCCTCGAGACGGGGATCGTGATGCTCCACGCGGAGAACGCCCAGGATCTGCACGACATGATCCTGAAGGCGTTCGTCGTGGCGGAGAAGACCGAAGTCCACATCCCGGTGGGGGTTTTCGCCGACGGGTTCTTCGTCACGCACACGCGCGAGCGGGTCGCCATCGGTCCCGAGGAGCTGAAGCTCCCGGCCTACGATCCGGGCCGCTCGCCGGTCCCGACGATGGACATGGAGACCGTGCCGGTCCGCCAGATGCGCGACCCCTTCGTGATGAAGAGCAACTTCATCAGCTACGCGGCCCATGCCTCGTGGCAGCAGGAGGTCGGCGCGGCGATGGAGCGGTCCCGCAAGTATCTCGACGACTACCTGGGAGGGCTGCTCGAGGTGGACGGGGAGGGGGCCGACGTCCTCGTGATGACCTCCGGCACCGCCGTGAGCCAGGCGCGGAACGCGGTGACGGTCGCGCGGTCGCAGGGTCTCAGCGTGGGGCTCGTGAAGATCAAGAGCATCCGGCCCCTCCCATCGGAGGAGATCCGCGCCCTGGCGGCGCGGAGTCGCGCGATCGTCGTCCCCGAGTTCAACCGGGTCGGGTGGCTCGCGAAGGAGATCCGGTCGGTGGTGGACGAGCCACGCAAGGTCGTCGGCGCCCCCCGGGTCTTCGGGGGGATGACGATGCCGACCGACCTCATCCTCGAGGAGATCCGGAGGGCCTCCCGGTGAACAAGCGGATCTTCGAGATCTCCCCCGGCTTCGAGGAGATCCTCCCGGCGGAGTACCGGGAGCTCGTCCGGGACGGGCCGTACGGCAAGGGGTACGGCGTGAAGCAGCTCGGCGACTTCAAGGAGCTCCTGGAGGAGCACCCGCTCTGCGCCGGCTGCGGGCTCGCCCTCTCCATTCGCCTGACGCTCGCCTCCCTGCCGGCCCCGGAGGACACCATCGTCGTGGGCTCGACGGGGTGCAGCTCCCTCGCCTTCCCGCAGGTGGCCCTCCACAACATCCACTCGCTCTTCGGGAACCAGAACGCGGTCGCCTCCGGCCTGAAGCGGGCGCTCAAGCTCCGCTTCCCGGACAAGGAGAAGGACGTCGTGGTGATCGCAGGCGACGGCGCCACGGCCGACATCGGCCTCGACATGGTGATGCACTCGTGGCTCCGCCGCGAGCGGATCGCCACCGTGATGCTCGACAACGAGGCCTACGCCAACACGGGCGGGCAGGAGAGCGGCATGTCGCAGGAGGGCGCCGTGCTGAACATGGCGCCCAAGGGGAAGCGGTTCCCGAAGGTCTCCCTCCCCGAGATCGCCCAGGCCTCGGGCTGCGCCTACGTGGCGTCGACGTCCCCCGCGCACCCGAAGAAGCTGGAGCGGGCGATCCGCCGGGCGGTCCTCGTGGCGCGCTCGGTCGGGCCGACGTACGTGCAGCTCCTCAGTCCCTGCCCGACGAACTACAAGTTCAAGCCCGGGGACACCCTCGAGCTCATCAAGAAGCGGGAGAAGGAGGGGAAGTACCGGACCCACGAATGGGTCTCGGCGGAGGCCGCCGCGTTCCTGGCGCCGGTCGAGGAGGGCGAGCGGAGATGAGCGACAGGGTCTTCATCCGGATGTCGGGCCTCGGCGGGCAGGGTGCGGTGACGGCCGCCCACATCCTCGGCGCGGCGGCCTGGCGCGACGGCCTCGAGGTCACCGTGAACCCCTTCTTCGGGGCGGAGAAGCGGCTGGCGCCGGCGGAGAGCTACGTCCGCATCGCGCGGCAGCCCATCCACGAGAAGGGCGAGGTGCTCTACCCCGACGTCATCATGATCTTCCACCCGCACGTCATCACGAAGGGCAAGTGCTACACGATGCCGTTCTTCGAGGGGCTCCGCGAAGGGGGCGTCCTGATCGTCAACGCGGAGGAGCCGCTCGACCTGCGCGCGGAGGACGTGGACCGGCTCCGCCGCCTGGACGCGAAGCTCCACTACGTGTCCGCCACGCAGATCGCCCACGAGATCGGCGGCACCGAGCTCTCCACCAACATCGCGATGCTCGGGGCGCTCTACGGCGTCCGGGAGCTGACCTCCCACAAGGCCCTGGAGGAGTCGATGCTCGAGCGGTTCGGCGGCGGCAAGTTCGTGGCCTCCGGAACCACCGCCGCGCTCGACGACGCCGTGAAGTCGAAGTTCGGGAAGGTGAGCCAGATGGTGGAGAAGAACATGGAGATCGTGCGGGCGGCGGCCGGCGCGGTCTCCCTCCACGCCCTCCACTAGGTGATCGCGCCATGTACTACGCCGTGAAGGTCGACGAGCCGAAGTGCAACGGATGCAAGCTCTGCATCTTCGGCTGTCCGGATCCCAACGTCCTCGTCTTCCTCGAGCCGACGAAGAAGGTGGCGGTGGTCGAGGCGCGCTGCAAGGGCTGCGGCCTCTGCGTGTGGGCCTGCCCGAAGGACGCCCTGAGCGTCCGCGCCGCCTAGTGCCGCGACCCAGGCACGATGCCTACTGCGAGCGTCGATCCTCTCGCTGCGGCGGGCGGCCTCGTCGGTGCGCTGCTCGACGTAGCGCTGCTGGGCCTCCGCCGCTCCCTCCTCGGGCGCCCGCCTCGCGCTCTCGTCGCGTCACCATGCCTGGGTCGAGGCACCAGGGCCGACGGGGGGGGGCTTCCCTCCGGCGGCCGGATCACGCTAGGGGGAGGCGTCACGCACCCCCGGAGCCCGAACCTCGATGATGCCGGAGCGCCAGCCCCCCAAGCCGGAGCAGCACCCCCAGACGCCCGAGCAGCTCCTGCTCGAGGCGCCGAGGGCCCCCCACTTCATCACCGGTAGCGAGGCGGTGGCCGAGGCCGTCCGCCGGGCCGGGGTGGACATGGCCGTCGCCTACCCCATCACGCCGCAGTCGGAGAGCATGCACCTCATCGGCGAGCTCTTCGACGAGGGCCATCTCGGGGACTACTACCGGGCCGAGAACGAGTTCGCGGTGATGGCCGCCATCCACGGGGCCGCGCTCGGCGGCGGCCGGGTCTTCACGGCGACGAGCGGGCCCGGGACGCTTCGGGCGATGGAGATGTTCCCCGTCTGGGCGGGGTCGAGGCAGCCCGTCGTCTGCGCCTTCATGTGCCGCGGCGTGTCCCTGCCCCCCTCGATCCAGCCCGAGAACATCGAGATGGGCATGCTCCTCGACACGGGCATGCTCATGTTCCACGCGGAGAACGCGCAGGACTTCCACGACATGATCCTCGGCGCCTACGCGGTCGCCGAGCAGCCCGAGGTCCACCTGCCCGCGGGCGTCTTCGTGGACGGCTTCTTCGTCACCCACACGAAGGAGACCGTCCTCCTGCCGCCCGCCGACCGGAAGCTCGCGCCGTACGATCCGCGGCGCGCGCCCGTCCCCGCGTTCGACACCGAGACCCCGCCGGTGCGGATCGTGCGGGATCCCCTGCTGAACAAGAGCAACTTCATCAGCGGCGCCGCGAACGCGAGCTGGCACCAGGAGGTCCTCGCGGCGGCGGAGCGGGCGCGCCGGCACGTCGAGCGGTACCTCGGCGGCCTCGTCGAGGTGGAGCGGCCCGGCGCGAGGATCCTCCTCGTCGCCTCCGGGACCGCGGTGTCCCAGTCGCGGGAGGCGCTGCGCCTCCTCGACGCCGAGGGGATCGAGGCCGGGCTCGTCAAGGTCCGCTCGATCCGCCCCTTCCCGGCGGAGGAGCTCGCCCGGATCACCGACCGGGCCGAGCTCGTCGTCGTCCCGGAGTTCAACGCGGGGGGCTGGCTCGCCCGGGAGGTCAAGGCGTGCCTCGACCGCAACCGGCGCGTCGTGGCGGGGCCGCGGGTCTTCGGGGGGATGAGCATGCCGCCCTGGCTCGTCGCCGACGAGGTGAAGAAGGGCATGCGGGCGCGGGGACTGCGATAGGAGGACGCCGTGTCGAGAGCCACGATCACCCCGGCCCCGGCGCTCGCCGAGTTCCTGCCGGCCGAGTACCGGGACCTCGTCGCGCGAGGGCCTCACGGGAAGGGCTACGGGATCCGCGAGCTCGGCTCCTTCAAGGAGATCGTCGAGGAGCACCCCCACTGCGCCGGCTGCGGCGTGTCCCTCGGCATCCGGCTCGTCGCCGCCTCGCTGCCGGCCCCCGAGGACACGGTCGTGGTCGGGACCCCGGGCTGCTCCTTCTTCGCCCTCGCGCAGACCGCGGTGGCCTACTCGAACACGGCCTTCGGCAACCAGAACGCGGTCGCCTCCGGCCTGAAGCGCATGCTGCGGCTGCGCCACCCCGACCGGCACAAGGACGTCGTGGTCGTCGTGGGAGACGGGGCCATCGCCGACATCGGCCTCGACATGACCCTCCACTCGTGGTTCCGCCGGGAGAGGATCGCCACGGTCATGCTCGACAACGAGGTCTACGGGAACACGGGCGGCCAGGAGAGCGGGATGTCCCCCGCGGGCCGCGTGCTCCACATGGCCCCAAGGGGGAAGGCCTTCCCGAAGATCCCGGTCTTCGAGATGGCCCGGACGGCCGGGTGCGCCTACGGCGCCACCGTCACCGTCGCGAGCCCGCTCCGGCTCGGGAAGGTGATCCGGCGCGCGATCCTCGTCGCGCGCGAGATCGGCCCCACCTACGTGCAGGTCTTCACCCCCTGTCCCACGAACCTCAAGTTCCCTCCCGCCGAGACCCTGAAGGTCGCCAAGGAGGCGGAGAAGACGGGCTACGCCTTCGCCGAGTTCGAGACCCCCGAGGCGGCCGCGTTCCTGGCCTCCGTGGAGAGGCCGGGCGGGGGCGAGCGGGGCCGGACCGAGGAATGACCCCGGAGCTGCTCGCCGAGATCGACGCGTGCGCCGCCGCCCTGCGCGAGGGGAAGGTGGTCGCGATCCCGACCGAGACTGTCTACGGCCTCGGGGCGGACGCGGGCAACCGGGCTGCCGTGCGGCGCGTCTTCGAGATCAAGGGGCGCCCCGCCCACCACCCCGTGATCGTCCACGTCGCGGGCGCGCACCTCCTCGAGCGCTGGGCGCGAGAGGTCTCCGAAACGGCCCGGCGGCTCGCGGCCCGCTTCTGGCCCGGGCCCCTCACGCTCGTCCTCCCGCGCCGCCCGGAGGTCCTCCCGGAGATCACGGGTGGCCAGGACACGGTCGCCCTCCGCGTCCCGGCCCACCCCGTCACGCTCCGGCTCCTCGAGCGGTTCGGCGGCGGGCTCGCCGCCCCGTCGGCCAACCGTTTCGGGCGGATCTCCCCCACCACCGCCGCGCACGTGCGGGCGGAGCTCGGCGCCGCGGTGGACCGGATCCTCGACGGCGGGCCCTGCCGCGTCGGGGTGGAGTCGACCATCGTCGCGCTCGTGGGCCGGCCGCGCCTGCTCCGGCCGGGCGGCGTCCCGGTGGCGGAGCTCGAGGAGGTCCTCGGCGAGCCGCTCCTCGGGGCGGAGGCACCCGCCGAGCCCGCGCGGATCCGGGCCC